>DATKCJ010000114.1:0-7063 GCA_035513275.1 Opitutaceae bacterium
CGAGCATTTTCTCGGTGAGGTCCTGAATCTCGTCGGCCGTCGGAGTGACGCCCTTCTGGTAGAAGAGCTCGCTCGCCCACTCGACGGACTGCGCCACCGACACAGTCTTTGCGAAATCGTCCTCGCCGAGACCAAAGTGCCTCTCGCGATCATGACGGAGCGTGTTCTCGATGTCTCCTTGGCGCGCTGCGAAGACGGAAAGTGCGATGGATCGGATGATGCGCTCGATATCGAACGCCGAAAATGAACCATCTCGCTTGATGACGATACGGTTCGGAGAAAGTGGTGTCGTGGACATGGAAAAAGTCGAAAAAGAAGATTTCATGCGCCGGGGAGTGCGCGAAAATTCGTCGGAGCAGACGAGGTGGCCAACGAATCGGATTGTGACGACTCTGCGTCAATTTTTTTCCGCCCGATTTCCGGAAAAAATTTCTTTGCGCCTATCCGTCTCAACTTTCGACCGGTTGTGGCATCGGTTTGCGCTCGCAACAACCTGTAGTGGTTCAATCGCAAAATTCGCGCGGGCAATTTCTGCCGACCGCGCGCGGTTCGCGCACATTTCGAGCGCCGAAATCTGTCCGTTTTCAGAGGAGAAAACGCATCGAAAGCCAGACGCGTTTCAACGCTTCCGACACACCATGATCCCGTCGGCGACGGTGAGAAGCACGCTCTCGACTCGTGGATCCTTCGCGAGCTTCGCATTGAGCGCGGAAATCGCGCGCGAGTTCTCGTCATCGGGCTCTGCGACGCGTCCATGTTGCAGTGCGTTGTCGAAAAGTATCAGCGAGTCTACCCGCATGCGCGGAAGCAGCGCCTCGTAGTAGGCGTCGTAGCCGGTTTTATCCGCGTCGATGAATGCAAAATCAAATTTCTCGTCCGCTGACAGAGCGCGCAGCGTGTCTATCGCCGGGCCGATGCGAAGTTCAATCCGGTCTGAAACGCCGGCGCGGATCCAGTAGCGGCGCGCGACGTCGGTCCACTCGCGGCTTATATCGCAGCACAACAACTTCCCGTTCGCACCGATGGCACGCGCTACGCACAGCGCACTCGCGCCCGTGAACGTGCCGATCTCAATCGCGCGGTGCGCGCCCGTGGCCGCAGCGAGGATGCCAAGCAGCGTCGCCTGGTCCTCACCGACCTGCATCCGCGCGAGTTCGCCGGCGACTCGCGCGGTCTCGGCGCGCAGTTCTGCGATGAGTGGATCTCCCGCCGCGGAGTGATGCGCCGCGACATAGTCGGCGAGCCTTTCGTCGATCGGCGTGTGCTTGAGGGGCATTCTAGAAACGCATCACTGCGGCGCACTGGACGACCCAGTCTGGTAGTGAAGTTGATACTCGAATTCGAAGGACACATCGAATTCGGGCACATCGGGAAGGTAACCTTTCACCGTGTTTCTCACACGACCGGAGATGTTCCCGGACGAGGGATCGAAAGTCCCGGAGTCACTCCAACTGCTCGCATTGATCCCTGCTAGCAAGCCGAAGGAGCGCACTTCATTCGTCGTGTTGGATGAGCGGCCGCTTTTCACAAAGTGGAAGATGTGCGCCTTTACGTAGAAACTGGGATCCACCTCGAACGAGAATCTTGGGGGATCTGTTTCCGGCCAGATGGTGAGAGTCGCATAGCCACTCGGCTCGGCTTTCGATTGCCATGTCGGGCCGCCACCCTGGGCCGGACGCGGTTTGTCCACGGGGCCCTCGGCCGTGAATGCCGTTTCCACAGAACCGGCGTGCGAGGTTGAGAAGTCATTGATCCTGTAGGGTGTCGTTGCCTCGGTGACCTCTAGCCTTATCCGATTGGACGAGTCGATGCCACGCTCCGCCGCCTCTTCCTGATCCCACTCAGGGGTTTGCAGGTAGGCGATCATCTCTCGGTTCATCCCCCAACTGTAGGCAGCGTCGGGCCCTCCCTTCTGGCCGGGCTCATTCTTGTTCCCGCCGGCTCTCAGCTTGATTTCAATTCTGCCTTCCCAGGCGGGAAGCGCCCAGTCGGTGACCGGGAAATCCTTCCCTTTCTTGAAGAACAGGGAACTGCGCTGGATCATCTCGGAAATCATCGTGACGATTCCTATCAGTCCCGGGTTCCCTTTGTTCCCGGCTGCCGCGGCCTCTTTCATGTCCCGAGTCAGGTCCGCCACCTTCATCGTCACATCGACGGCTATCGCCGCGCGTCGGGCCTTGGGACGAACATTCGTCGGGAGAACCTTCTTCTGGGGCTCACCCTCGATCTCGATGAACGCCTCACCCTGCTGGTTCGTCGTGGATACATTGACCGAGCTCGGAGCCGCTCCTTGTCGCCGCGATGCGAATTTGACCACCGCGAGGTCAGGTCGGATGACCGAGTCACCACCAGCCGTCTCATATCGGTTGCCGGCTCCCCCTTCGATGATCCGCCAGGCGACCTGCGCACCCTCTTGGCGCCCGCCTTCGGGCACCTCCAGATCGAGCGAGGCAATCTTCATCAGTTCACGGACCACCTTCAGTCCCTCGGGATTCTTCGGGAAATCAATCTCCACGATGCACTTCACGCGGCGTTGCTCGCCGGGCGTCTTGTTCTTCGTGCGCACCAGCGGAGTGTTCTCGACCTCCAAGGTGATCTTGCTCTTCGCAAGCATCATGACCGTCTTCAACCAACCCATCACGGTGTTAACCAGGCCCAGCCTTTTTCCGACGTCCTTGCCGACCTCTGTCTTGTCGATTGCCTCTTTGAGGAATGGCTTTCCGGTCGTTACCAATGGGTCCGCACCGAAAGAGGCGATCTGGCCCGAAACACTGCTCGGCGCTGCGCCGGCCGGTGCTTGCGCAAGCAGCCAGCGCGGAAGTGGCAGAAGCGACGCCGAGACGATGCGGGGAGCGCTACTCGAATCCGCAGAACCGTCCGCGGATGTTGGCAACGCAAGCAATTCAGCCACCAGAACACGCGTAATCAGGGCAATCTGAAGCATCGAGAGCGGCGTCGAACGATGCTCGGCCATGAATCGCGAGCCGTTGTCGTCATCGATCTCGTCGCCCTCGTAGTCCGGATCGTTCGATTTCAGCATCCGACTGGCATTGGCGACCTGGATCGCCTCGTTGAGTGCGGTCATCCGCGCGCTCAGTTGCGACATCTTCCGGGTTGCGGCTTCCACGGTCGCCGGGTCGGCGCTCATCATCGCGGTTGTTGTCTCGAGAAGTTGCTGTTGGGCCTCGTCGAGACGCTCTTCCGCCGTCTTCGAGCCCGACTCTGGCGGCGGTGTGCGACCCAGCACCGGATCGTCAAGCGGCCACATCGTCTTTGGGGCGGCAGCCTGTGTAAGCGCAGCCATGTCAAAACCTCCCTGGTTCATCATCCGGGCGGCGATCGCCATGCCGTGCCGGATCTTCTCGGCGTCGCTCGCATCCTCCGGGATATCGGGGATCTCGTCGGGCATTTTCGGCATCATTCCCTGCAACGCCTGCGTGTCGGGCGGCATCATGAGTGGTTCACCTTGCCCCAAAAGATCGTCGCCACCCTGCGCCATGCCTAGCGCGATGATGAACCTCGCCCAGAAACGGCGCTGTGGATCGGAACTCTCGGCGCCCTCGCGAATGGAATCGAGCAAGCCTTGAGCGAGCTCTTCCGGATCAGCGGCGGGCATCGCGACGGCGAGTGCACGCGTGTAGGAGATCAACCGCATCCCAGGTTGAAGATCGGCGTTCCAAAAAACCGCCTCGATTTCGTAGTCGCGCATTGCGAGCCCGGTGGGCTCGGCGATGGCCGGCGCCCGCACCAAGTTATCCTCTCCGTCCTTCACGCCCCAGCCCATCCGGTCGAGCGCTGCGACGAGTGCGGGACGCGCGTCGTCGCCGCCTTCAGCGCAACGCATCGCGAGCCAGACTGCCGCGCCGTCGTCCGGCATGTATGCGGGCACCTTCGCAGGCTCGGGCACGGGGATCGCGTCCTTCGAAACCGCTGCGGCGAGGCGCGGGGTGAACAACACAGTCGCGAGCGTCGCGATGACGGCCAGACAGCGCAGGCCGCGGGAGGAGGGCCGGGACATGCCGGGCGAGCATGGCACGCGCCCGCCGGCTTGCAATCCGCGCGTGGCAACGCCCGCCAAACCCCTCGTAGGTTGCGCGCTTGCCGCGCAACTCCTGGCGTTCGTGGCGCGGCAAGCGCGCCACCTACACTCCCGCTGTGAGCAACGGATTCGGATACTCGCCCGCCGCGGTCATCGCGGCGACGGTTTCCACCACCCGCGTCGCATCCTCGCGGTAGGTCACGCCAAACCAGCGCCCCGTCGTAGGCAGCACATGCACGCGCGCCGCTCCCTTCGCCACGAGACTCGAGACAGCCTCAGGAAGGTAGAACTCGACCGCCGGGCTCGTGCCGTGGCTCTTCAAGAAGGCCGCCAACCCCAACTCGAGTTCGTTGAAAATGACTTTGCGGAAGCCCCAGCAGTTCATCGACACCGTTTTCGATCCCGGGAAGGTGCGCACCGTGCCGTCCATGCGCTTCGCGCGTGCGCCGTCACCGTCGCGCTCGAGGCCCGTCACCTCCTCGATGCCGTCAAGGTGACCGTCCGCGTCGAGCCGGCAGATGCCGCGGGCGACCGCGCCATGCTCGGAAAGCGTCTGGCCGAGCTGGTAGCCGACCAGGCAAAACCTCGGCGGCGGCGGCAATTTTTCCGAGAGGAAAGCCGAGAGCCTCACGTAGGCGTCGGCGCCGTAGTAGTCGTCGGCATTCACGACGGCGAACGGTCCCGAGATCGCTTTCCGCGCGCACCACACAGCGTGCGCCGTGCCCCAGGGTTTCTCGCGTTTCGGTGGCGGCGAGAATCCCGCCGGCAGCGCGTCGAGAGATTGATGCGTGTAGACAACCTCCGTGCGCGACTCCCATTTCTTCCCAACGCGCTCGCGAAACTCCTCCTCAAAGTCCTTTCGGATAAGAAACACGACCTTGCCGAAACCCGCGCGCAACGCGTCGAACACCGAGTAGTCGAGCACGGTCTCGCCTGCAGGTCCGACTGGCTCGAGCTGCTTGAGTCCGCCGAAGCGACTCCCCATGCCCGCGGCAAGGATGAGAAGCGTAGGTTTCATCGCGCGGGATACTGTTGCCCGTCCGCCCCGCGGTCAAACGGCGAGCTTGTAAGCGTTTCGCGAAGAACGACCGGTAGGGTCTTCGGTTTGTTGTGGGTCGGGCTTTAGGTCCAACAGGTTTCCGGGGCTTGCACGCGGGGCAGTCGCACCGCCAGCCTCCCGGCATGCGGCCTTACCTCCTGCTCATCTTCGACATCGACGACACTCTCGTCGACTTTGGCGCCTCGCAGCGCGCCGCGCTGGCCGACATCCGCGCCAGCCACTACCCGCAGGCCGCGCCTGATTCGTTCGCGCGCATCTACACCGAGGTGAACCACGCGCTCTGGGGCGAGTTTGTCCGTGGTGGAATCACACAGGAAGAAATCCGCCGCCGCCGCTTCACAGAGACCGCGCACCGCCTCGGCCTGCCCGTGCCCGACTGGCGCGCGATCGGCGACGTCTACGAGGACGCGCTCGCCTCCCACGCGCAGCTCTTCGACGGCGCACTCCCGCTCCTCGAGTCGCTCGCGCCGCGCTATCGCCTCGCAGCGATCACCAACGGCCTCACGCGCGTGCAGCGACCGAAGGCACAGCGCACTGGCATAGACCGCTTCCTCGATCCCTACCTCATCTCCGAGCACGAAGGCGTCGCGAAGCCCTCCTCGGAAATCTTCCGCCGCTGCCTCGAGCGTGCAGGCTTCGCCGCAGGCGACGCGCTCATGATCGGCGACTCGTGGGAGAGCGACGGTCGCGGCGCGGCCACAGCCGGAATGGATTTCTGCCTAGTCGGCGCCAACGGCAGCCGCGCCGCAGCGACGCCTCCCGGCCTGCCCGAGCCTGTGCTGCGTGTGGCGTCGGTCGCGGAGCTGGCGGGGCATGTGTAGGACTCCGGTCAGAAGTAGCCCTGCGCGTGAGCGCAGGGAGGAATTGCGGTCGTTCGCACGGTTGTGTCCTGAGTCCCGCTGCTCACGCAGCGGGCTACGCCGGATCAAATCCTCCGGATCACAGCGGCCTCAAGTCCTCGCGCCGGCCGCAGTCGCGCCACTTCGCGCCGTCGATCCTTCCGGCAAGTATCCGCGCGCCTTGGGCCGCCAGCCGCAGGTAGGCGTCGATGATCGAAAACGCGCCGTGCTCCGTGATCATCGAAAAAATCTCCGGCGAGATTGCATGGATGCCGCAAAACCCGAGCGACACCGGCTCGCCCTCGACCGCGCGCACAAGCTTCGGCGATTCGGGCGTGCCGCGCCCGACAAGCCGGCCCCTCTCGTCGAACAGCAGCGGGCGCTCCGTCTCGCGCGGCATCGCGGCGAGTGTGGCGAGCGCGCCCGACTCGGTGTGTGCGGTCATGAACGCCGCGAGATCCACATCGCTGAGCACGTCGACGTTGTGCGCGAGAAACGGCGTCGTATCTTCGAAGAACCACGCGGCCTTCTTCAGCCCGCCGCCCGTGTCGAGCAGCTCGCGCTCCTCGGAGACCGCGACCCGCCAGAGCCCGAAGTGCTCCGCGCCGCGCGAGTCGATGAACTGGTGCATCTGGTCGGCGAAGTGGTGCGTGTTCACGATCACCTCGCGCGTGCCCGCCGTGGCGAGACGGCGCAGCGTGATCTCGAGCAGCGACACTCCGTCGATCTCCACGAGCGCCTTGGGCCGAGTGTCGGTGAGAGGTTTGAGCCGCGTGCCGCGGCCCGCTGCGAAGACTATCGCCTTCATGTCGTGAACTCCGGCATGTCGCGGTGGCGCAGGTCCACGCGCACACCTGCGGCACGCAGGCTCTCAGCGAGATGCTCGGCGCACCACACGCTTCGGTGCTGGCCGCCCGTGCAGCCGAATGCGACTGAGAGGTGGGTGAAGTTGCGCTCCCGATAGTTTTCCACCGCGGGCAACACGAGCGCGCGCGTCTGCTCGATGAAGTTCACGACCTCGGCATTTGCGGCGAGCCACGCGGCGCATTCGGCATCACGACCGGTGAGGCGCGCGAACTGCGGCTCGCGACCGGGGTTTGGCAGCGAGCGGCAGTCAAACACGAA
>DATKCJ010000115.1:0-11405 GCA_035513275.1 Opitutaceae bacterium
ATCGACGTCGGCGCGAAGCAGGAGATCGAGCAGTTGATCGCCGACCTGCGCGCCAAGGGTCTCGCGGTGTTGTTCATCTCGGCCGAGATCGACGAAGTCGTGCGCAGTTGCTCGCGCGTGCTCGTCTTGCGCGAGCGCCGGCTCACCGGCGAGATCGCCGGCGACGCGCTCAACTCGGAAAACCTGATGCACCTGATGGCGGGCACTCATGAGTAATCCCAACGCACATCTCCGCACTGGGACCGCCGCGTGCGACGTGCCGGGGCCTTTTTGTGGGTCGGGCTTTACGCCCGACACTCCGGCGTTCGGTCGTAAGGGTAGGAGCTTGCTTGCAAGCGATTCCTTGGACGGCGCTTGGAATTTTGGCGCCCGAATCGCCCGCAAGCGTGCTCCTACATTCGGACCGCACCGCTCCAATCCTGTCGGGCATAAAGCCCGACCCATAAAAAGGTTGCGGCACGCCGCATCGGTTTTCGCGGGGCTTCGACCCGACAAGAGCGGCGATCCTAATGCGGAACTGTGAATCAGGCCTATTCATGCGTGCCCGCCATCAGGTGCATCAGGTTTTCCGAGTTGAGGGCGTCGCCGGCGATCTCGCCGGTGAGCCGGCGTTCGCGCAAGACGAGCACGCGCGAGCAACTGCGCACGACTTCGTCGATCTCCGCTGAGATAAACAATACCGCGAGACCCTTGGCGCGCAGGTCGGCGATCAACTGTTCGATCTCCTGCTTGGCGCCAACGTCGATGCCGCGCGTCGGCTCGTCGAGGATGATCACCGTGGGCTGTGTCGCGAGCCAGCGCGCGAGCAGGACCTTTTGCTGGTTGCCGCCGGAGAGGTTCTTGATCGGCGTGTCCGCGTGCGGCGTTTTGATGCTCAGTGCGCCGATGTAGTGCGTGCAAAGCCGTTCCTGCTCCTCGCGTCCGAGCGCACGGAGCGCGCCGCGTTTGCCCTGGAGCGCAAAGAGGAGGTTTTCGCGCACCGAGAGATTTGGCAGGATGCCCTCGACCTTTCGGTCCTCCGAGCAGAACGCCAGTCCCAGCCGCACGGCGTCGCGCGGCGATGCGAGCCGGCTTGCGTTTCCGCCCACGCGGATCTCGCCACTGTCAGGACGGTCGATCCCGAAGAGCAGCCGCGCTGTCTCTGTCCTGCCCGAGCCGAGCAATCCGCCGAGACCGAGAACTTCGCCGGGATGCAGCGCGAGGTCCAGCGGCGCGATCGCACCGCGCCGACCCAAGCCGCGCGCCTCGAGCACCGCGGGTGCGCCGCTTGCGGGCGCCGCGGCGTGGCTCGTGAAATCCGCGTCACTCACCTCGCGGCCGAGCATCTTGCCGACGAGCGCGAGCCGCGGCAGGTCGGCGGTCGCGTATTCGCCGACGAGCTGGCCGTTGCGCAGGACCGTGAGCCGGTCGGTGACGGCGTAGACCTGCTCGAGGAAGTGCGTGACGAAGACAATGCCCATGCCGTCGTCCCGCAGCTTGCGCATGATGCCGAAAAGCTCCGCCACTTCCTTCTCGTCGAGACTGGCAGTCGGCTCATCGAGCACGAGCAAGCGCGCCGAGGTGTCGAGCGCGCGCGCGATCGCGACCATCTGTTGCAAGGCGACAGAGAGCGAGCCGAGCTCGGCGTCGACATCGCAGTCAACCTCGAGCCGCGCAAGCGCCTCGCGCGCACGCTTGCGGATCGCACCCCACTGGAGAAATCCGAACCGGCTCGGTTGGCGGCCGAGCGTGATGTTTTCGGCGACGGAGAGCGACGGCACGAGGTTCACTTCCTGGTAAACCGTGCTGATGCCGAGCTCCTCGGCCTCTTTCGGCGAGCGCGGGTGGATCGCGCGGCCCGCGAGGCGAAACTCGCCAGCGTCGGCCGGGTGCACGCCTGTGAGCACCTTGATGAGCGTGCTCTTGCCCGCGCCGTTCTCGCCGAGCAGTGCGTGGATCTCGCCCGAGCGGACGGTGAAGTCGACCCCCGCCAGCGCCTTGACGCCGGGAAATTCTTTCCGAACGCCGCGCAGTTCGAGGAGTGGTTTTTGTTCCACAAAAACCAAAGTTTAGGTTTTCGCGCAGCGGAAACCTCAATACTGCCGCGTCGGGAGGAGCGCGGCGGCGTTGGTCTCGTCGATGAGCTCGTCCTTGTTGAACGACTTCTTCGGCACGGTCTCGCCTGCGAGGATCTGCGCGACTGTGTCGTAAACTTTCGGGCCGAAGAGCGGATTGCACTCGACCGTGCAGTTTATCTTTCCCGCGGCGACGGCTTCGACCGCGGCGCGCATGGCGTCGATGCTCACGATGATGATGTCCTTGCCCGGTTTGAGGCCGGCTTCCTCCATCGCTTGGATCGCGCCGAGGGCCATCGAATCGTTGTGCGCGTAAACGATGTCGAAGTTGCGTCCGTGTTTCTTGATGAACGCCTCCATCACCTGCTTGCCGCCGCTGAGCTCAAAGTTGCCGCTCTGCGAGTCGATGATCGTGAGCTCGGGGTAGGGTTTGAGTGCGTCGGCGAACGCCTTGCGCCGCTCGTTGGCGGGCGCTGATCCAGGCGTGCCCTGCAGTTCCACGATGCGGCCCTTGCCGCCGGTCTTCTTCGCGAGCCAGTCGGCCGCCATCCGGCCTTCCTCGTAGAAGTCGGACCCGATGAACGCGGTGAAGAGCGACTCGTCCTCGGTCTGAATGCTGCGGTCGGTGAGGATCACGGGGATGTTTGCGCGCTGGGCCTCGCGCAAGACCGGGTCCCAACCCGTCTCGACGATCGGTGCGATTACGATCGCGTCGACCTTCTGCGCAATGAAGGAGCGCACGGCGCGGATCTGGTTCTCCTGTTTGCCGAGCCCGTCGGAAAACTTCAGGTCGATGCCGCGCTTTTCGGCCTCGGCCTTCATCGACTCGGTGTTGGCCGTGCGCCAGTCGCTCTCGGCACCAGTCTGGGCGAAGCCGATCTTGAGCTGCTTGGCCGCGCCGGGTTCGGCGGCGGTGGTTTCCTTCTTGGAACAGCCCGGGCCGATGAGGAGGGCGGCGGAGGTCACAAGCGCGATCAGGAGACGTTTCATTGGATCAGGGGGTTGGAAGGGGGCCGTTCAGGCGGAAAGTCCACCGATACCATACACTCAAAAGCCGGCAGTCACTCCGTTTCGTGCGAAGGGTGGTGGGCCTGCCGGGATTTGAACCCAGAACCAAGGGATTATGAGTCCCCTGCTCTAACCGTTGAGCTACAGGCCCGTTCTTGCTGGCGGAACGCTACAGCGCTCGCGCGTCGGACGACAATCCGTAGTTTGCTCCCCGAAAGCTCAAATCCGTGACACCCAGCCGTTGGCGTTTCGAAACGCCTGCACTCAACGCGGTGCGACGGGTTTGCCTGTGGTGGCGGAGGTGTAGATCGCCTCGACGAAGGAGACGGCTTTGCGGCCTTCGCGGCCGTCGATGGCGAGGGGCTCGCCGGTGCGGAGTGCGGCCACGACATTGGCGAATTGTCTCAGGTGGCCTTCGAGCGAGATCGCGCCGGGGTCCGCGGCGCCGGATCCGAGTGCGTCGGCGCTGCCTTTGCGGATCGCTTCATCCTCGGGCCGCGCGTCCCGGAAATCCCAGCGTGTAATCCGGTCGTCCTCGAGAGCGATCGAGCCGCGCTCGCCGCAGAGTTCGATGCGTCGCGACCAGCCGGGCCATGCCGCGGTCGTTGCCTCCACCGTGCCCATCGCGCCGTCGGCGAATCGCAGCAGCGCGCACGCAGTGTCTTCGCTCTCGATCCGCGTGTGCACGCGGTTCGCCTTGAACGCGACAACCTCGACCGGCATGCCGACGAACCACTGCAGCAGGTCGACTCCGTGGATCGCCTGGTTCATCACCGCGCCGCCGCCGTCGAGCGCGAGCACGCCTTTCCATCCATTATAGTAGGCGTCGGACCGGTGCCATTTGACGCTCACGCTCGCGATGACCATCCGGCCGAGCCGGCCCGCGTCGAGCGCGGCCTTCACCGTGGATGCGCCAGCGCCGAAGCGTCCTTGGAAGATCGAGGCGAGGAGCACGCCTTTCTTCTCTGCGGCTTCAATGATGCGGTCGACGAGCTCGGTCGTGACCTCGACGGGTTTTTCGACGACGACATGCCGGCCGGCGTCGATCGCGGCGATCGTGGATTCATAGTGCACGCCGCTCGGCGTGCAGATGCACACGACTTGCACATCGGGGTGATTCACGAGCTCGGCGACGCTTACGGTCGAGAACGGCGCATCGTGTTTCGCAGCGAGCGCCGCGGCCTTTTCCGGCGAGCGCGCCGCGAAGCCCACGAGCCGCGCGCCGGGCGTGCGCTGGATCGCCTGTGCGTGGAAGCCGGAGATCATTCCGCTGCCGACGATGCCGAATCCGATGGCTTGCTGTGTTTGTGCGGTCATCGCGTGTTCGAGAGGGGAGAGAGGTGCGGCATCATTGGCGCGCGCGTGGTCCGGTGTCCACGCCGCATCGAGGCATCGGCGGGTAGCGCTCCTCTCGCCGAGAGGAGCGTCGGGTTTCAAGAATCCTGGCAAGTTGCTTCGCGCCGCTCGGCCCATTCGACAAACTCAGGGCAAGCGATGGGCGCGCTACCTTCCGGCATCGACACCGTTAAAAGCCGCCGCGATTGGCTCGATTGCGCGCGCTACTAACTGCGCGCGGCGCGCGCCGGACGCCGAGTGTCGTTGTCGAGATGGGTGTGTCCGACAAGAATTCAAACGCTATGAAAACGAGCCAGAAGATCATTGTGACTTTGATGTGTGCTGCAGCCCCGGTCGCGTTTGCGGCCACGGCGCAGGAAAACTGGACTGCGCATTGCGCGAAGTGCCACGGTGCCGACGGAGCCGGCCAGACGGCGATGGGCAAGAAGCTCAAGCTGGTCAACTACACGACGGCCGAAGGGCAGGCCGCGTTCACCGACGCGCAGGCGACCGAATCGATCGCCAACGGCGCCGTCGAGGACGGCAAGACGAAGAAGAAGGGCTTCAAGGACAAACTCACAGCCGAGGAGATCTCCGATCTCGTCAAACACGTCCGCGCATTTGGCCCGAAGTGACGCCGCGCATCTGCGCGGCGTGGTAACCCGAGTGACACGTTGTCGAACCGCCGGTTGAGCCGGCGGTCACGTCATGGGCGGGTGCCGTTGCCGCCGGGCGGCAATCTTTGCATTGCCGGGGAGGGTCGCAGTCCGCTTGGCTGTGTGGCCCGACATGACTCAATTGGAAAACGGCACCAGGCGCATATTCATACTGGAAGACGAGCGGCCCCTTTTTGAGATACTCAAGATGATGCTTGAGACGCGCGGATGGCGTTGCGTCGCTCACGCCGCCAACCCCCTGTCGGAAAAGGAAGCCGCCGGCATGGGCGATCGGATCGACGCCGCGCTGCTCGACTTGAATGCCGGCGAGGCCAACGGGCTGACGGTTGCCGGTGAACTGCGCCGCCTGAATCCTGCTCTCCCGATCGTCGTGATGACGGGCAATTCCGACGCCGGCCTGCGGGATCGTGTGGCCGCGCTTCGATATTCGGCCGTTCTGCAGAAGCCTTTCAGCATCGCCACGCTTGAGGCGGCGCTGGAAAGGGCGATTTCGGGATAGTTGCCCACTGGGCTGACCCGCCCTCGCGAATAGGGTCAATACCCAGTCCCGCTGCGTCCGCATTGGTGCTACAACTCATCGCGTCGCCCGAGTCGTTTCAACCCAGCCAACACTCCACCCCATGCCCCCGAAGCCGCCGCCGTTTCAGGTCCTTATCCTCGACGATGAAAAATCCTGGCTCCGGCTTGTGACTTCCGGGCTGCGCGGCCGCGGCTGGACGTGCATCTCGGCGGGCAGCGGCAACGAAGCGGTCGAGGCGATCGGTCACAGCGCCGAAGAAGTCGGCGCGGCCGTGCTCGACATCAACCTCGCTGGTGTCGACGGCTGGGCAGTCGCCGAGCGCCTTCGCGAAGCCAACCCGACTGTTGCGATCGTCATGATGACGGGACTCGTGGATGCATCCGTCCGCCAGAAGACCGCGCGACTCTCACGGGCCATCGTTTTGGAAAAACCCTTCACCGTCGACGCGCTCCAAGGAGCGATGTTCGAGGCAGCGGCGTTCTGATTGCGAAACGCGCGTGCGGGTTGCGGTCGGCCCTGAACCGGGGTTTCCTCAACGCATGAGTTCTGGGCGAAACGTCCTCGGCGGTCCTTTGAAGGAGTGCTGCAGCAACCCGGTAACGGGTTTCTTCCGCGACGGCTTCTGCAACACCTGCGAGGAGGACATCGGCTCGCACACCGTCTGCGTCGAGGTCACCGACCGGTTCCTTGCCTACAGCAAGCTCGCGGGCAACGACCTCTCGACGCCGCATCCGGAGTATCAGTTTCCCGGGCTGCAGCCCGGCGATAGATGGTGCCTGTGCGCGGCGCGCTGGCTCGAGGCATTCGCGGCGGGCATGGCCCCGCCGGTGATCCTCGCATCGACCCACGAGCGAGCGCTCGAGATCGTGCCGCTTGCGGCGCTGCGCGAGCACGCGACTTCGTAGCGCGTCACGCCGCCAACGACAGCACGCCGAGGGCGACCACAGCGCCGATCACCCAGACGGCGACAGCGAGGCGGACGAAAAGGCGGGCGACAAACGCGAGCAACGGGGTCGAGACGGGAGGTGGCTGAAGGAGGAAGTGCATGGCGCCATCCTCTCACACAGGCCCGGACAAAGGGTGTCCGACGCTGCGCGAAACTTTTTTCGCGACTAGGACTGACTTTGTCCGAGGGGCATCTGTAGGCTCGCGGACGTTTTCTTTTCTCACACAACGCAATCACTGACCCGCTACTCCAATGGCCAACCTCAACAAAGTCCTCCTCATCGGAAACCTCACCCGCGACCCTGAACTCCGACAGACCCCCAAGGGCACCGCAGTCGCACAATTCGGAATCGCAGTGAACCGCACATTCCGCGGCGAAGACGGGCAGAGCCGCGAAGAGGTCACGTTTGTCGACCTCGAGGCTTGGGGCAAACAGGCCGAGACGATCGCGAAGTTCCTCACGAAAGGACGGCCGATCTTCATCGAGGGCCGGCTCAAGCTCGACCAGTGGGAGGACAAGAACGGTGGTGGCAAGCGCTCGAAGATGCGCGTCGTCGTCGAGAACTTCCAATTCCTCGGCAGCCGCCAGGGCGAAGATGCGGGCGGCGGCGGTGGCGGCGAGCCCGTCGCTCCGCCGCGACGTGCAGCCGCAGCGCCTGCTGCGCCGTCCGCCGATTCCGGCATCGACGAAGATGTTCCGTTCTGAGCAGAGGACCCGCGGCGTTTGCGGAAGGATCAGTTCAACCCCAACTCACACTCCAATGAATATGTTCAGCAGAATCACCCCGCTGTTGGTCCTCGCGCTTGCTGCTTTTCCGCTGTGCGCGCAGGACGTAGTTTCGCAAAAGGAGCGCGCAGCCGCGCAGGATCTCGGATTTCCTGGCCCGACCGAATCGAAGGGTCTCAGTGAATTGAAGCTGGTCGGCGCGATCCCACTCGGGACCGATTTTCCCGCACTTGCGGGCCGGCAGTTGCGCGCGCGCACCATCACGCTTGAGCCCGGTGGCGTGATCGCCGTGCACAAGCACGAGGGCCGTCCGGCGATCGCGTATCACCTCGAGGGCGAGGTCATCGAGCACCGGAGCGATTCCCCGGAGCCGATCGTCCGGCGCAAGGGCGATGTGACGCTCGAGACGCCCGGGCTCATCCACTGGATGGAGAACCGAAGCGACAAGCCCGCGCGGATCGTGGCGATCGACATCGCGCTGGAATAGCAGGCGCTCGGATTTGCATGAGCCGACTCGCGGGCGATTGTGAGTGGCCGCGGGCTTCCAGTTGCAGAATCTCCGGCCGGAAGCCGGAGCCGTTTCAAGGCTTCAACTGCAGCAAATCCCAGCGGTTGCCGCATAGATCCTCAAACACGGCGACAGTGCCGTAGGTTTCGTGGCGCGGCTCCTCGAGGAACTGCACGCCGCGCGACTTGAAGGTGCGATGGTCGCGCTCGAAATCGTCGGTGTGTAGAAAGAGGAAGACACGTCCGCCCGACTGATTGCCGACGGTGGCGGCCTCGCGCGCGTTCTTCGCCTTCGCAAGCAAGACACAGCATTCGGCTGCGCCCGGCGGCGCGACGACCACCCAACGCTTGCCGTCGCCAAGGTCCGAATCTTCGACGAGCACGAATCCGAGCGTGCTTCTAAACCACGCGATCGCCTCGTCGTAATCGCGCACGAGCAACGATACGTTGCCGACGAACTGCTTCATTGCGGAGAGCGTCACCGCGCTACTTCGCGACGACCTGCCGCACGTAGAGCGGGATGCTTCCCTCGTGGCGGCCGTCGACGGCGAGATCGATCGAATACTCGCCAAACTTCTCGAACTTCACGCCGCCGATGTTCGCGACAATCTGGAACGTGCCCGAGTGATGATCCTGCGGGCACTTCGCCTCGTGCGTGATCTCAATCGGCGGGATCGCGGTGTGACCGTCCTCGTCCGCGATCGAGAGGCGGACCTTCTTCGGGCCCTCCTCGATTTTTTCGAAACGCACCTTGAGTGCGATGGCCCACGTCGGATGAACGACTGGCGCCTGTCGCGCGTTGATCGTGTCGAACACGCCCACGACGGTGAGTTTGCCGCCGTAGTCGGCGGCGAAATCGCTGACGGTGAAAAGCTCGATCTTCATTTGAAACAGGGTTCTGGAAAGTTGGGAGACCGGGTGGTCGTTGGACGTTAGTACCGGGCCGCCAGCATGAGTCGAAACGTATCGGTCGCAGCACGTTGCGGCAATCCCTAACCCGCTGCGGCATCAAGCCCGCGCGGCGGGATTGCCCCGGGAGTAGCCGTGGGCAATCCCGTCAGGGTCGCGCGGGAAATTGCGTCGGTCTCAACCCTTCGGTTCACCGAAGCCGAAACGGGCCAGGACCAGCACCGTCGCAACAACGGCCAGCAACAGCGTCGGCATGATCACCCAAACGGGTGCGATTGGAATCTGCCAGCGCGCGATAGCCCAAGGGACCATGAGGCACTTTGCGATGACCACGATCCAGGCGAACGTCAGCCAGAACCAGAAGCGCGGCGTGATGCCGGAGTGTTCAACTGTGTTCATCGACACAGTGTAGTCCCGCTGCTCGCGGCGGGCTATGCACCGGTTGGCCAAATCCGGCCCGGATTTTGCGCAGGAAAGTAGGGCAGGTCTCTGACCTGCCTCGGTCCTGCGGGTCACAATGCCAGTCTCCCCCGTGCTGCAAAAGGAGCGGCATCACGCCGCGACTCCCGGTAGGTCGCCTCCGAGGTAGCGCGCCTCTCGCCGAGAGGCGCGAACGGGTTGCCCCGCACAATGGGCAACCGCGCCCCTCGGCCCATTCGACAAGCTCAGGGCAGGCGATGGGCGCGCTACCTCGGAAGTGGATGCGCCACGCAGAACGAAGAAGGGGCGGCCGAAGCCGCCCCGTTTTTGTGGTCCCGCGCCCGGTGAGGGCACCGGGCCTACAAGTTCGCCTTCAGCGTTGGTCGGGTCCCTCGACCAAGTGGTGGCTCCAAGATTGCAGCTTCACTCCAACCCGCTCACCTGCATTTCAACCGGATGTGTCACGCTGACCTTCAGCGCGATCTCGCGCTTCTCGCCGGGCTTGAGTTCGAACGTCCACGAGAGCAGGCCGCCCGGCTCTTGCGTCATGTCCTTCGTCGCAGGCGAGAGGAGTTTCGCGACAATCTTCTCGTTGCGCGAGACAGGCAGTTGGTCGCGCACGGTGATCTTCTCCGTGGTCTTTCGGTTGTTCTGCACGGTGATCAACACGTCGTAGGTGATTCGCGTCTCCTTGCTGATCATACCGATCTCCTCAGTGAAGCGATTCAGGCGCTTGCGCTCGATGCGAATGCCGTCGTCGGCACCGAGGGCGAGGTCGAATTTTTCGCCGGTCATCACGGTGCCGATGCCGCCGTTGGCGACGAATGTCTCGTCGAGGAACACCGCCATCGGCCCTGCGAGAATCGGGAAGTCGGAATCGTTCTTCACCTTCGCGCTGAGGAACGCGGCCTCGACGAGCTTCGGCGTGGCGGCGTAGGAGAGATCGGCCTGGAACGGCAGCGTCGTGATGCCGACCTTGTGCGGCGCGTTGTCCGCGGGGATGTTCGCCTTCACGGGAATTCGGAACGTCGCAGACGTGGCGCCCTGAGCGACGGTTGCGGAGACGTTTTCAGAATCGTATTCACGCTTGTCCTTGCCTTCGCCCACGGCGGCTGGCGCCTGTGCGACCATATCCGAGACGGCGTAGGCCGCTTTTGCGGACTGCTCGCGGCGGCGGAGTTCCTGCGCGACCATCGCGGGCTGGAAGAGGTCAAGATACCACGTGTTCAGGATCGGCGCTGCACCACCGAGCGAGGGACGCGCGGTCGAGAGCGTGAGATCGATGTTGTTCCAATCCTCGCCGGTGCGCTGGCGGACGACGCCGAAGTAGCCCAGCGCGACGGTGCGGGCGGACGTCGAAAAGCGCGCGTCGTAGGTCGGCATCCAGCGCGCGTCGGGAAGCGTGTAGCTGAGCGAGACGGCGAGCCGGCCCGCGCCTTCGACGGCCACGCGCACGGTCACGTCCTTCACGTTCTTGCCGCCAGCGCCGCGCACCTGCGCGAGCTCGGCGTGCACGCGATTCATTTTCTCCTGCGTTTGCTCGCGCGAGAAATCCACTTCCTGCCGCTCAGTTGCGATGCGTGCGAATCCTCCGTTTGCGAACAGCATGAGTCGCTCCCACTCCTCGACGGATACGCGCGGCTGGTTCGACTCTTCGCCGGGAGGCCGGGTCGCGGTGTTCGAGATGTTCTGCAGCAGCGCGAGCTGTCGGTCGAGCAGGCCCGTGCGGTCATCGAGCAGGCGCATGTCACGGCCGAAAGTTTTCAACTGGTCCTCGAGGTCGCGCACGCGATCGTTCGGTGTGAAGTCGAGCCAGCGCGTGCGCGCGCCGACATCCAGGATCGTCGCACGCGCGGTGCCGCGGCCCGAGACGATGAGCGACTGGTCGAGCAACGACGCAGGCAGATCCGAGAGGACGAGTTCATGCTCACCCGGCGCGAGCTCGATCACGCCCGTGCGGGTGACAACCGCGCGATCAAGGTAGACGGTCGCTGCGGTGATCGTGGACTGAAGCGGCGCCGCCGAAGCGGTCCCCGCGAGGATGTAGCCGGCAAGGAGCGCGGCGTTTCGGATTCTGGCGAGTGTGTTCATGCGAATGTTGGTTCGCATGGTATGACGCACGACCCGGACGTTTCTTAGGCCACCGCAACAGCACCTCCGTTATCGCGCCGAATTCTGCGCCGGGTATCCCAAACCACATGTCACCTATTAAGTGACATGTTTCCGGAAGACGCTGGAGGTGAGCGGGTAGTAGAGTGGTTTGTTGGGCGTTATCGGACCACTTTTTTGAGGGATTTGTCGGA
>DATKCJ010000116.1:0-2436 GCA_035513275.1 Opitutaceae bacterium
AACGATTGCTTGTCCGCCGGATTGACGGAGCCTACGAACTTCGGTCGTGAACCCCGGTAATTGCGTGCTCTGCGTCGTGGCGGCGCTTGCGTTGACGGCGACGCCATGTTTCGCAGCGAAGCGGCCGATGAACCACGACGATTTGTGGCTGATGCGACGGCTCGCCGCCCCGACGGTGAGCCCGGATGGGGAGTTGGTGCTTGTGACAGTCGTCGCGCCTTCCTACGACCCGCAGGAGGAGAGCACCGACCTTTGGGTGATTCGCACCGACGGCCGGGGCGAGCCGAAGCAATTGACGAGTTCGAAAGGCGCGGAAGTCGGGGCCACATGGAGTCCGGACGGGCGGCGAATCGCATTTGTCTACCGCGAGGAAGGCGAGTTTGTCCCGCAGCTTTATGTCGCCGACATCGAGGCGGCGAAAGTTGCGCGGCTGACGAATCTGTCCACGGGCGTGCGCTCGCCGCGGTGGAGTCCCGACGGCAAGTCGATCGCGTTTGTGAGCGATGTCTTTCCGGGCGCTGTAAACGACGCGCAGAACCGGCAGGAGTTCATCGCCCGTCGCGACAGCAAAACCTCTGCGCGTGTCTATGATGGATTTCCAATCCGGCTTTGGGATCGGTGGCTCGACGAGCGGCGGCCGCATCTCCTCCTGATCGCGAGCGAGCCCGGCGCCGAGGCGCGGGACCTGTTTGCGGAATGGCCGGCTGCGCAACTGCCGAGCTTCGGAGGCAGGATCAACGAGGTCACCGAAGTCATCGACTTCGCGTGGGCGCCGGACGGGAAGTCGATTGTCTTCGCGGCTACGCTGGCTCGTGACCAGGCGGCGCGCGCGACCGTGGTGGACGAACTCTTTTCGATCGACATCGACGCCTCGCAACCGCGCCGGCTCACGAACGACGGATTGTCCTACTCGGAGCCGGTATTCGCGCCGGACGGCACTTGGTTCGTCGTGGGTGCTACGCCGGTGACATCACTGAAGGTCTATACGGCGACCCGCCTGGTGCGCTACCCGTGGCCTTTCGATCCCGCGGGAATGATCCCGCTCGCCGAGGGATTTGACCGGGACCCGCGCAGACATGTCGTGTCGCGGGACAACGAGAGCATTTTTTTCACCGCTGAGGATGCCGGGCACGAAAAAATCTACCGTGCACCGGCAAGCGGAGGCGCTGCATCGATGTGGTTCGACCCGGGCGACGGAGTAGTCAGTGCGCTGGATATCGGTGGCACGCGCCGGTCGATCCTTGCGGTGATCACAGAGGCGGCGAACAGACCACCGGAGGTGGCGGTGATCACGCAGGGTCGCAAGCTCAGTCGCCTCTCGTCATTCAACAGGTCGCGCGCGCGACAGCTCGACCTGCAGCGTGTCGAGGCATTCTGGTTCACATCGAGCAAGGGCCGGAGGATCCACAGCCTGCTGATCCGCCCGGCCGGTTTCGACGCGTCGCGGAAGTATCCTGTGTTCGTCTCGATACATGGCGGTCCGCACTCGATGGCGCGGGATGGGTTCACTGTGAGGTGGAATTATCACCTGCTCGCCGGATCGGACTATGTGGTGTTGGCGACGAACTACTCGGGATCGACGGGCTTCGGCGAAGCGTTTTCCCAAGGCACCCAGGGTGATCCGCTGAAGACGCCGGGCGACGAAATCCTCGAGGCGCTGGATGCGGCGCTCGAGAAGTTTCCTTTTCTCGATGGTCGCCGCGTGGCAGCCGGAGGTGCGAGCTACGGCGGGCACCTCGCAAGTTGGCTGCAGGCGACGACGACGCGGTTCCGCTGTCTCGTGAGCCACGCCGGAATGGTGAACGTGACCTCGCAGTGGGGCACGAGTGACGTCATCTATCACCGCGAGTTGAACATGGACGGCCCGGTCTGGGAGCAGGGTGAGATATGGACCACGCAGAATCCCGCGCGGTTTGCCGATCGGAATGCGACCGGTGAAGGGTGGGTGACACCGATGCTCGTGACCGCGTGCGAGCGGGATTTCCGCGTGCCGATCAACAACGCGATCGAGACGTGGAGCTATTTGCAGCGACTCGAGATCCCGTCGAGGCTCATCGTGTTTCCCGACGAGAATCACTGGATACTGAAAGGCGAGAACAGCCGCTTCTGGTATGCCGAAGTGAAGGCTTGGCTGGACCGCTGGACGCTGCCGGAGGAGAATCCAGCGGGCTGACCTTGAATTCAGAGTGAACTGCGCAACCCGGTAGCCTAATCTGGTTACGCGTCGATCCGACCTTCGATCTTCTGGAGCCCTAGTTCGATGGCCCCTTCGATCAATACTCGAAGCACAGGGTTCGCTCCTTTGAAGATTACCTTCTCCAAGGCAATGCGCCCGTGTTGCTCAACGAGCCCGCTGACAAATGCATTGACGAAAGAGCTGTTGGCATGGCGCACTCCTGAGAAATCCAGAGTGATCTCCTCACAGAGATTCATGTA
>DATKCJ010000117.1:0-10358 GCA_035513275.1 Opitutaceae bacterium
CAGGACCCGCGTGTTGCCGCCTTCGATACTGTAGGTGCCCCCTACTGCCACGTGTGTCGTGCCGGTGCCGGTCATCGTGCCGATCGTCCACGTGAACAGTCCGGTGATGTTCAACTGACCCGCTCCGTTTAGAGTGCCGCCGTTCATTCGATAGTTCACCGCCGGGATGTTGCCGGCCACAGTCAGCGTGCCGCCGCTCTGGACAAACGCGGCGGCCCCGGCGATCGATGCACCGGATTGCAGCGTTCTTGCACCGGCGGTCATCAAGAGGACCGCGTCGGCGCTGATGTTGTAGGTGCCCGTGTCGCTACCATTGCCCGAGAGTTGCAGCGTGCCGGAGGCGACGTTCACCGTGCCGGCATTGTTGAAGGTGTTCGCGATATGCGAAGTGCCGCTGCCGCTGCGCGTCACCGTTCCCGAGACAGTGTTGTTGAACGTGCCGCCGCTAAGCGAGCCGGTGGTGGTGAGTGCGAGTGCTCCCTGATTCTCCCAAACGCTGCCAGCCGCGAAGGAAAGTGCGCCGAAGCTCGACCATGTCCCATCGCCCGCGGTGACGAACTGCCGGGTCTCGCCCAGGACCCGCGTGTTGCCGCCTTCGATACTGTAGGTGCCCCCTACTGCCACGTGTGTCGTGCCGGTGCCGGTCATCGTGCCGATCGTCCACGTGAACAGTCCGGTGATGTTCAACTGACCCGCGCCGTTGAGAGTGCCGCCGTTCATTCGATAGTTCACCGCCGGAACGGTTCCTGTCACCGTTAGCGTGCCGCCGCTCTGGACGAACGCGGCGGCCCCGGCGATCGATGCACCGGATTGAAGCGTTCTTGCACCGGTGGTCATCGCGACCGCCGCGTCGGCGCTGATGTTGTAGGTGCCCGTGTCGCTGCCGTTGCCGGAGAGTTGTAGCGTGCCGGAGACGACGCTGACCGTGCCAGCGTTGTTGAAGGTGCCGGCGAGATGCGAAGTGCCACTGCCGCTGCGCGTCACCGTTCCCGAGACAGTGTTGTTGAACGTGCCGCCGCTGAGCGAGCCGGTGGTGGTGAGTGCGAGTGCTCCCTGATTCTCCCAAACGCTGCCAGCCGCAAAGGAGAGTGCGCCAAAGCTCGACCATGTCCCATCGCCCGCGGTGACGAACTGCCGGGTCTCGCCCAGGACCCGCGTGTTGCCGCCTTCGATGCTGTAGGTGCCCCCTACTGCCACGTGTGTCGTGCCGGTGCCGGTCATCGTGCCGATCGTCCATGTGAACAGTCCGGTGATGTTCAACTGACCCGCTCCGTTTAGAGTGCCGCCTGACAAAGTGAATCCAGCGACCGAAATAACAGTGCCCTCGGAAATCGTTACGGTGCCCGAGGACACGACGGCCGTATCGCCAGCACCCGGTGCGACTCCGCCAATCCAGTTTGCCCCTGCGCTCCATTCACCGCTGCCGCCCAGCCATGTGATCGTTGCTTCGGTGGTTTCGTCTGCGACAACTGGTTCGGAAACGGGCGGTCCTTGTCCGACGGTCAGGTTCGCAACAAATGCGAACAGGAGCACGCAATGCAAAAGAAGCCAGGGAGTGATTCCCGGCGGGCAGGGTCGCAACACGTGCGCGCGCGCGCGCGCGGATTGCAGCACCATGGATTGGTCGACGGTGTTCACGTTAGGGGATGGATCGCACCCGGAACTAAAGGAAAACCCGCAGGGAGATTACACGCGGCGAATCTCGGATGCGTGTTAGAGTCAGGCACCAGTGGTTACGCTTACGGCGCCCCGAGGCCTCACATGTCAACTGCGCGGCCGATTATCGCCGCCCGCAGGGTTGCCTCCGTCTCGCCGGACGGCAGCATCGGCTCACTCACCACGAGCGTGCCGGACTCCGAATCACTCCCTCCCCCCGGTTCCTCCCCCGCCTTCGCGACCACGCGATGGACCATGGTCCTGCGCGCTAGCGGGAGTGATGAATCGGCGCGGCAGGCGCTGACCGACCTGTGCCGTGCGTATTGGCTGCCTTTATATGTCTATGCGCGCCGGCGCGGATCAAGCCACCACGATGCGCAGGACCAAACGCAGGGGTTTCTCGCCGATATGCTCGAGCGCGGCGCGCTCAAACGGGCTGATCCCAACCGCGGTGCGTTTCGAAACTTCCTCCTCTCCTCGCTTCGAAACTACCTGAACAACGTGTGGGACCACGATCGCGCCGCCCGCCGCGGCGGTGCGGTCGAGCACGTCCCCACATCCAGCCGCGAAGCCGACGGTGTGATCGATCAAATTGTCGCCGAGGGGCTCACGCCAGACCGCGCATTTGACCGGGGCTGGGCACTCGCGGTGTTCGACCGGGCGTTATCCCGCCTGCGCGAAGAGCAGAACAAGCTGGGCCGCACCCAGTGGTTCGACCGCTTGAAGCCGCTGCTGCAGACAGGGCCAAAGTCGGGCGACTACGAGGCGGTCGCGGGCGAGTTTGGCGTTTCGAAGAACGTCGTCGCCGTGTCGATGCACCGCTTGAGCGGGCGCTATCGGCAGCTCGTGCGCGACGAGATCGCCGAGACCGTGGACGGCCCGGAGGCGCTCGAGGCCGAACTGCGCGAACTGCTCGCGAGCCTGTCATCGTGAGCGTGCGCTTTCTTTAGTCATCCGTGATGAATGGCTGTTGCGACTCATGCGGAGCGGTGTTGTCGGGGCCGCTCCTCGACGGACTCTGCCTCCGGTGTGTGGCGGGCACGCTGTTTCCGGTCGAGAGGGCCACGGGTGAACGTCGCTTCGGCGACTACGAGCTGCTCCGCGAGCTCGGCCGCGGCGGCATGGGCGTGGTGTATCTGGCCCGGCAGATCACCCTCGACCGGCTCGTCGCCTTGAAAGTGCTCGCCGGCGCGGAGCACGCGGCGCCTGACGCGAAGGCGCGCTTTCAACGCGAGGCCCGCGAAGCGGCGCGGCTGCGACACCCGCACATCGTGGCGATACACAATGTCGGTGAGCACGAGGGCGCGTTTTTCTACTCGATGGACTTGATCGAGGGCGACGATCTTGAGGCACGCTTCGCCACGCGCTCACCGCCGCCGCGCGATGCTGCGATGCTGATCCTGCGAGCAGCGCGCGCCGTGCAATATGCACACGACACCGGTGTGCTTCACCGCGACATCAAGCCGGGCAACATCCTGATCGACGACGCCGGCGAGCCTTTCCTGACCGACTTCGGGCTTGCGACAGCCGTCGACGGAGGCGGCCGCCTCACGCGGCCCGGCGAGATGCTGGGCAGCCCGGCCTATGCCTCGCCCGAACAACTTCAAGGAACTGAGTCGGTGGCGAGCGACGTGTATTCGCTCGGCGCGGTGCTCTACTTCCTGCTCACGCGACGGCCGCCGTTCGTCGCCGCGCAATTGCCTGAACTGCTCGCAGCAGTTCAGCGGGGCGATCCCGTGCCGCCGCGGCGGCTCGATCCTTCGTTGCCGCGCGACATGGAGACGATTGCGCTGCGTGCGCTGGCCCGCGAACCTTCGGGACGCTACGCCACCGCTGGCGAACTGGCTGACGATCTTGAGCGCTGGCTCGAAGGCCGGCCCATTGTCGCGCGGCCGGTTTCGAGCCTGGAGCGAGCGTGGCGATGGAGCGGGCGAAATCCCGCGCTGGCCGGCGTCGGCGCGATGCTCGTCGCGGCATTGCTGACAGGCGGCGCAGCCGTCACGTGGCAATGGCAGCGCGCGGAGAGCGCCGCGGCTCACACCGTCGCGCAGCTCTACGCCTCGGACTTGCGGATCGCTTCCGATGCGCTGCTCGCCGGCGACCTCGGCGCCGCGCGGCGGGCGCTCGAGAGATGTCCCCTGGAACATCGCGACGCCGCCTGGGGCGTGCTGTGGCCGCAGGCCCAGGGCGACGCAGAACTGGTGGCCATCGGGGCTCCATGGACGGTCAATGATCTGGCCCTCTCGCCGGACCGCCGGTTTGTCGCGGCCGCCGTGGAAGATGATGTTGTGCGACTCTGGAATCTGGGCACCGGTGAGGAGGTGCGCACGTTCCCCGGCACCGAGACGAGCTGGTGGGTGCAGTTCGCGCCCGAAGGGCGCGACCTTTTCACGGGCGACACGTCAATCAAGCAGTGGAGTCTCGCGGATGGCGCACTCGTGCGGGAGTTTCCAGGCCGGACCGGCGTGCTCTCGCCGGATGGAACGGTGCTATATTCCTGTGACGGGCAGAGATTCGTTTTCTATGACACAGCCGGAACCGTCACGGCGTGGCGCGTGGCGGACGGGGAGAAACTTTTCGAGATTCCGATCGCTGCGCGGCTCCTAGCACTTTCAGCCGACGGCACGCGGCTGGCGGTGTCGGACGCGGCGACATTCGTCGCCGTATACGATGCGCGCGATGGAAGGCGTCTGATCGAGCCGTGGCCGGCGGGAGAACGGGTCTGGGAACTTGGCTTCTCGCCCGATGGACGGCTGCTCGTCGCGAGCGGCTGGTTTCGCAACGTCCGCGTGTGGGATCTCGCGGACGTCACCCAACCGCCGCGGCACCTCGAACATCCGTTGAACACGTGGGAGGCAGTTTTCTCGCCAGACGGGAGCGCGCTGGCAGTAGGCTGCTCCGACCAGGCCGTGCACGTGTGGGACACGGCGACATGGTCGAAACGACGCGTGCTCAGCGGACACGAAAACGAAGTTTGGTCCGTCGCCTGGCGCGACAACGACCGTTTGCTGGCCGCGGGTCGCGACCCACGCGTGATGCAGTGGAGTGCGGCTGGCCCGGCACCCAGGCCAGTGCTGCGCCACGACGATGTCTCGATGAATCTCGCCTGGTTGCCCGGAGGAAGGCTGGCCACGGCCTGCCTCGATGCCGACGGCGTCATGGGCGCCGTGATCACACGACTCCCGGCGCGACAAGTGGAGGCGCGTTTCCCCGGAGAAATACCGATCACTTACGATCGGGAGACGCGGCGGCTATGGCTCTGGGCGGAAGCGGCGCACGAGCTGCGCGCACGCAATGTCGATGCGCTGGAGGACTTCGTCGCGGTGCCGTGGGTTCGCGAACCGGGCGACGTGATCGAAGGCACACCGCACGTCGTCGTATCCGCCGGCATTTCGTGGGCTGCGCTGCGGGGCGGCGCGCTTGAGTTTCGCCGCTTGAACGACGGTCATCGGCTCGATCGTTTCGAGGATATTTTCATCACGCGGCGTTTCCAGTTGGGAGTCAGCTCACCGGATGGGCGCTGGTTCGTCTGGACGCGGAGCCTCAAGACTCCGTTCATCCTCGATCGGGCCACCGGCCGAAGCGTGGCCCTCGAGGGCCACCACTACGATGTCGCGGTAATCGTCTTCACGCCGGAGGGCGACACGTTCATCACCGGCGGGCACGATGGCCTGATTTACGAGTGGACTACGGCGGCGCCGCATCACCGTCGCGAACTCGCCCGACATCGAACGTCGGTCGGTCAGATTGGATTCTCGGCCGACGGCCGCGTGCTTGTTTCTCAAGAGCCCGATGTCGGCGTCCGGTTTTGGAATCGCGCGACGGAGCGGGAGGTTGCCTTCCTTCCCGAAGCGGTAACCGGAGCGGGAGAATGGGGCGAATTCTCGCTCGAGGGCGATTGGTATGCGCAGCGCCGTGCGGATGGCGAAGTTCGCGTGTGGCCGGTCGCCGATGCGGGCGGACGCGCTCCGTGAGAAGATCGGGACTGGCGCAGTGATGGGTCGCGACGATGCGCTAGGAGCGTTGTCGCGCCGCTCCACCAATTCGCCAAGCTCATGGCAGGCGAGAGGCGCGCTACCTCGGAGATAAGGAATTCGTCGGACGCTTGGGTCCGATGAACACCTAAGGTGACTCGTAGATCTCGATCAGTGCGATGCCGCTGCCACCTTTGCCGGAGGCGTGGATCGTGAACTCGCCGGGCGGGGCTACGATCCGCAGGGCTGCATCCTTGCTGCCGTCTGGCAGGTCGAAGGCTCCTGTCGGACCAAAATAGGCGCGCGTCGCGAGCTGCCAGTCGTCGTTCGTTTCGATCAGAGTCTGGCCTGAATAGGCGCTTAGCTGCGGATCGGCCACGACTGCATTGGGATTGGGCGGGTTCAGATAGGGAGCGATTCCGGGGCCAACTGCGCGCGCCAGCATGGACCGGCTGCTCCCGATCACCGCGGTGCCGAGGATGACGTTTTGTCCCGAATTCATGTCGAGGCGGCACGATACGTTCGTGAGTCGCGCGCCGGCTTCACGCCCAAAATCGTAGACCTCGATCAACCCCCGGGCGACTGGGCCGCTGTTCACCAAATGGACCGTGTAGAGGCCGGGCCCAAGCGTGACTTTGAAGGCCGCATCCTTGCTGCCATTGTTGAGAGCGAAGGCACCCACACGAGTGAAGTCGGCTGCGAGTGTTTGGTCCCAGTCGTTGTTGGAGGCATAGGGCGCACCGAGGCTGTCATACACTGTGATCGACGGATCGAGCACGTGATCGGTAACGCTGTAGTCGGCCAGTTTCGGCCCGATGCCGCGGATCAGCAGCGTTTTCGTGCCGGTTCCGGAAATGTAGAAACCCATCACGAGGGTGCTGTCGCCGGCGCCGGCGGGTGCGAGGCACGAGACGTTGATGATGCGCGAGGTCGAATCGACCGTGAGCGTGGCCGGATCGCTCGTGACGCTGCCTCCAGCGTTGGTGACGACAACGGTGTAGCTGCCGGCATCGCTGGATTGCACCCCCACAAGCGTGAGTGTCGCGCTCGTCGCGCCAGTGATATTCACGCCGTTGCGCCTCCATTGAAACGAAAGCGGACTCGTACCGTAGGCCGTGACCGAGAGCGTCGCAGTTTCGCCTGGCACGGCTGATACGCTGACCGGATGAACTCCGATCGTCGCCGAAAGACTGGGCGTGCCGTGGGAACCGTCCGTGATGATGAATGAGTCCCGCAATCCGGCCGCGACGGCGAGGACTCCATCGCTTACATAAAATGGAAGGTGGCGGTCGGTCATGGAAGCCTCACCAAGCTGACCGGACTGATTCCATCCCATTGCCCAGAGGCTGCCGTCGGTCTTCACGAACAAGGTGTGAACGCCGCCCGCCGCGATCGAGTCGATGCCCGACGAAACCTGGAACGGTGTCGAGCGGTCAGTTGTCGTTCCGTCGCCCAACTGGCCATAAAAATTGTAGCCGGTAGCCCAGAGCGATCCGTCGGCCTTTGCGAACATGGTGTGTGCGCCGCCGGCGGAGAACTCTACCACGCCTGTCGCCAGTTGCACGGGCAGGAGGCGTTGTGCCGTCGTGCCGTCGCCCAACTGGCCGGAGAAGTTGTTTCCCATCGCCCAGAGCGAGCCGTCGGTCTTGCGAAAGACGCTGTGAGTCTGGCCCGCGGAGACGGATGCCACACCTGTGGCAACTTGGATGGGTATTCCGCGGTTGGTGGTGGTGCCGTCACCGAGCTGGCCGTTTGCGTTCCAGCCCGTCGCCCAGAGTGTCCCGTCGGACTTCACAAAGAGGCTGTGCCAGTCGCCTGCTGCGAGTGCAGTGACGCCCGTGGCGACCTGAATCGGAGACAGTCGCGGAGTCTGCGTTCCATCGCCGAGTTGCCCGAGGTCGTTCCTGCCCATGGCCCACAGGGTGCCATCTGTTTTCAGGAACAGGCTGTGAAACTCGCCTGCGTCGATCGCCGATACGCCTGTTGCGATCTGCATCGGAGTCGAGCGATCGACCGCAAAGCCGTCGCCGAGCTGCCCGTAGTTGCTTCTCCCGAATGTCCAGAGCGTGCCATCCGTTTTCAGGTAAAGTGTGTGCAGCAAGCCTGCGGCGACTGCGGTGACTCCGGTGCCCACCTGAATCGGAATCGTGCGCACGGCTGGAGCGCCTTCGGAGAGTTGGCCGAACTCGTGCGTGCCCATCGCCCGAAGCGTGCCGTTGGTCATGACGAACAACGTGTGTCTTGAGCCGGCTGAGACGGTCGCCACCGACGTCGAGACCTGAACTGGTGTCGGATTGTCGATGAGTGAGTTCTGGCCGAGTTGCCCCGACTGATTTCTGCCCGCAGTCCACAAACTCCCATCGCCCTTCACGAATGCGCTGTGCGCATCGCCCGCCGCGATCGTGGCAACTCCCGTGGAAATCTGCGCCGGGACAAGACGCGACGTCGTCGTGCCATCGCCTAACTGCCCGTAGGCATTCCCACCCGTGGACCAAAGCGTGCCGTCGGTCTTGATGAACAGGCTGTGGGTGGTCCCCCCCGCAATCGATGCGACGTCGCCCGTGATCTGGACCGGTGCGGTCCGTTGAGTCGTCGTGCCGTCGCCAAGCTGGCCGAACGCATTGCTCCCCATCGCCCAAAGAGTCCCGTCAGTTTTGACGAAAAGGCTGTGTCGCTGGCCGGCTGCCACGGAGGCGACGCCCGTCGTGATCTGCACGGGCTGGTTGCGATTGGTCACTGATCCGTCGCCCAACTGGCCCTGCTGGTTGTTCCCCATGGCCCATAGTGTGCCGTCGGTCTTCACGAACATAGTGTGCATCGAGCCTGCCGCAACGGAAGCCACCCCGGTCGCAATCTGCACGGGCATCATGCGTTCCACAATCGTGCCATCCCCGAGCTGTCCGAAGTCGTTGCGCCCGGTTGCCCATAACGTGCCGTCGGATTTCAAAAAGACACTGTGCCCGCCACCAGCGGCTACCGCAGTGCCATTCACTGCGATTTGAACGGCAGTGTATTGGTCGACGAGCGTGTTGTTTCCCAATTGACCGGTCGAGTTGAGCCCCGTTGCCCAGATCGAACCATCAGTCTTCAAAAACAAAGAATGATCTGTGCCGGCGGAACTTCTCAGCACCCCAGTAACGACCGTGAGCGGGCTCGAAGCCTGTATCACGCGCTGGGAACCAAGCTGGCCATGAGAATCAGAGCCGACGCTCCAAAGCTCCGGGACTCCATTCCCCGAGGCAGCCTGCGTCAACGTATGCACATTCCCGGCGACGGTTATCAGTGCCTGCCGGGACGAGCCCGAATTGTTCGCCGCCACGGTGACCTCGATTGTCTTCGGTCCGAACCCGGACAAGACGGACAGGCTTGCCCACGACTGATTGGAACCTGCCGACCATGCCCCCGGAACATGGACGCTGAACGAGTAGGAACCCGCCCCGCTTCCAAACGCGCGGGCCGTGGAAGACAACGACTGCGCCACCGAAGTGAGCGCCATCGTGAATGAGAGGAGTATTGCGATCGGAACTCCGAATCGGAGCCCCCGGCCATTGCTTTGAAATGCCTGCATCTGAAGAATTCTATCAGGTGGGTCCAAACCGGGCTAGTGGGGTGAATGACCCACATGGAGCGTTTTGCGTCGAGCGTGGAATAGACCACTGAGATGCCGGCGAGGTTCCTCGGGAATGCATGCTTTCTGCCGGCCACGAAAGTGCGCTAACTCGTAGATTAGGAAATCGCCGCGCTCGGGCGGCGATTTTCTAAGGTGATTCGTAGATCTCGATCAGTGCGATGCCGCCACCGGTGTTACCTGTGGCGTGGATCGTGAACTCGCCGGTCGGGACGACCACTCGCAGGGCTGCGTCCTTGCTTCCGTCTGGCAGGTCGAAGGCTCCGGTCGGTCCGAAATAAGCGCGCGTTGCAAGTTCCCAGTCTTCGTTAACCCCGATCGGCGTCGCGCCTGAGTAGGCCCGCAGGTGCGGATCTTGAACCACGGCGCTAGGATTGGGCGGATTCAGGTAAGGCGCGATTCCGGGACCGACCGCGCGTGCGAGCACCGATCTGGAGTTCGCAATCACCGCGGTGCCGAGGATCACGTTTTGTCCCGGATTCATGGCGAGGCGGCACGACACGTTGGTGAGTCGTGTGCCGGAGTCGCGCGAGAAGTCGTAGACTTCGATCAACCCACGGGCGATCGGCGCACTGTTTACCAAGTGAACCGTATAGAGGCCCGGTCCGAGCGTGACTTTGAACGCAGCGTCCTTGCTGCCAGCGCCCAGTGCGAATGCACCGACACGCGTGAAGTCGGCGGCGAGGGCAGGATCCCAGTCGTTGTTCGAGGCATATTGCGCACCCAGACTGTCATACACGGTGATCGACGGATCGAGCACGTGGTCGGTCACGGTGTAGTTGGCCAGTTCCGGCCCGATGCCGCGGATGAGCAGGGTCTTCGCGCCGGTGCCGGAAATGTAGAAGCCCATGACCAGCGTGCTGTCGCCGGCGCCCGCGGAGGCGAGGCACGAGACGTTGATGATGCGTGGGGTCGTATCGAGCGTCAGCGTGGCCGGATCGCTCGTGGCGCTGCCGGCGACGTTGGTGACCACGCAGGTGTAGGTGCCGGCGTTGCCGGCATATACGTTAGTCAGGGTCAGTGTCGCGCTGGTCGCGCCGGTGATGTTCCCGCCGTTGAGCCGCCACTGAAACGAGAGCGGATTGGTGCCTGAGGCGGTG
>DATKCJ010000118.1:0-5689 GCA_035513275.1 Opitutaceae bacterium
GTTCGTCGTCGCCGTGCGCGAAGATTGTGTCGCCGTATTTGGCGTGGTTCTCCATGCCGGTGCCGACGCAGCACCAGAACGAATGCTCGGGCGTGGAGTAGATCTTGGAGTAGCCCGGCCCGAGCGGCATGAGGTAGACGAACATGCCGCGCGCGGGCTCTTGCGAGGCGAGGATGTGGTTGTAGAGGCCGCGCTCGTAGAAATCCATGGTGAGCGCATCGGGCTCCTGCGCGAAGAGATCGCGCGTGAGCTTGAGCATGTTGTGCGTGTTGCAGGTCTCGGCGGTCTCGGAGCCGAGGTGGTGCGGAAACTCGCCCGTCGGGAAGAAGTGCTCGCGATCGCTGTTGCCGCCAATGGCGTAGGAACGGTGCTCCGCCACGCGCTCCCAGAAGAAGCGCGCGATGCGATCGTAGCGCGCGTCGCCGGTCAGCGCGTATTCGCGTGCGGCGCCAATCACCTTCGGGATCTGGGTGTTCGCATGGAGCCCGTCGAGCGGATCCTCGCCTCGGGCGAGCGGATCGAACACAGCCGCGTGATCGAAGCTTTGTGCGAGGCGCAGGTGCTCTGGATCGCCGGTGAGCGCGTAGACGCCGGCGAGCACGTCGTTCATGCCGCCGAATTCCATTTCGAGCGATGCCTGCATCTTCTCGGGCGTGAGACGATCGACGCGAAATGCGATCCAGTCGGCCATCGCGACAAGCACGTCGCGGGCTCGCGCGTTTCCGGCGAGGCGGTGTGCGTCGAGCAGGCCGGCCATGACCTTGTGCAGGGTATACCACGGCGCCCACACCCATTCCTTCGCCTCGACGCGATCGATGAAGGACTCCGGAAAAGCCGAGAGGTAACCCGGGTTGAATCCCGCAGACTCCGATGCGGCCTGGCAGGCGGCGAATCCGTCGACCATCGCATCGACGCGCGGCTTGAACGCGTCGTCGCCTGTGCTGCGAAACATGAGCGCGCACGCGGAGAGGTAGTGACCCGCGGAGTGTCCGCGCAGCTCGACGCCGGGCGCTTCCCATCCGCCGTAGGGCTCGGCCGTGGAAGGCAGGCCGACGTTGAGACGGAATGTGTGCAGGAAACGGTCGGGCTCCAGCCGCAGAAGGTAGGCGCGGTTGCGCTCCATCGCATCGCGAAACGGACCCGGCCCGAGCGTAACGTCGGCGAGATCGAACGGACGTGCGACCGCGGGCACCTTCGGCGACACCGCGTCGTCGGGGATCGGCGGAAGCTCGGCGGCAGTCGAGGCGAGGGTTGCGACGGACGCTAGGGTGGCGAGGGGAAGGCAGGTGCGGAGGGCTTTCACCATGGAAAAAGCCGGGACAGAAGAGGACGTTGCGGAGGGCTCATGGATTCTGACGGAAATCCATCTTATCGAGATTCACGAAGTCGCCCTCGATGACGACTTTGAGGACTTGTTGACCGGCCTTCAGGGGCAAGTCGCGATGGACGACTGTCCAGTTTTGGAATCCGTCAGTGTTTGGCACCTCAATGGTGCCGGTGAGGTCGGTGCCGTTGCTTTCGAGGCGAAAGGCGGCGCCGTCCTGGGCGGTCGCGACGTGAAAGGTAACGCGGTAGGTGCCGGGCTGGGGGATGTTGACGGTGTAGGCGGTCCACTCGCCGGCCCGGGTCCACCCGAGGGTGTAGCCGCCGGCGCTGCTTTCGCCGATGTCGACGCCGTTGTCAGGACGGTAGAGACCGCCCTCGTTGACGTCGTTCGAGTCGTGGTAGGCGTCTCCGCCGCAGCCGTGGTCGTAGTCCTCGGCCTCGATGACACCGGGCAGAACGTGATCCTTGAATGGAAGCTGCGGCAGTTCGCACACGGGGAGTATCTGCCAACGGGAATCGGCGGCGGCCGCGGTTTGCGGGGCGCGCGGGGAGAGCGAAACCTCGCCGTGGGCGCCGTTGGCGATGGTGAAGGTGCCGGCGGGCGCGTGCTCGATCTTCCAATACTGGTCGTCGCGGCTGGCGAATTCAGTCAGGGCGAGGGCTCCACGTTCGGCGTTGTAGGTGAGTGCGCGATCGGGTTGGGCACGGTTGAGCAGGGCGTAGACGCCGTGGCCGGTGTGCACGAGTTTCCATTGGTTGGCGGGAGCCTTTGGTTGCGGCGTGAGCGCGAGGTCGGCGTCGAGGAACTGATCGGCGTGGCGGTCGCCAAGGGCGAGACGGTAGTGGACTCCCGTGTCCAGCAGGGCGAAGTTGTCGTAGGCGGGAATGCCGTCGTCGAAGGTGAGCTTGAGCACGTAGGCGAGTTCGTCGAAGGGCCGTTCGGGCAACTGAACGCGGAGTCCATGGGCGTCCTGCTCGTAGTGAAGGGGCAGATTAGCGCCGGTCTGGCCGTTGATGAGCGCGATGCTCTGAAGCGTCGACAGGTCGATGCGCTCGGAGGCGAGCGACTCGAGGGTGATGCTGGATTGGCCCGCGTCCCAACCTAGCAGGATGGCGTAGAGCGCGCTGTTGTCCTTGGCGCGGGTAAAGCGGACGTCAGTGGCAGTGCCTTCCCGGGGCGGGCCCATGACGCCGTGGGCGGCGCCCATTTTGGTCGGACCCTCGCCGAAGCGTTCCCAGGCGCGGGTAGCATAAATGGCCTCGCCGTATTTGCGGAGCCAGCCGCCCATGGTGAGGAGGAGGTCCTTCTGCTCGGCGGGGATCGTGCCATCGGCTTTGGGGGAAACGTTGAGGAGCAGGCTGCCGTTCTTGCTCACGCGGTCGATGAAGCCGTGAAGGACCTGCTTGCGGGAGTAGTAGCCGATGCCCTCGGTGTAGCTCCAACTCGAGGAACTGATCGCGTCGTCGGTGAGCCAGTAGTTGGCGGTGATGTCGGGAGGGCCACCGCGTTCGTAATCGAGGACGGCGACGTCGGGGTTGAGTCCGTCCTTATAGGTGGCGACGACTTCCTGACCGCGGGCGGCGGCTTCGTTGTAGTAGTAGGAAAGGAATCCGAGGAGGACTGGCTCGGAGATGAGGTGCAGGTTGAAGTCCTGCCAAATGATGTCGGGGTGGTAGGCGTCGATGATCTCTTTGTGCTTGGCCATCCAGAGTGCCTCGTTCTTTTCCTTGCCCTGCTGACCATAGAGGATCTGCAGCTTGGAATCGTCCTGAGGTGGCACCGCCCCATAGAACCCGGTGATGTTGTAGGCATGGTGCATGGACAGGATGGTCTTCATGCCTTGCGCGCGAATAGCCGTGGTGAGCAGACCAACGAGGTCGAGCTGTGGACCGGTGTCCCGGGCGTTCCAAGGATTGGCCTTGCTGGCCCACATGGAGAATCCGTCGTGATGCTCGGCAACAGGCCCGGCAAACTTGGCGCCAGCGTCGGCGAACAACCGGGCCCATTCGTCGGGATCGAAGTTGCCGCCCTCGGATTTGAGTTGAGGGGCAAAATGCTTGAGCTCACCCGCCTTGTCGCGGGCGCCGACGATGAAGTTGTGGTAGGGCCACTCGTTCGGGTCGCCGTAGGTCCGGACGTGGTGGCGGTTCTCAGGTGACCCCTCGATATACATGGTGCGCGGATACCACTCGTTGGCGAAGGCCGGGACGGAGTAGACACCCCAATGGAAGTAGATGCCGAACTTGGCGTCCTTGAACCATTCGGGCGCAGGGTCGGCGCGAGCAAGGGATTCGAGTGTGGGCGCGTAGGGCTCGCTTCCGCCTTGAGCGAAGGCGCAGGTGGTCAGCAGGCCGAGCGCGGTCAGGAGGAGTTTCGGGCTTTGTTTCATCTTCGGAGGGATGGGGGTAAACCTAGAGGGAGAAATCGGTGGTCAGTCGGATGTCGGCAGAAGACGCGCCGGCGCCGATCGACCATTTCCCGGCCGGTGTGGTGTAGTCTTCCTTCTCTTCGCTCCAGCGCCGCAACGCGGTCGAGGGCACGGTGAAGCTCACGCTTTTCTTCTCACCGGCTTTGAGGTGAACGCGATCGAAGCCGCAGAGCGCGTGCCGCTCGCGCGGATTGGAGGAGGCGGGAGGAGTCGCGTAGAGCGGCACGACCTCGTCGCCGTCACGGTCGCCCGTGTTGGTGACATCGAGCGTGACCGCGACCGTGCCGTCGCCGGACGGTGTCGCGCGCAGGTTGTCGTAGCGGAACTGCGTGTAGCTCAGACCGTGACCGAATGCGTAGAGCGCGTCGCCGTCGAAGTAGCGGTAGGTGCGGCCGGCCATGGCGTAATCCTTGAAGTCAGGCATGTCGGCGGTCGCGCGGTAGAACGTGACCGGCAGCCGTCCGGCTGGATTGTAGTTGCCGAGCAGCACATCGGCGACGGCGGTGCCACCTGCCTGGCCCGGATACCACGCCTGCAAGATTGCGTTCACGTTTTCATCGGCCCACGGAAATGCGATCGCGCTGCCGGAGAGATTGACGAACACGACGGGCTTGCCGGTCGCGTGGAGTTGCTTGAGCAGCTCCTGCTGGATTTCGGGCAACTCGATCGCGAGCCGGTCGCCGCCGACGAACCCGTCGTAGTCCACATTCATCTCCTCGCCCTCGAGCTGCGCCGAGATGCCGCCGATGAACACGATGATGTCCGCATCGCGAGCCGTTTCCAGCGCTGCGGCGACTCCGGCGTCAACCGCGGGAGTGGTCCAATCGACGGCGACTTTCAACGGGCCGTCGCCCTGCTTGTATTCGAGGCGAAGGGGAAGGACTGCGTTGTCGGGCAGGTGGCGGGTGACGCTCACTCGCCGGTCCGCTCCCTCCTCGCCGGAAGGCGGTGTCCATGAATCGATGACGGCCTCGCCGTCGATCCAGAGCCGGAAGCCGCCGCGGCCGCGCACGACGAGTTCGTAGTCGCCGGCGAGCGTGGTCTGCAGATTGCCATTCCAAAGCGCCGAGATTCCCTGCTCCGGCACGCCTTCGGGACGGCCGCCGAAGAATCGGCGCGAATCGCCCCAGTCGGAGTTCAACGGACGCTCAGTGCGCTTCGCCACGGTTTCGCCGTCGAGATCGGCGTTGGCAAAATACTCGCCGTGGACCCAGCCGCTTGTGAGCAGCCGAACTTCGGTCGGGCGCAACGCGTAGTCGCAGCCGTGCGCGTAGTCGACTTGCACACCGGCCGGCTCGAGCGCGGCCTTCAGGCCGGCGAGAAGAGTCACGGGCGAGGATGGCGAGCCGTTGTAGTTGCCGAGCAGCACAGGCACGGAGGTGGCGTTGGGCCCGATGACCGCGACCCGGCGCAGCGATTCCTTTTTGAGCGGCAGCAATCCATCGTTCTTGAGGAGGACCATCGATTCACGTGCGACACGCAGCGCGAGCGCGCCGTGCTCCGGCTTGTCGTTCTCCGTGGGCGCGATATTTTGAAATGGCACACGATCCTTCGGATCGAAGAACCCAAGGCGGAACATCGTGCCGAGAAGCCGGGCGAGTCGGACATCGAGCTCGGACTCGGAGATCAGACCGCGACGGACACCCTCGACAAGCGCCGCCGATTCCGAGCCGCAGCGCAGGTCCATGCCTGCACGCAGCGTGAGAGCATTGGCTTCTGCTGGATCCGCCGCCGTCTTGTATGTGCGGTGGAGATCGTCGACCGAGCCGCAGTCGGAAACCACGTGACCATCGAAACCCCACTGATCCAAAAGCGAATAGAGCAGCGGGCTGATCGAGGCCGGCGTGCCGTAGAGCGCGTTGTAGGCGGTCATCACGATTTCTACGTCGCCCTCGCTGACCAGCGTCTCGAACGCCGGCAGGTAGGTCTCATAC
>DATKCJ010000119.1:0-3948 GCA_035513275.1 Opitutaceae bacterium
GAATGCCGTAACCGCGGTGCAGGATCTCGCGGGTTTCGGCCTTGTCGCGGCCGGTGAGTTTCCAGAGCGCGGGGATGTTCGTGAACCACACGTTGCCGCGGTAAGGCAGCACGCCTGAGGCGACCCCGTCGAGCGGCGTGCGGAAGTCGTCGGCGTAAATGGTCGACGTGTCCGCCGTGCCGTCGCCGTCGGTGTCCACGAGGAGGCGGATGACTTCCGACTCCTTGGAAAGATCGAGCACCCCGGCCGGGCCAAAGTTGCGCTCAATCGAAGCAAGCCAGTCGGCCTGGTTTCGGTTGGCGAGATCGTCCTCGAGCATCCACATGTAGCCGCGGATATCGAGGGTGCTGGAGCCGTAGCGGTGCGTCTCCGAGACAAAGACGCGGCCGCGCTCGTCGAGGCTGAACGCGACCGGGTTCGCGAACATCGGCTCGGCGGCGAAGAGGTGCGCCGCGAATCCCGGCGGAAGACTCATACGCTCGATCGCGAGGTGGGCCTCGTCGGACGCCAGATCGACGACGGGCGTCGTGAGGCGCTCGAGTTCCTCGAGTTTGCCGCGGGCGACGTCCGGGCCGGTGTTTTCAGCGGCTGCCAGGGGCAGCGACGGAAGGAGCAGTGTTGCGACGAGCGCCAGGGTCAGCGCGGGGCGGGAGTGTTGAGCCGGCATGCAGTTGTGCACCGTAGGCGTCGCCGGTCGAATGGCAAGGAGAGGGAGAAGGGTTCGATGAGGTCATTCCCTTGTGGGTCGGGCTTTACGCCCGACGGCTTGAGCGCGCATTCACGCTGATGTCGGGCGTAAAGCCCGACCCACATAAAACCGACCCAACAGCAATTGCGCCCGTCGCGCCGCTTACTCCACCGGCTCCTCGAGCGCCGCGACCCGGCGCTTCTCCACAAAGCCGGCGACGATGATCGATATCTCGTAGAGCACGAGGAGCGGCAGGGCCACCAGCGTCTGCGTGATGAAATCCGGCGTCGGCGTGACGATTGCGGCGACGATGAAGAACACCACGACCATGATCTTCCGAGACCGCCTCAGTTTCGGCACATCCACGATGCCGAGGTAGACCAGGATGATGATGACGAGCGGAAACTCGAACACAGCGCCGAGCCCAAGCACGAGCCACACAACCATCGAGTAGTAGCGATCCGCCGACCACAGGTTTTGAAAGCCGAGCAGCTCGTTCAGTTCCATCGAAACCTTCAGCGCGCTCGGCACGATGAACATGTAGCTGAAAGCCGCACCGCTCACGAAGAGCAGAACGGTCGCCATCGCCACCGGCAGCACTATCCGCTTCTCCTTCGCCGTCAGTGCCGGGGACACAAACTGCCCGACGAAAAACAGAACGAACGGCAGCGACATCAGCAGGCCGCCGAGGAGGCAGACTTGGATGATCACCGTGAAAACCGAGATAGGCGACGTCGTGATCAGCCCGGCATTCAGCTCAGGATAATTCTCCGCCGCATCGAGAAGCGGTCCCTTCAGCAAAAGCGCGACGTCCTTCAGGAAATACGCGATGAGCGCCACGAAGATGCCGAACGTCGCCACGCTCTTCACGAGCGTCCATCGCAGGTCCTCGAGGTGGTCGAGGAAGCCCATCGGCTTGCCCTCGGAATTCTCAACGGGATCGGGTGTGTCGTCGTGCTCGGGCATTCAGCGCTCCTTGCGGCGGGCGGTCGCGCTCAACTCTCGACGAGGTGCGCGCCGGCGTTGCCCTTGAGAATCTGGTCGAGCGCGTGCCACGCAAGCGTCACGCACTTCACGCGCTGCGGATACTTCGCGGCGCCCTCTAGCACCTCGATGTCGCCGAGCTGCTCGCGCTCGGACTCGCTGAGGTCCCCTCCGGTCATCAACCGGTGCACGCGCCGGATTGCCTCGGCGGCCTCGGGCACGGCGAGCCCGCGCACCTTCAGCGTCATGAGCGACGCCGACGCCTGGCTGAGTGCGCAGCCTTGGCCGGTGAATGTGAGCGCCTCGACCTTGTTGTCCGGGCCGATCTTCACGTGCACCGCGATCTCGTCGCCGCAGGAGGGATTCTCTGCCTGCGCGTGCGCGGTGGCGCCCGGGCACTCGACGCGGTTCCGCGGCCTGCGCGAGTGGTCGAGTATGACCTCCTGGTAGAGCTCCCTGATGTCCATCGGGACAACTTGCGGCAGTTCAAACGCGACTGCAATCCGCGAAGCGGGTGGGCGGCGGCCGGCGCCGCCAAAAGCGCCTGCGGTGCGTCAGGAAGGATGTTCGAACTTCGCATCAGCGTCTTGGACTGCGGCACTCCTGTGCCGCCTTCTTGCCGATCGACTGTCCCCGCGCCCAGAGAAAAGCGCCAGGGGACTGGCGCACTCCAAGGCGCCTACGGCGCAGTCGGACAGACGAGCTACTTCGCGACAGCGTCTTGGAGTGCGGCACTCCTGTGCCGCTTTTTGACGTGTCTGCGGCAAAATCGCTCGACCGTCTTTTCACGCTCCAGCCATCATCAGGTCGTGACCGAGCCATCCATCCCCTGGCCGCATGCGCCCACGCATCAGCTCTCGGGCCACGGCACGTTCTTTGTGACCGCGGGCACCTATCGCAAAGCTCACCACTTTAGAAGCGCCGATCGGCTCGCCGTCCTGCATCGTGGGCTGCTGAGCGTTGCCAAGGAATTCAGTTGGTCGCTGGAAGCATGGGCGGTGTTCTCCAATCACTACCACTTCGTCGGTCACTCGCCGGAGAATGCTCCAGACGCATCGAGTCTCCCAGACATGCTGAGCGTGCTTCACACAAAGATCGCGGCATGGGTAAACAAGCACGACTGCACGCCGGGGCGGCAAGTGTGGTTCAACTATCGCGAGACCCGTCTCACTTATCAGAAGTCGTATTTCGCCCGGCTCAACTACGTGCACCAGAATCCGGTGAAGCACCGCTTGGTGCTCGTTGCGAACCAGTATCCATGGTGCTCGGCAGGATGGTTTGAGGAGACGGCGTCCGCGGCAGTTGTGCGGTCGGTCTATCGGTTCGGGAGCGACCGTGTGAATGTGCCTGACGAGTTTGAGCCGCTGGTGGACTGGGACCCGCCGAGCTGAAAGGCGGCACGGGAGTGCCGCACTCCAAGGCGCCTGCGGCGCTTCAGACTCTTGCAGACGGACGACCTGCATCTACTCTCCCTCCATGCTCCTGCTCGTCCTGGTCGGCATCGCGATCGGATTCTTTGTGATCGAGCGCATCTGGCCAGCAAACGCACTTCCCAAGGTCCGTGCTTGGTGGCCGCGGGTGATTGCGGTGAACGTGGTGCAGGGCGGCATCATACTCGTCTCGGGCTACACGTGGGATCGGTGGCTGTCGGGATTTTCATTGTTCGATTCATCGGCTGCATTCGGCACGTCGACGGCCGGGATCATCGCGCAGGGTGCGCTCGCCTACTTCGTGTCGACGTTCTTTTACTACTGGTGGCACCGGTGGAGGCATGAGTCGCGGTGGCTCTGGCGGATTTGCCACCAGATGCACCACTCGCCCCGCCGCATCGAGCTCGTCACATCGTTCTACAAGCATCCGGTCGAAATCACGATCAACTCGATCCTGAGCGCGGCAATCGTCTACTCGCTGATGGGCTGCTCGCTGGAGGCGGGAATCGTCTACACGTTTCTCACCGCGGTCGCGGAATACTTCTACCACTGGAACATCCGCACGCCGCACTGGGTCGGCTACATCGTGCAGCGGCCCGAGTCCCACCGCGTGCACCACCGCTACATGCACCATACGCATAATTTCGCGGACCTGCCGATGTGGGACATGCTCTTCAACTCGTTCAGGAATCCGCGCGCACCCATCCCGCTTTGCGGCTACGACGACTGGCGCGAGGATCGGTTTGAGGACCTGCTCGCTTTTCGCGACGTGCACGCGCCCGGCGTCGAGGCGCTCTCGCCAATGCACTTTCTGCCAACATGCATCGGCTGCCGCAAACGCTGGGC
>DATKCJ010000120.1:0-5823 GCA_035513275.1 Opitutaceae bacterium
AGTGCGGAGAGCCGGTGCTGGAACAGTGTGTGAACCGCACCGTAGAATCCACCGAGCACCACGAACACCACACTTGCGGCCTGCCAGTTGTAGATGACCAGCGCGGCGACGACGAAAAGCAGACTGAGCCCGCGCGCGACCACGCAAGTGACGGGCTCGAGTGCGTTGCTGAAGAATCCCCAAACCTCGTTGAGCAAATCCTTGCCGAGCACCGCGCTGTTGCGTCGCAGGAAGAAAACATAGGGTTGCGCGAGGTAAGCGCGAAAAAGCCGGCCGGACATCGCGGCGAGCACTTGGTAGCAGTAGCGCGTGCGATACCAGAGCGAGAGCATGCCAAGGGCATTGGTCGCGATGATTGCCGCGATCGTGAAAACGCCCGCCGCGAGGATGAACTCGTGATGACTCTCGAGACCGGCCCACTCGCGGATGCCGCGCAGCAGCGGCTGTCGATCGACCACAGTCGGATCGCCCGCGACAGCGAGGAACGGAAGCACCGAGAACACACCGACGACCTCGATCAATGCGGCAAAGGCATTGATCGCCACAAGGACCGCAAGCCCGCGCTTCTCGCCCGACGAGAGCAGGCTCAGAAGCTGACGGAGGTAGTTACGCACCGAAGAAGAGGGAAAGTGAAAGTGAGAGTGAGAGTGTCAGGAGGGAAGCGGACTCAAATGACGCATCCACGGAGGCGGCGGTGGCATCGCGGCGGCCTCGATCGCGGCGAGACCGTCGAGGAAATGGCGCGCGCCGGCTTCGGGCGTGAGCGCAGCGGCCGCGGCGCGACAACCAACGCGCGACTCTTGCGCGAGCCTGCCCGCTGAGATGCGGCGGCGCAGGATCGACCCCAGCGCGTCCACGTCGCCCGCGGGAAAGATTTCGCCGATCCCGGGGCTTTTGAGCACGCAGGATGCGCCGCATCGATCGCTGCACACGACGGGCACGCCTGCGGCAAGCGACTCGTTGACGACAACACCCCAGCCGTCCCATCGGCTGGGCAACACGAAGAGATCAGCGCCTGCGATGCGCCCGTGAATGTGTTCGGGTGCCACCGGGCCTTGCCACGCAATCCGGTCCGTGATTCCGATCTCCGTCGCGAGGCGCTTCAGCGAATCCATGAGCGGACCCGAGCCAATCAGGTCAAGCGACCAACCGAGGTCCCTGACCCGTCCAAGCGCATCGAAGAGGATATCGAGTCCCTTGCGCCGGATGAGCTGCCCTGCGAATGCGATCCGGAACTGTGGCGGGGCGCCCCGCGCGTCTGAGGGCGCTTCGAGTCCACCTTTCGCCGCGACAAAGTAACCAAACGGAATGATGCACCCGCGTTCAAAACCGAGTCTCTCGAAGTAGCGGACTCCCGACGTGCCAATCGCAAGCACTCCCGAGATGTGTCGCATGTGCCGGCCGGCTTTCACGCGATCGCGAACCAGACGCATGATTCCCTTAATGCCATGGACGTCGACCGACTCTGATTGAAGATGGATACGAGCGCCGGTTCGCGAGAGTTCATAGAATGCGTCGGCGATCACCGGGTGGTGCAGGAATCCTGTAAGCACGTGGGTGTCGTTTCGTCGCGATACCAGGCCTTCGAAGTTCGGGCGTTCATTGGATCGAACGAGTTTCACCGGTTCGAAATCTTCCGGCTCCCATCCCATGGCGATCCGGTCCGCGGGCATACCCTGCTCCACTGCGCAGACCACTTCCGAACCCGACGCGGCAGCGATCGCACGCAGAAGGTCCCTCTGGTGAGGCGAAGCGACATTTTGCCAGAAAACGAAAGCCACGATCCATCCAACTATCGCGGGGGACGACCGGGCTGGACGACCGGGTCGGTGCAGCGGTCGGCAAGCATGCCGCCAAAGGCGATGAAGAGCCACTCGAGCATCCCGAGTCCACCCATCGCAAAGAGGTTCATCTCGCCCATGTTGAGCGCGAGCACGCACACGAAGAGGCCGAGGCCATACACGTTGGCCTCCCTCGCGAAGAACAGGATGAAGGATCCAATCATCGTGAGGAATGCCAGGGCGCCGATGATGCCGGTTTCCTCGAGGACTGCTGTGGCAATCTGCCCTTTCTCCGTCGGGGAAAACGTCAGCGAAAGAAGCCCCTTGTCGGCAAACGGATTAGCATAGCCCTGCGCCTCCCATGAGTTTCGACCGAACCCGATGCCAAAAATCGGATGCGCCCTGAAGTTTGCCATCGAGAGTTCGATCAGTCCGCCGCGCGAACCCATGTAGGCATCCAGGATACCCTGCTGGCTCTCGTCTCCCTTCTCGATAAAAGTTCGCATCCCCTTTGTGATCACGCCTCCACCTACGAGCAGACCGGCGAGAACAACCAGCCCTCCAAGCACGATCGCGGGAAGCGCACGGTGGCTGATCGTCCTGTGCACGCGTCGCCTCGCCGATCCGCCAAACACCGCAAGCAGCGTCACGGCCGTCACAGCGATCATGAACGCCAGTCCGCCGGTGCGGGCCTTGGAGAGGTAGAGCATCACCAAGCCGACCATGAAAGTCGCGACCGCGATCCACCGGACCTGGTATTTCGAGAAGAAAATCGTGACGAACAAGAAAGTGCAGAGCAAAGCCGCGACCGTACCAAAGCTCTGTGCGTGACCCAGGATTCCCATGAACCCTCCCAGCCACTCCGCGCTGACCTCGACATAGTCCCCGGCTTCGGCGATCTCGAGCTGGCGCATCTTCGAGAAGTAGCCCGCCGGAATCGCGAGGAAGGGAATGCTCAGCCCGAAAATCACAACGCACATCGCGAGCAGCCAGATGAAGAGACGATCCCGGGAGACCGTGTTGAACGCCGCTCCGGCGAAAATCGCAGTCACGCCGAATGCGAACGCGAAGAGCTTGAGGTAGCCGACGGGACTCGTGGGATTCGCGATGAAGTTCGTGATCAATGCGAGACTGCAGAAGATGTGCAGATACCGGATCGGCTGGACCTCGTGGACGTTGCCGCCCCTCACAAGCACCGAGAGGAAGATCCGGCCACAGGCAGCAAAGAACACCGCCCATCGGAACATCAGCAACTGTGGCGACTGCAATTGAATCACCGGGTTGATGTAAATCAGCAGGAACAGAATCGAGAGCGCCTGAACTGCGAAGAGTGTGCTGCGCAGCGCGAGCACCGTGAGAACCACCAGGACGGCAATCACCGCATATTGATGGATCGCGCACACACCGATCATCGCGCTGATCAGGAGGCAGTCCTTGAGCAGCACCTTGTTGGAGATGCGAATGTCGGTAGACCCGGTCATGAGTTCATCGGTTGCCCAAGGTAACGCCCCAGCGCGAAGAGCGCCCAGAGGCGGACGGCGAGCTTGCCGGTGTCGGGGCCGGCGAGCTCTTCAAGAAGCGCGCGGGAATCGATCGCGAAGCCGAGCGACGTGCGCAGCGTGGCGCATGCATCCTCGAATTCGCTGCGAAACCGGCCGAGGATCAACTCGCGGTAATTCAGGATGAATCCTCGCTTTGGAAGAGAGACGAGTTCGCGGTTCGCCTCGGAGAGCAGCGACGCTAGCATCTGCTTCCCCAATCCATCGCCCGGAGCCTTCACTGAAGCGGGGGCGCCGAGCATGAACTCCATGTAGCGCCGGCCGAGGTAAGGAACGCGCAGCTCCTGATGGCACGCCATCGTCGCCCAGTCGCAGTCGCGCAGGAGCGTGTTGCGCAGATAGCCCGCAATCTCGGCAGCCGTGACCTGCGCGACGGTGTCGAGCGCCGCGAATTTTTCGAAATCCAGCATCGGCGCCGGCATGGTGCCGGGCGGGCAGTCCGGCCAAAGTGCACCCATGCGCGACGGCGTGAGGAAGCGCCGCCTCTCGAGCAATACCTTCCACGCGTCGGGCACGGCCGCGACCATGAGCTTGAGCCGCTCACCCGCCACCTCGCCCCTGCCCCACCCGAGCACCTCGCCCGCGAGTGAACCGACAGATTTCCCAAGCGGACCGAGTGTTGTGACGAGCCGGATAAACCGCGTCAGTTGCGCGGCGTGACCGTAGGCGCCGTGCAGCTCGTCGGCGCCTGCGCCCGAGAGCACGACGACGAGGTCCGCCGCGCGCGACGCGCGCGAAACGAGGTATGTGTTGATGCCGTCGTAGCTCGGCTGGTCCATCGCATCGAGCCCGTCGCCGACCCAGGATGCGAGATCCGCCGACGCGAGTCGCACTGCGGTGTGCCGCACTCCGAGGTTCGCAGCAGAGCGCGCCGCGACGTCGACCTCGTCGTTAGTCGTCACTTCGCCGCCGAGCGTGAACGCCGTCACGCGCTCGCGATCGTCGCCTGTGAGTTGTTCGATGAGGACCGTGGAATCGAGACCTCCTGAGAGGAACACGCCGACGGGCACGTCGGAGACGAGCTGATCGCGAACGGTGTCGCGAAGAATCGCGGCGTGCTCAGCGTTCCAGTCGCGATCAGAATCTGCGCCCGATGGCGCGAACCACTCGGGCGACCAATAACGCGTTACCGGGATATCTCGAACACTTGGCAGCGCGGCGCCGTCGAGCGGTAGCTCGCAAAACGCTCCTGCCGGAAACGCGCGGATCGCCTCGAACACGGTCGCCGGTTCCTGGAACGAGCCCAGCCGCAGGAAGTCGCCCACCGCTTCGCGGTCGAGCGTGCGCGCGACCATGCCCGAACGCATGAGTGCTCGCACTTCCGATGCAAACGCGATGCCGCCGTCCGCGGTGTTGGCGACATAGAGCGGCTTGATGCCCGTGTGGCCGCGAGCAAGCACGAGCCGGCGACGCGGGCGGTCATAGACCGCAACGGCAAACATGCCATCGCACTTCGCGAACACCGCCGGGCCCCACTCCGCGTAGCCCTTGAGGAGCACCTCGGTGTCGCCTGTGCCGCGAAACTCCCATCCGCGCGACGCAAGCTCGGCGCGCAGCTCGCGGTAGTTGTAGATCTCCCCGTTGAAACTGAGCGCGAACTTCGCTCCGCCGCGCTCGAGCACCATCGGCTGTGCGCCCGCCTCGGTGAGATCGAGGATCTTCAGACGCGTGTGCGCGAAGTGTAGCGTGCGTCCGCCGGCCTCGGGTGCCCTCCACAAGCCGTTCGCGTCCGGTCCGCGGTGCTCGAGCGCGCCAAGCCACGGAGCCGGATCAAATGGCGCCGAGCCGAAGTAGCCTGCTATGCCGCACATGGGGAGGAGAGACTAAGAGACCACGGGACTACGGGACCACTGACCATGGGACCAAGGAAGTGCTTCCAAGCGGTGCGAAGCTCCGAGCTCCAACATCCAAGCTCCAGTGAATCACAAAGCCACAAACTCCCAATTCGATGCTTCGTGATTGAAGTTTCATTGGATGTTGGAGGTTGGATGTTGGAGCTTCGATGGCAGACCCACTCTCACTTTCCACCTCATCAGAGCCTCGCGTGCGGCACGCGCACGCGGTCGAGCGCGGAGCGGCCGTGCATGAGTGCCACGGGCGTTTGCGCGCCGATTGCGACGAGCTGGGGCAGCAGGTATAGTCCGCCTGCAACGGCCAGGGCGATGCCGATGCCACCGAAGAGTTTCGCGAAAACGAGAGACAACAACGGCACCAGCACGAACATCCACGCGAGCCGGCTGAACATCTGCGCGAGCGTGACGCCGAGCAGGACGGAAAACAGGCCCACCTGCCACGAGACGAGCAGCCCCGTCGCCCCGGCGATGTAGAACAACGGACCGACGACGATCAGCTCCTCGTCGTGCCAGATCGACTGGAACAACACGCCGATTGCAACCACGCCGGCCTGGACCACGAGCAGGAGCGTGCCGAGCCCGCTGACTCCCGTCTCGGCTGTGATCGCCAGCTCGCGCAGCACCCAGACG
>DATKCJ010000121.1:0-2894 GCA_035513275.1 Opitutaceae bacterium
TCATGATGAAGAGCCCCATCACAAAACCCGGCACAACCCCCGCAAAGAACAACGCCGCCACAGAAACGTTTCCCGACACGACGGCGAAAACGATCATGATGTTGCTCGGCGGGATGAGCAGCCCGGTCGTCGCGGACGTGACCGTGAGCGCGACGGCGAACTCGCGCTTGTAGCCGCGCTCCTCCATCTGCGGAATCATGAAGCCACCGATGGACGACACAGCCGCCGCGGCGGAGCCGGATACTGCACCGAAAAGCATGCACGAAACGGTGTTCACATACGCGAGCCCGCCCGGGAACCGACCGACGAGCGAGGAGGCAAACTCCATCAAGCGCCGCGCCATCCCGCCGTCGCCCATGAGCACGCCCGAAAGCACGAAGAAAGGAATGGCAAGCAGCGGAAAACTCGAAATGCCTGTCGAGAGACGCTGGGCGACAACGTAGCCGGTGGGCACGTCGCCCAGCGAGGCGATCGTGGCGACCGTTGCCAGTCCAATGCAGAACGCGATCGGCACGTTGAGGAGCATCAGCCCGACAAACACGACCAGGAGAACGGCAACTTCCTCGCTCATGGTCAGACGTCCCTCTCCGTGGCGTGCGAGCCCGCGGGTTCGAGTTTGATGAGGTGCTCGATCGCGAAGGCACAGAAGAACAGGCCGCTCAGTGGGACGGACATATAGAGGTAGCCGATCTTCCACTGGAGCACAGGCGTGAGCTGGTTGGCGCCGAGCGTGTCGGCCACAAGCCGCCAGCCACCGTAGCACAACGCGAACCCAGCGAACACGAGCGCGGTGATTTCGATGATGATCGCCACGAGCCGGCGCGCCGACGGATCGAGCTTGGCGACGAAGTAGTCCACACCGAGATGCCCGTAGCCACGGTAGGTGATCGCAGCGCCGAACAATGAAACCCACACGAGAAGATAAACTGCGAGTTCCTCGGTCCAGTCACTCGGGCGGATCCCCGGCACGTAGCGCGAGGTGACACCCCACAACACGTCGAGCACAAGCACTGCAAAAAGAACGATCGTGAACCACTCGAGCCCGCGGACGATTCGGTTCCAAAAAGCGTTCATCGGTTCTACCTCACTTGACGGCTCGAATCTCAACCGCGAGGTCGCCGATTCGTGTTCCTTCGAACTCCTTCAGCATCGGCGCGGTGGCGTCCACGAAGAGTTGCTTGTCCGGACGGTAGATCGTCACCCCGGCTTTCTCGACGGTCTCGAGCGCCTCGGCGGTTTTCTCGATCCAGAGTTTGCGCTGGAACTCGACCGACTCGGCGGCGGCCTGGTTGATCCACGCGCGTGCCTGCGGCGTGAGGCCTTCCCAAATCCGTTGGCTGAAAATCACGACGTCGGGGATGCGCGTGTGCTCGTCGAGTGAGAAATGGCGGGCCACCTCATAGTGACGGCTGGAAAGGAAACTGGGAGGGTTGTTCTCGGCGCCGTCGACCATGCTCTGCTGAAGCGCGGTGTAGAGTTCTCCCCAAGGAATCGGCGTGGGACCGCCGCCGAGCGTGGCGATGAGATCGCGAGCCATCTTGCTGGGGAGCACGCGGATCTTCTTCTCCTTCACGTCGGCCGGCGTGAGAATGGGTTTCCCGACAGTGTAGAAGCTGCGGCTGCCGGAGTCGTAGTAACAGAGTCCGTGCATGCCGGCGGGCTCTCCCGCGGCGAGAAGTTGGCGGCCGAGCGGGCCGTTGAGCACGTTCCAATAATGTACGTCGTCGCGAAAAAGGTAAGGCAGCCCGAAAACGGCCATGTCGGGCACGAAGCCTTCCATCGCAGCCGCGGAGGTTTTCACGATCGCGACCGCGCCTCGCTGGAGTTGTTCGATCGTCTCGGGCTCGGAGCCAAGCTGGCCGTTGGGAAACACCTGGATGGTCACCGTGCCGTTGGAGAGTTCGCCGACGCGCTTCGCCATCAACTCCATCGCGGCGTGGACCGGGTGGGCCTGGTCGAGCGCGTGCGCGAGCTTCAGCACGGTCGAAGGACCAGCAGGGCCTGCCGCAGCGGTCGCCTTGCGGTCGCGGATGACTCCAACGAAGAACGCGGAAGCGAGCAGCGCACCGGCAACGATGCCGACAAAAAGGAACGAGTATGCTTTGCGATCCATGGGCGGGGCGGGAAGGAGACGAGCAGCCGGAGACTACCGGGATGAAGCTGGCGAGGGAAGGGAAAGTGAGAGAGTGTGGATCAGGAGTCAGGGAACAGTGGACACATGCCGAGCTGTCTCCTGTTTTGCGGTCCGTAGTCCCGTGGTCAGTGGTCTTGTGGTCTCCTACTCCTTCGCCGGTTCGGGCAGCGGCACGGAATTGAGGCCACGTGTCATTTTGGCGGGCGTGATGGTGACATTGTTGAAGCTGATCGAACCTGCGTGCTGCACAACTTCTGTTTCAGTCACACCATTGAACGTTGAGTTTGAGATGCGGATGCCGTCGACCACCGCGCCTTCGAATCCGCGGATGAAAAGCACGCGCGGGCTCGCCGAGCTCGTGATATTGTCGAGCTGGACGTTGCGCACGACGGGCATGAACGCACCCTTCGCGCCTTCCTCGTAGAGCAGGTCGATCGTGAGCACGGCCTCCCCTACCCGCCCGATGCGCACGTTGCGCATAAAGACGTTCTCGAGGACGCCGCCGCGCACGGCGTTGTTCTTGAAGCGCAGCGCGCGATCGAGTTCGGGGCTGTCCATCTCGCAATCCTCGACGAACACGTTGCGGATGCCGCCCGTGCATTCGCTGCCGAGCACGACTCCTCCGTGGCCGTCCTTCATCACGCAGCGGCGGATGACGATGTTTTCGCTCGGGACGTTCACGCGACGACCGTCGCCGTTGCGGCCGGCCTTGATCGCGATGCAGTCGTCGCCGGTGTCGAACACGCAATCCTCGACGAGC
>DATKCJ010000122.1:0-6860 GCA_035513275.1 Opitutaceae bacterium
CGGGCCGATGTTCGTGCCCGTGACTGCAAGTCGTGCGACGGCCTGATAGTCGCCGAAGCCGAGCGCCTTCGTCTCAGCGAGAGACTTGATGCCGGCTTCGATCGCAGCATCGCTCGAGAGGTCAATTGCGGTGATCGCAGCGATCAGTTCGGCGAGACGGGCCTTCGGGTCGCCCTTGGCCATGACTTTATCCTTCACCTTCGCGTCGACCGGGTACTCTTCGGTGAAGAAATAGATCGTGTAGGCGCCGAGTTCATCCACCGATTTGATCTTCGGTTGCGCGAGGAGCATGATTTCGCGGAAGTAGGCGTCGTTGGCCACGACACTTGCGCCGTTGGGCTGGCTGGCGAAATACTCCTTCGCGAGCGCGATGAAGAGGTCGGCCGGCTGCTCCAGCAGATAGACCATGTTCATGTTCGCGAGCTTCTTGCCGTCGAATCGGGCGTTGCTCTGGTTTATCGCAGGCAGATCGAACAGCCGGATAATCTCTTCGATCGGCATCTTCTCGCGGTCGTCGCCTGGATTCCAGCCAAGCAGCGCAAGGTAGTTCACCACCGCCTCCGGTAGGAAACGCCGCTGGCGATACTCCTCGATCAGCGCACCCTGGTCGCGCTTGCTCATCTTCCCCTGCCCCATCTCGGGCGATTTCAGGATGAGCGGGATATGCGCGAACGCCGGCGGCGTGGCACCGAAACCTTCGTAGAGGCGCACGTGCTTGCTCGTGTTTGAGAGGTGGTCCTCGCCGCGGATGATGTGCGTCACTTTCATCGTGATGTCGTCGACGACGTTCGCGAAATGAAAGATGGGACTCCCGTCCGAGCGGAAGATCACGAAATCCTCGTCCTCTGTTCGCTCGACGCGGCCGCGGATGAGGTCGTCGATCACGACCGGCTCGCACTTCACCTTCTCGACCTCCTTCTTCCGGTGGTCATCGAAAACCGTGTAGCGATCTCCGAGGAGCTTGAACCATACTGCGCCGTCCTTTTCGTAGGCGCGACCGGTGTCGAGGAGTTGCCGTTTGTATTGCTCGTAGATCACGCCGCGCTGGCTTTGGAGGTAAGGCCCAAAGTCGCCGCGCTCGACGCCGCCCGCCGGATCTGGCCCCTCGTCCCAATCCATCCCGAGCCACGCGAGGCTGTCGTAGATGAGTTCAAGGTATTCCTTGCGGTTGCGCTCCTTGTCAGTGTCCTCGACGCGCAGTATGAACACGCCGCCGGTGTGGCGGGCGTAGAGCCAGTTGAACAGCGCTGTGCGCGCGCTCCCAATGTGAAAGAACCCGGTGGGACTGGGAGAAAAGCGGACTCGGACTTGCGATGACATGGAGCCAACGATTCGGCGCGATGGGCCCCCGCGTGGCAAAGAAAAACACAGCCGGCACGCCCATTCCAGCCCGCCCGCAAATCCTCCGACCGCCGCTCTCCACGAAGCCAGCGTTCTGTTACGGTCGTTACAAAACGCTGGTTGGCGTGATACGGTTCAGACCTTGTTCACGCCGAAGATCCTCCGCAGCGATTTCATCCGGCGCTGGAATACCTCCCGGCCTCGATACCCGGCTGGCAATAGTTCTGCGGGCAAGAGCGGATCGCCTGAAAGGGCCCGTCGCCACGCTTTCCACTCGACCTCAATCCAAGCGCTCCAAGACCGCCCGCTCTTACTGAAGGGCATGTCTTCGAGCACCTCCAGATACACTTCGTAATCGCGATTGATCCTGGCGAAGTCCCAGGCCCCGGCGACCAGATCAGAGTCCGACTCCCCACCGCATGGCCGGGCCTCCATGAGTGTCAGCATCTCAACATCTATATCGAGACCCAGAAGCATCCGGCCAATTTCCACCGGCGGATCCGGACTCACCCAAACACTGTTCTGAAGATAGCCGAAGCGCAGTTCACGCAGGCCCCTGCAAAGGCGCATCCTGTGGGCGCGATGCGATTCTGGTATGTCGAACAGGACCAGCCTCCAGCGCCCGTCCCATTTTCGCGCCCACCCCGCCTCCGGATCCATCCCCCCGAGCGCCATGTCTCGTCCCGCAGCCGTAATTCGGAAAACCCGGTCGAGACTTGCCGCGCTCGCGGGCGCGCTCTCAACCCACCCTTGCGACTCGAACTGAGCGAGTTTCCGGCGAAACCTTTGCGAACCGAACCACCGATCCCAAACGGCCTGCGCAGCATGCATGGAGACTTCGCCTGCAGCCTCCGACAGCATCAACGCGAGTTGCAGAGACGGCCCCACTGGAGTTCCCATCCCGAAAGAGCGAGGCATTCTCCGGAAGAAACGCAAGCCAGCGCTCTGTAACGGTCGTTACAGAACGCTGGCTTCGCCTTTGCCGGACATTTGCGATGTCACTCTCCGGCGAGACGAGTTCCACAACCGACATCTAAGTGGTGGGCCAACCGTCGCGCGCGCCGTCAACCCTTGGCGGCGATCCACGCCATCGCCTTGGATGCGAGACGGTCGAACGCGACGACGCTCTGCTCGATGTGCTCCTGCTTCGTGTCCTCAATCTTATTGTGGCTGATTCCATGCAGGCTCTGCGCGAACATCATCACGGTCGGGATGCCGACGCCGCACGGCTCGGCCGCATCGTGCAGCGGGCCCGACGGCAGCCGATGCGAAACGCCGCACGTCTCCTTGATTGCCGCATCGCACATCTCGATGAGCTTCGGATGAAACGGCCGCGGTTCGATCTGCCAGAGGCGGCTCCACGACACGGAAACGTTCCCTTCGGCTGCGAAGCGCTCCGACGCCTCCTTCGCCTCGGCGAGCATCCGCGCGAGCGTCGCGCCGTCGAGGTGACGCTGGTCGAGCGTGATCGTGCATTCTTCGACAACGCTCGTGACGATGCCGGGCTTCGTCGTGCAAGAGCCGATGGTGCACACGCCGCCGTTGAGGTCGGTGATATTGTAGATCTCCTGGCTCATCTTGCCCGCCGCAAGAAACGCGTCCTTGCGCCGGTTCATCGGCGTGCTCCCCGAGTGCGCCGCCTGACCGCGAAACGTTATCGCGTGTCGCTCCACGCCAAACGTCCCGAGCACCGCGCCGAGCGGTTTGTCGAGGTCAAGCAGCACAGGCCCCTGTTCGATGTGCAGTTCGAGGTAGGCAGCGGCGTGCTTAAGCTCCTTGCCACTGTCCTTCACTCGCTCGAAATCGATGCCCACACGCTTCAGCGCGTCAGGAAGCGCTACACCATCGCGGTCGCGCAAGCCGCGAGCTTCATTCATGTTCAGCGAGCCCGAGCACGCAGACGAACCGAACAAGCTCTTCCCGAATCGAGCGCCCTCCTCGTCGGCCCAATCGACCAGACGCACGGTCACCGGCGGGCGACCGCTGTATTGCGCGCTGATTCGCCGTAGCGACTCGAGTCCCGCCAACGTATTCAAGCAACCGTCGAGCCAGCCGCCGTTGGGCACCGAGTCGATGTGGCCGCCGATGAGAACCGCGCGCGACGACTCGCCCGCAAGTGTCGCCCAGAGATTGCCAGCCTCGTCGGTGTGCACCTCGACAGGCAGCCCGGCGAGTTTCACCTTCAGCCAGTCGCGCGCCTTCACCCACGTGTCGGTGAACGCCACGCGATGCGCGCCGGTCACGTCGCCAGTCATCGCGCGCAGCTCCTTGAGCTCGGCCACGGTTCGTTTCGGATCAACTTTCAAGTTTTCCATGTGCTGGTCGGCTTGGTTTTCGCACTCGTGTGGCACCGGCATCGGGCGGCACGCGCCGCGTGTCGCGGGACGGGTGTCCCTTTTACGGCTTGGAAACTAGCGTCTTCCGCACACCATTCAATTCCGATTCTGCCGCCCATCGCGAAGGACGCCGAAACTTTTCCGCGCGTTCTTCGCGAACGCACCATGCCAAACCAGCAGCTTCCGAAGCATTCTGCCATCGAGATCCGGATGGCCGACATCAAGCCGCCCTACCGGCCTACTGAAGCAGTCATCGAGGCAAATCGATGCCTCTTCTGCTACGACGCTCCGTGCATCATGGCGTGCCCGACGGGCATCGACATCCCGACGTTCATCAAGCGCATCGCCAACGGCAACCCAACCGGCGCCGCAAAAACCATCCTCGCCGCGAACATTCTCGGCGCGAGTTGCGCACGCGTTTGCCCGACCGAGGTTTTGTGCGAGGGCGCGTGCGTCGTCCTCGATCGCGAGGGCGACCCGGTGAAGATCGGCCGCCTTCAGCGCCATGCCACAGACTCTGTCGCGGGCCGCGCCGCATCACTCCTCCCGAAACCGCTTCCTTCAACTGGCAAGCGCATCGCCGTTGTTGGCGCAGGCCCGGCCGGTCTTGGTTGCGCGACTGAACTCGCGCGACTTGGCCACAAGGTTGTCGTGTTCGAGCGCGCGGAGCAGGCCGGCGGCCTCAACACCTACGGCATCGCCTACTACAAGATGAAGCCGGTGATCAGCCTCGAGGAGGTGGAACTCGTCCGCAGCCTCGGCGTGGAGATCCGCTGCAGCGTCGAGGTCGGCAATGACTTTTCAGCTGCGCAGCTCGAGTCGGAGTTCGACGCCATCTTCCTCGGCGTCGGCCTCGGAGACGGCGCGAAGCTGCGCATCCCCGGCGAAAATCTCGCAGGCGTTCGCGACGCGCTCGACTTCATCCGCGAGATTCACACGAAACCGCTTCACGAAGTCGCAGTCGGCTCGAATGTCGCCGTCATCGGCTGCGGCAACACCGCGATCGACGCGGCCACGCAAGCCCGACGCTTGAGCGCAGGACGGGTCGTCGTGATCTATCGCCGCAGCGAGTCCGACATGTCGGCCTACGGCTTCGAATACAAACTCGCGCAGGCCGACGGCGCTCAGTTCATGTTCAACACAATGCCGGTCGAGGTTGTCAGCGAAGGCGGACGTGTGACTGGTCTCAAGCTCGTGCGGACCCGCAACTCGCCCGGTGGACGCGCCGAGCCGCTCCCTGGCACGGAGTTCACGATGCCGTTCGACCTGGTGCTGAAGGCCGTGGGACAGGAAAAGCAGGGCCCGCTAGTAACGCGACTCTTCCCCGGGCTCGCGATCGACGGTCGCGGCGTGGTCCAGCGCGACCCACTAACCGGCGCCACGAATCTGCCGAAGATTTTCGCGGGCGGCGACTGCGGCAACGGCGGACGCGAGGTCGTCAACGCCGTCGGCGAGGGCAAGAAGGCCGCGCGCGGAATCCACGCGATGCTCTCCGGCGAGACCGTGGCAGGACCTGTGCAGCCGTCGCGCCTCGGCGCAAACGATGGCGCGCAGGGTTCCGGACTCCGCGCCCCGATCCGCTCCCACGAACTCGAAGCACAATTGCTGGAGTAGCCCCGCTCCGGCTCTGGTCACTCCGCAATCCGAATTCCGCAATCCGAAATCCTCAGATGGCCGACCTCTCCACCAACCTCGCAGGCATCAAGTCCCCGAATCCGTTCTGGGTCGCCTCCGGCCCGCCCGCGAACACCGGATACCAGGCGCACCGCGCGTTCGAGGCCGGTTGGGGCGGCGTGGTCTGGAAGACGATCGGTGATCCGATCACCAACGTCTCCTCACGCTACTCCGCGCTCAACAACGGTCCTGACCGAATGATCGGGCTCAACAACATCGAGCTCATCAGCGACCGCTCGCCCGAGACGAATTTCCGCGAGATCGCCGAGGTGAAGAAGCGCTGGCCGCACCACGCAGTGATCGCTTCGCTCATGGTGGAGACGCGCGAGCAGTGGCACGAGTTCGTCAAGCGCTCGGCCGATGCGGGCGCCGACGGCATCGAACTCAACTACGGCTGCCCGCACGGCATGTGCGAGCGCGGCATGGGCTCGGCAGTGGGCCAGCAGCCAGCGGTCGCCGAGAAGATCACGAGTTGGGTGATGGAAGCCGCCACAATTCCCGTGATCGTGAAGCTCACGCCGAACATCACCGACATCACCGCCGCCGCCCGCGCCGCGAAACGCGCCGGTGCCGACGCGATTTCGCTGATCAACACGATCAACAGCATCACGAACGTGAACCTCGACACGTTCGTCCCCGAGCCGCGCGTGAGGGGCCTCAGCTCGCACGGCGGGTATTGCGGACCCGCGGTGAAGCCGATTGCGCTCAACATGGTGCAGGCGTGCGCCGCGGATCCCGAGGTTGGGCTGCCCATCTCCGGCATTGGCGGCATCGCCTCGTGGCGCGACGCTGCGGAGTTCATCGCGCTCGGCTCGACGAGCCTGCAGGTGTGCACGGCGATCATGCACTACGGCTTCCGCATCGTGGAGGATATGATCGAAGGGCTCGAGTCCTACATGGACGCGAAAGGCTTCGCCACGCTCGACGCATTTCGCGGCCGCGCCGTGCACAAAGTCGAACGCTGGGAGAACCTTGACCTCAACTTCCAGCGCGTCGCGCGGATCGATTACGAGAAGTGCATCGGTTGCAACCTCTGCTACATCGCCTGCGAGGACGGCGCACACCAGTGCATCGACCTGAAATCGCCCGACGAACTCGGCATCGGCCTCGGCCCGGGCCGCGTGCCGCACAAGCCCGTGCCGAAAGTCCGGGAGGAAGACTGCGTCGGCTGCAATCTCTGTTCGCTCGTTTGTCCCGTCGACGAGTGCATCACGATGGTGGAAGTGCCAAACGGCAAGGAGTCACTCACGTGGAGCCAATACCAGGCGAAAGTCGCGTCGGGCGAGATGACGTCCTTTCCCCCACATCCATAGACCTCGAAGAAAACAAAGGACGGAGATGAACCACAAAGACACAGAGACACAGAGGAAAACACTGAACGACCTGAGCCATCGGGTGATCGGGCTTTGCATGGAAGTGCATCGGGAGCTTGGACCAGGACTTCTGGAGTCAGCCTACGAAGAGGCGCTCGCCCACGAGTTCACACTAGCGGGAATCGCATTCGAACGC
>DATKCJ010000123.1:0-14551 GCA_035513275.1 Opitutaceae bacterium
GCCTGCCCGCGCCATTGCGTCGTCAGGACCCAGAGGATGTTTGGCTTCGCGCGCGGCAAGATTAGGGAAGCATGGGGAAGAGCTTGGCGGGCCTCAAGCATCCCGCTCCTCACGGAGCGGGCTACATCGGATCGCCTCGAAAATCTGGATGTAGCCCTGCGCGTAAGCGCAGGGACTCCGTCTCAGCAATCAATTCCGCGATTTGAAATCGCGGCTCACCGCTGTCCCGCTCCTCACGGAGCGGGCTACGTCGGAGCGGATCGATAATCCGATTGTAGCCCTGCGCGTGAGCGCAGGGAATCCGTCGCAGATTGCCATTCCGCAATCCGCAGTCCATGCCCTCTGAAGTCCCGCATGGCGGGACGAAGGAGGGCGAAATCCGCAATGGAGCTACGCGCCTTTGTCTCCCAGTTCTCCGAGCACCGCCGCGACTGCCGGATGCGTTATCCGGCCAGCCTGCGTGTTCACGCCCTTAGCGAGGCCGAATGATTGCGCGAGAGCCTGTCGCACGCCTTTCTGCGCGATCAGCGCGACGAACGGCTCCGTCGCCTGCGTGAGCGCGATCGTCGACGTGCGGCCAACCATCGCGGGCATGTTCGGCACCGCGTAGTGCAGCACGCCGTGCTTCAGATACGTGGGCTCGCTGTGCGAGGTGGCGTGAATCGTTTCGACGCAGCCTCCCTGGTCGACGGCGATATCGACAATCACGCTGCCCGCGCGCATCGACGCGACCATCCTGCTTGAAATCACCGTCGGTGCCTTCGCGCCGGGAATGAGCACCGCGCCGATCACGAGGTCGGCGCTGGCGACCGCGCGTTCGACGTTGGCCGGGCTGGCCATGAGCGTGGTGACGCGATTGTGGTATTCGTTGTCGAGGAGATCGAGTTTGCGCGAATCGAGGTCGAGGATCGTAACGCCTGCGCCCATGCCAGCAGCGATGCGCGCCGAGTGCGCACCGGAGTTTCCCGCACCGACGATTGCCACGCGGCCCGGCGTCACCCCCGGCACCCCACCGAGAAGCACCCCTGATCCGCCGTTCTGGCTTTGCAGAAAATACGCGCCGATTTGCGTGGAGAGGCGGCCAGCGATCTGCGACATCGGCTTGAGCAGGGGCAGCGAACCGTCTGGCGCCTCGACCGTCTCGTAAGCGATGCCGAGCACGCCCTTTCGCACGAGCTCACGCGCGAGCGCAGGCACGGCGGCGAGGTGCAGGTAAGTGAAGATCGTCTGACCTCGCTGGATTCGAGCGAACTCCGACTCGAGCGGCTCCTTCACTTTCAGGATGACGTCGGCCGATTTCCAGACCTTCCCCGCCGACGTGCTGATCTCCGCCCCTGCAGCGCGATACTCCGCGTCGGTGAAGCCCGATTTGATGCCGGCGCTCTTTTCGATGAGCACGCGACAGCCGAGTGACGTGATTCTGCGGCAAAGATTCGGCGTCATGGAGACGCGTGTTTCGCCGCCTTTGATTTCCTTTGGAACTCCGATTAGCATGGCGCGAGCTTCGACGGAATGGGTCGCGGACGCAATGGTGGCGCGAGCGGTTGGCAGCGCGTTCTACGAAAGCGGCAGGGGACTGCCGCACTCCACGGCCTGCGGCGCAAAGGCACGGATTATGGATCGTCGCGACAGCGTCTTGGAGTGCGGCACTCCCGTGCCGCTTTTATCCAAACGCCCACCCGATCAACGCCGGAAGCCCGTGCTGCTCGACCCTCACTCCCTTACTCCCTCATTCCCTCCCCCTCTCACTCTCACTTTCACTCTCACTCCCTCGGCGCCCGCCGCCGGTTTTTGGGTTGGCGGTCCGTCGCGTTCTGCCAATCCTCGGCGCGCTCCCCGGCACTCTCTAGCACATCCTCCCCATGGAACTCCTGACCCACGTCGGTCGCGGTCTACTCGGCTTGGCCCTGTTGATCGGCTTTCTCACTTTGTTCAGCTCCAACCGCCGTGCTATCCGGTGGCGCACCGTGTTCATGGGAGTGTCGCTCCAGATCGCCCTTGCGATGGCGATCTTCTGGGTGCCGTTCGTGAAGCCGGCGATCGAGGGCGTCGCCAGTTTCTTCGTGCAAGTGCTTGAGTTCAGCAAGGCCGGCGCGTCCTTCCTTTTCGGCAGCCTAGTTACGAATACGGAATCGTTCGGGTTCGTCTTCGCGTTCAATGTCCTGCCAACGATCATCTTCGTCTCGGCGCTCACGTCGGCGCTCTACTATCTCGGGATTCTTCAGCGCATCGTCTACGCGCTCGCCTGGGTGATGGCGAAAACGATGCACCTCTCCGGTGCCGAGAGCCTTTCGGCCGCGGCAAACGTCTTCGTCGGCCAGACCGAGGCGCCGCTCGTCATCAAGCCCTACCTCGAGAAGATGACGCGCTCTGAGATCCTCTGCGTGATGATCGGCGGCATGGCGACGATCGCCGGCGGCGTGCTCGCAGCCTACATCGGCATGCTGGGCGGCACCGACACCGCGGCGAAAGAGCTGTTCGCGCTCCATCTGCTGACGGCGTCGATGCTCAACGCACCCGCCGCGATCATTGCCGCGAAGATCCTCCTGCCCGAGTCGGAGGAGATCAACCGCGACCTCCTCATCCCGAGGGAGCGCATCGGTTCGAATCTCCTCGATGCAATCTCCAACGGCACAACCGACGGGCTGCGGCTCGCATTCAACGTCGCGGCGATGCTGCTCGTCTTCATCGCCATGATCGCGCTCGTGAACTACACGATGGCTCACACGCTGGGGAGCTGGACGGGCCTCAACGAGTGGGTCGCTGGCGTGACCTCCGGACGCTACAACGAGTTCAACCTGCAGTTCATCTTTGGCTTCATTTTCGCGCCCGCCGCGTGGGCGATCGGCATTCCCAACGCTGATCTCCTCGTCGCCGGTCAGTTGCTCGGCGAGAAACTCGTGATCAACGAATTCGTCGCCTACGCGTCGCTGAGCACGATGAAGGCGAGCGCCGTGATCACCGAGCCGGTGACTGTGATCCTCATGACCTACGCGCTCTGCGGCTTCGCGAATTTTTCGTCGATCGGCATCCAGATCGGCGGCATCTCGGCACTGGCGCCGAGTCAGCGCGAGAATCTCGTGCGTCTCGGAATGAAGGCACTCCTCGGCGGCACGGTGGCGTGCCTGCTGACGGCGTGCGTCGCGCGGTTCTTCGTGGGGTGAGGATCGTGGTAGGGCAGGTCTCTGACCTGCCGGATTCGCGGGTCAGAGACCCGCGCTACTCAGGCGCTACTTCTTCTGATACCACTTGCCGTCCGCCGCCTGCAGCCACAGGCCGGGCTTGCTGCGCTCGGCGATTTGGCGTGCGCGTGCGCGGCCGACGGCCTCGGCGGATGTCGACTGGGTCCGGGCGATCAACGCGTAGACCGCTGCGCGGTCGCTGTTTTCAGCCGCGATGAGTTGACCCTCTTCGGCCGCGACAGTGCCGCGAGCCTCGACCATGCCGGAGTTGCTCTCGCCGACCACGAGGCGCTCCTTGAGCGCGTCGAGTGCCGGCAGACGGTCAGCCATGCGGCGGTTGATGGTGGCGGCGTCATCCGCGGCTCCCGCGATGAGAGGCAGCATGACGAGAAGAGGAAGGAGAATGCGTAGGAATGCTTTCATGGCGTGCTTCAGTTGAGTTCGAGCGTGGCTGATTTGCTGTCGAGGTTGCCGAAGAAGTCATCGAGCGCCTTCTCGACGCGGACGTTGACGTCGACCGTGATGTGGATCGGCTTCACTTCGATGGGATCTGTCGAGACCTGCAGGCAGCCGGGCAAAAGTGCGAGCACCGGTAGCAGGAGGCAGACTGCGGTTGGCTTCATATTGTTAAGGGTGCGGGATTGGACTCCTTCGGGCAATGAATGTTTCGAGTCATGGCTTCACCGAGTTTGTTCCCCATTTGACGAACCGCTCGAGCGGCGCATTCACATTTATTTCGAGCTCGACTGGGGCGTGAACGTCCTCCGTGGCCGTCACACCGGCCAGGCGAATCTGCATGGAACGCCCTGGGGCGCCCTCCGGGTAGAGATCGATCCGGAGGCGGTTGAAGTGGAGCTCGCGAATCGCCTTCTCCACCCGGCGCAGGACAGGGTAAAGCATGCGCTGGTCCTCACGCCCGCCGGATAGCATCCGGATGTCGTAGTCGAACCACACGCGGCCAAGTTCACCCGGCTGCAGATCGATAAAACCATTCCCGAACACGACGTCCTGCCCGTCCCATGAAACCGGGACCACGCCGACGATTCCGCCTTCCGCGCGCGCAGGCACATCGGGGAAGAAGCCGAGCATCTGCTCCAGCCGCACCCCGTCGAGCTGGACACTTGTTTCCGCCTTCGGACTCTCCGGGTCGAACTCGAAGGGCGTGGCTGCGATCTTCCCGCCGAGTGCCTGAGCCTCAAGTCGAGTAACCGAAACGGAATCCGGCGAAGGAATCCCAAACTCGACTGTGCCGTCCGTGAACTCGACGTCCTGCATCTTGGCGCTGCCGATCGAAAGCTTCTGGCCGGCGTCTGCGTGGAGCGGCTCCAACGAATCGAGGTCTATCACCCCGGAAACCCCGGCAAGACTCACCTTGTCGCCCGGCCAGACGAGGCCGACCGATTCGAGTTCCACGCGCGCGCCCGCCTCTATGCCTCTCGAACCCAAACGCAACGGACCCGAGACCGATGCTGTGCCACTCCCGGTGACTCCCTCGAACGCCGCCGCAAGTCCGCCGAATGAGCCGAGCGACGCGAGATCGACATTGTCGGTCGAGTAGGAGCCATCGAGCGAGAATCCGTCGCTCCAACCGACCACCTGCCTTGCGCGCACAGGAATCCGCGGACTCGCGAGTGCAATGTCCGCGACGACCGTGCCGCCATCGAGGCCAAACCCGAGGATCGCGCCGAAATCCGCGAACAGGCGGTCGGCAGCGTTCACGCTCTTCGCCGAGACAACGAGTGAGCCGCCAGCTTGTTCCGATATGTCGGCGCCATCGGAAGCAAGAGTTGCCGACACGTCGCGCGCGCTGCCCAAATCGCCCAGGTCCACCTCGCCGCCGCTTGCGCGCAAATCGATTGTCGAAACCCACAGCAATTCGCGAAGCGCACGCGCCGGCTCGATCTCAGCCCAGTTGCGAATGGCATCGGTCCATACGCGGCCCGTGGACCATTTCAGCTTCGCTTCGGGAAACGTCGCGCTTCCCTGCCCCGCGATCGCGACCGACACGTCTTTCCACTCGCCCGCGACCGAACTCGACACGTGGCTCGCGTCGAGTGTGACGACTCCCGTGAGCGCGCCGGTGAATCCGCCGCCAAAGTTGGGGGACTTGATCGTCCGCGGCGCGTCCGCAAGCGCGAACTCGACGCGCATGCTCTCGCGGCCCTCGCCGAGCAATCCGTGAAAACTCGCGGTCACGCGCTCGAGCGCAGGAGTGACTTCGGTGTCCTTCGGCAACGCGCTCGCAAGGTCGACTGCCGCGACGACGCGTCCGCTTACGCCCGGCGAGTCGCCTGCAACGTCGGTGAGGGTCAGTTCGAGCGATTCGATCTCCGCCTCCATCCGCCCGCCGAATTTGAGTTCCGATGTCGACGCCAAGAGAACGCCTTCCTTCCAGTGAAGTGCGATCTCGGCCTCACCAGCCGTAAACCCGTCGAACTTCGCGGACTCGAGAATCAATGTGCCCTCCGCGGAATCGCCCGCGCCATCTTCGCCGAGCTGAAACGACCCGAGTCCATGACCGCGCACCTCGCGCTCGCCTGACGTGACGACTGCGCGACCGAGCGACACGCTACCGCCTTCCACGCCGCCGATGAATTGCATCGTGTCGGCGGCGAGCTGAGTCGAGCCGTTGTGCAGCGCGACTGCTTCCGCATCGAGTTCGAACGCCATCGCCTCACCATCCTTCCACTGAACCTCAAGCGTTGCTGTCTCGATCCTGCCTTTGGTGTCACCGATCGAGCCTTCGCCTCGCACGAGCTGCACGCTGGTCTTCGCTTGTGCGGGCTCACCGGGCTTCACCAAGAGTTCGGCGCTCATGCGCGCAAGTTCCCATCCAAACGAGAGTCCGACCGGCACCGATCCCTCAGGCAGCGACTTCAGGATCGCCAGCAATCCCTCCGGCGCGATTGACGCATCCTCAACCCGAACGACGAGGCTCTGCGAGTTCGTGTCGAATTCGCCGGCGAATCGACCCTTGCCTTCATCCGCTGTGAAATCGCCGTCGAAGCGCACAACTCCGTCCTCACCGGGCGTGGCACGCAGGCTCCCGGACGCGCGAATCGTGGTGTCACCCCAAGGCGCCTCGATGAGCCACTCGCGAACGTCGATCGATTCGAACGGCAGGTCGTCACCGCTAACACCGCCCGCACCACGCGCGCCTGGTGAGAGGTCTGTGAGTTCCACGTCGAGTCGATCGACCGAGACCGCGCCTGCGCGGCGCGCCGCGAGGTTTCCGATCCCAAGCGAAATCTGGAGTCCGTGGACTTCGATCGTGCCGCCCTCGAAGCGCATCAGCGCGTGCTCGACGCGTCCGCCCTTGAGCGAGAGGTCTGCAATGTCGAGTTCGTCGGCCTCGACGCCGGCCGCGAGCAGCGCTCTCTCGATCCGCGGCTTGGCGAACTGTGCGAGCCAGTCGACGCGGCCCGACAACGCAAGCCAACCGGTCACGACGATGGCAACCAGCACAATCGCGAGTCCGAGAAGTGTTCCTCTCCTTCGCCGTAAATTCATCAGCCGGGTTGTCCTAGGACAATCCCAGCCACGACCCTACGCGAGGCAAAATCCGCCGGGCCCGCGGGGCGACCGGCCGGATTCACAGGCTTTTGCGGCCACGGATCCGAGGTAGCGCGACCCTCGCCTGCCCTGAGCGTGTCGAAGGGCCGAGGGGCGCGTCTGATCCTGACTCCACCGACCCGCGGAAGACGCGCCTCTCGGCGAGAGGCGCGCTACCTCGGAGGTTCCATCGAGCAGCCCTCGTCCGAAGCACTGCTCCGCCAATTAGCGCAAGCGTCCAGCCTGCACGACTCAGCCGAGAAGACACCGAAGAGTTAACCGCTAATCCACGCTGATGGACGCTAATCAGACATCTCGCATCTCAGCGAAAGGTTCGCGACGCCCCTAGTTTATGTCTCCGCAGTAGATCTTGGATGGAGAAAAACGCTCCCCTCGAAGACTCCGCGGGTATACTGGCAAAGAAGCGATTTCTTCGATCGCGATCCACTCAACGCTTAACTGATCACGATCCATCGAGGGTCCGTTCACCGGACGACTACCTTCTGGCAGATCACAGCTGAAGTAGAACTCGACTTGATGGGTCGTCGGATCGCTGTCGGCGAATTCGTGATTGCGCGAAACATATTCGCGAACGAATCGGAGATCCCGAACGATAACATCGACACCGATCTCCTCCTGACACTCCCGCCGCAATGCATCGGCCATCGTCTCGAACTTGTCCTGGCCACCTCCAGGGAACACAAAGTAGTCTCCTTGATTGCCTCGCTTGCGGATCAGCAGCACGCGACCGGCCTGTTCGATAATCGCTTTCACCGAGTTGCGGATCTGGTTGCTCATTGCTTCGGTCTAGCTGCGCTATTTCGTCGGGCCGCGGATGCGAGCGAAACGCACGGGGTTTCGGGTGGCAACGGTCAAACTGTTTGCCCGAACGTGCCTCAGAGGTCCGGAAGAGGAGTCCTGGGAAAGCCCGGAAAAGGGTCGGCTCTTGAAGTTTTCAGGGGTCCGGAAACCGGGTCAGGAGGTTTTCAGGTCGCGACACAATACTCTCAGAGTTCGGCCTTCCAAACATCGTCATGAACCAGTCGAGCAAGATAGTGCCCACTCTCCTCGCAAGCCAACATCTCTGCCGACACGCCATGTTCATGCGCGAGATTCTGCAGGCTATCGAAATCCATGTGCAGCCAATCGAATGTCTGCCCACGCTTGCCGCGATACTCGATCCAGAAGCGCATCTGCCCTGCAGGAAGACCACGAGAAAGGTTCGTCTCCTGGTAGGCGATGTGAACGGGATTCGCAGTCTGCCGCACGTCGAGCGAATCGCACAAGATTTGGCCCCGGGGGGAAAGAAGATTCCGGGCGTGTTCAAGAAAAGCTGCGGCACCGCTCGGCGTGCCGACCAATCCGAAGCCGTTCATCAACATCAGAAGTGTGTCGAACTTCCTGCTGGCTAAAGCGAAGACATCTCCCGCACGAGCCTCTGTGACGCCACGCTCAGACATGATACCGGCGAGTTCTGGCTCCATCTCTAGACCGGTGACGACGCAGCCGCGCTCCTGCAGGGCAAGAGTGTGGCGCCCTACACCCGCACCGATGTCGAGAACTCTGCCGCTGCAACGACTGACGGCGAGTTGCTCAAGCGGGCTGAAAGGTGGCGTGGCAAAAGCCCCTGCGACCGGGACAGTGTGTGAATATCCATCCTCCCGGTGGATCGTGTAGGCTGCGCTTACGTCACCGCGCCAGTAATCGAGCATGGCTTGCGAGTATGGGCTGACCGCAGGCGTCATCGTAAGAATGTGCGAGGAGAGACGTTTCAGATCAGCCACGGCGGCTTGCCGCCGATGGCTGTAGCGAGTGGCTGTCTTCATTATCGTCACGATTCCGCCAAGATCTTCAGAAAAGCGGGCGGCCTGAGGATGCGCTTTGCGGACAAGGATCGATCTCCATCCGAAACGCTCTGCGCCCGTATAGTCGGCCTCGAATGAATCGCCCACCATCCACACGTCCTCTGGTGGCTCCATACCGGAAGTCACCGCGGAGTATGCGATGGGATGTGGCTTCTCGTAGCCGAGAACGGCTGAGCACACCACACGACGAAAGAACTTCGACAAGCCGAGCGAAGCGATGATCTGCTCAAGCTCCGGGACGTGATTCGAGAGGACCGCGTGCGTCCATCCAAGATCGGCGAGACTCGAAAGCGCAGCGATGGTATCCGGAAAGACTTTCCAACGACTCGGATCGCAATATCCAGATCGAACTTCGCGTGCGAACGATTCGGCAAGTTCAGGACCTGCGCCGGCCGCGCGAAAGGCACGGACGAACAATGGACTCAAGCTACTCCACCACAAATCAGCCGAGGACAGGTGCAAATGACCCAACTCCGGTTGATGCCACGGGAAGCCGCTCTGAAGCTGCGCGCGCAACGCTTCTCGGCCCGCGAGTAGATGCGGCGCGTGGACGGCGAGAACATCGCACAACGTGCCGGTCCACATTCCCTCTCGAAACGCAAGGGTGCCGTCAAAGTCCCAGACGATGAGTCGCATTTCTTTGCTTTGTCCAACAAGTCACATGAGCCGCGCCGCCGGGGGGCGCAATCCTTCGAGACGGACACTGTCCGGCTTGGCGCAGGGCGGCTGGATCGGCCCAGCTTTCGTCAGGCGCCAATGCCACGGCTCGTAGATAATGCCGCTTGTATTCGAGCGCGGATACGAAAGCCGAAACTCGTGTCGTGCAGCATGCTCGCAGAGCCACGAAAACTCTCGGGTGCTCTCAAATGCTTCGGAAAAGTGCTCGCACTCTGGTGAACCAAAATCTATCGCCCGGCCGCTGTGGTGCTCGCTAAATCCTGGATAAGCACTCACCCGCAAGATGGTTTCGAGCGACTCCCCAGCAGCGAGCTTCTTCTGAACGATCTCCGCCTGCCGCGAGACGCTGCGGAAGCCTGAGAGCAGTAGCAGTCGAACACCGTCTTCTTCAGCCGCTTCCCTCACCTTGAACCAAGCGGCGGCGGCATCATCAGCCAGCCAGACGTCACGCCCAAACGCATCTTGGCCCACGACGCACAAATGTGACTCCTCGACGCAGCGTCGCATGCGCTTTTCGTAGTCGGCTGGTGGTAGCGGCAACTCCATCGCTGTTCTGCGAACAGTTTCATTCGGCCTAGCTGCGTTGTTTCACAGGTTTGCCGAGGAGAATGAAACACAAGGGCTTGTTTCCGGCAAGGGCGCCAGTTTCTGAGTCGGCTCGGGATGCGCTGTGCGATGCATGCACACCTGCCGAAGGATGGAGCGCGACGGGCGCGAATGATGCGTTGAGGCGGAAGCGCCCTTCGCTTCGTGCCTCTCGGCGAGAGGCACGCTACCTTCGGACGAACTGGTTCTCCGCTTCGATGCGTCGCTGGACCGAGAGAACGAGAACGAGTGTCGTTGGTCATTGTCCCGCTCCTCCCGGAGCGGGCTACACGAGTCATCGGAATCGCCCAAGAACGGGCTACTACATCGGGGTCGCGCAGCGACACTTAGGCCGCCGTTCAGCGGCGGGCCCAGCGGGTCCCGCCCTACCGTCGGACCCTACTTTAGGGCTGCGGTGCAGGCGCCGGCTTCTCGAGGAACGGCAGAATCTCCGCCTCGGTCCACGCGGTGGTGCGGGCGCCGGCTTCGGCGCGGATGCGCGCTACGGTCTCTTCTGTGATCGGCGGCGCGGCGTTGCCCCACTCCTGGCGAACGTAGGTGAGGACCCACGCGATCTTGTTGTCCTGCCAGTTGAAACCCGCCGTGCCGAACGACGGCATGATGTTGTTGAACGACTTCCCTTCGACGTTGATCGGGCCGGACAATCCGTGAAGCAGAATGCGCACGACGGCCTCTTCGTTGCCCGTCGCCCACTCCGATCCTGCGAGCGGCGGGTAGATGTTGGGAATTCCCTGGCCGTTTACCTGGTGGCAGGCCGTGCAGTTCGCCATGAACAGGCTCTTCCCACGCGCGATTGGATCGACCTGCACGGGCGCAGCATCGGCGCCGCCGCGGGCAGTCTCGTTGTAGACCATCGGATCGAAGTGTCCCGAGAAACGCTCAAGGTAGATCGCCGCGAAGAAGATGAGCGCGGAAAGCACGCCGAGCAGCATGAGCGGCAGCGGCGCGTAGCCCTCGACCGGCTCCGCCTTCTCGCGCAGCAACTGCGCGTGGACGGACTGGATGCTCTCATCCGAGGCACTCGCCTGCTCGAGCTGCGGCGAACTTTTCTTGTCGTCGCTCATTGGGCACCTCCGACGGGCCGGGCTTCGGGATATTCGTATTCGTGCTTCAAGCTCAACAGATAAGCCACGAGCGCCTCGGCACGCGCAGTCGGGACGATTTCGAAACCGGGCGCAGGCGCGTGCTCACCGGAGAGACCTTGAATGGCGTTGGCCGAGGGCTCTCCCTGAATCTTGCGCGTCTCAAAGAGGAACGGGAACGGCGGCATCGTCGACCCGGGCGACGTGATCTGCGCATCGAGCAGATGCTTCAGATGCCAGTCAGCCGTGAGCGGGCGCGCGCCGACAGTCATGAGGTCGGGCCCGGTGCGCATTGTGCCGAGGAGCACACGGTCCTGCTGGAGGTAATCGCGCGGCACACTCTGGCGGTCGCCCCAGCCGCGCGCGGTGTCGCCGCCGAATCCGGGCCGCCGCACCTGTTGCGTGTGGCAGTAGATGCAGCCGAGTTCCTGGTAGACCTGCTTGCCCTGCTTCGCGATGCCGGACATCGGCGACGGAAACGCCTTGCCTTCGACGTCGTCGTAATACGGCTGCATGCGGCCCCACTGGAGGTGGTTGACCAGCACGATTCCGGTCCACGAAAACAAGATCGTCAGGAATGCGCCAAGGAAAATGAGGGGTCCCTTGTTCATGACGCGGAAGACCGAGCATCCATGGCGGGCGGCGCGTGGAAGAGTGTCGGCGCGCCGGCGGCATCAGGGCTGCGCTTGAAGAGCATCCAACCGAAGTTCACAGCAAACGCGATATGGCCGACCGTGATGATCGCGCCCGCAACACTGCGCGTGTGGAGCCACGGGTTCATGCTCTTCACAATATCGAGGAAGACCGGGTAGTTCTCGGCGTCGTTCATCTGCAGGCCCTGGATGACGCCGCCGATCGACATGCCGACGACGTAGATCGTGATGCCGATGGCGCACGCCCAGAAATGAACGCTGATGAGCGAGGCGCTCGGCCACTCGCGGTGGAGGATGCGGGGCAGCATGAAGTAGATCGACCCGAACATCACCATCGTGAAGAACGCATACATGCCGTGATGCGCGTGGGCCACGGTGAAGTGCGTGAAGTGCGTGACCTCATTGACGCTGCGAACCGCCATCGTCGATCCGATGAGGCTGGACGCGGAATAATTCAGAGCGCCGAAGACGATGAACCGAAGAGTCGGCGAGTATTTCAACGCCGACCAGTTGCCGCGCATAGTGGCGTGGTGGTTGATGCCGGTGACGACGATCGGGATCACCATCATCAGCGACGCAACGATGCCCGCCGATATGACCCATGCCGGCACCGGCCCGCCGATCAAGTGGTGCACGCCGGCCCAGTTGTAGAAGAGCGCGAGCGACCAGAAGCCGAGGACCGAGAGGTAGTAGCTGTGAATCGGGCGGCCGAGCACCTTCGGGATGAAGTAGTACGCCGCGGCGACACCGATCGGCGTGAACCAGAGGCCGAGGACGTTGTGCGCGAACCACCAGTTCACCAGCGACTGCACCGTGCCACGCGCGGGCTCGAAAAGGAGCATGATCTGCGCGGCCGAGTAGAGCCACGGGAACCAGAACAACGCCGCGATCAGATACCACTGCGAAACGTAGATGTGCTGCGACTGCCGGAAGCGGAATGTGATGATCGCCCAGACGCCGATGAGCGCGTAGGCCACGAAGAGAATCGGGGTCGCGTAGGTCGGAATCTCGAGCCACTCGATCGAGGTCGAGTCGCCTCGTAGGATGCCCGCGACACCGATCGTCACGCCGAGGTTCCAAAGGCACGCGGCGGCGAGAACAATGCCCGGGTGCCGCAGGCGCATGCGCGAGAGGCGCGCCATGAGCCAGAGCGCGACGGCGAACGCCGCATTTGTGCTCCAGCCGAAAATGACGGACTGCAGGTGCGCCGTGCGGATGTTGCCGAATGTGAGCCACTCGGACTCCCCGAGGAACGACGGGTAGTGCAGCTTGATCGAAGCGATGAGCGCGAACACCGTGCCGACCAGCAGCCACAGAATACCGGAGACGAGGAAGAAAAGCGCCGGAGCCTTCGTCGACTCGTCGATCTCGCGCAGGATCGCGCGCTCCACCGGCACGGGAGTGCCCGGGTTGAGCGACGCGGCGAGGTTGGAGAGAGGGTTGCTCATCGGTTGGGAATGATCGGCTTCGCGAGCGGCGGCGCTTTGCCAGGAAAGCTGTCGGCCGTGCGGCCCATCGGCTCATCTTCGTCGAAGATCGTCTCGGCGCCCTTCTCGAAGTCGCGGAACTGGCCGGTCTTCACGGCCCAGCGCAGGGCAACGACGGCCGACGCGGTGATCAAGAGCGCGATGACGAAGGCGATGATGTAGGAAATCCACTCCATCTGAAATCAGCGCTTCGCGCTCCTCTGCTCGGCCACGACGAGCTCGATCGCGCGGTCGACCGGCACGCGGACGACTCCGGCCTGCTGGTCGACCCATAAGTAGCTGTTGAGCATGTCGGTTTCCCGCGCGTGCATCTGCGCGAGACGCTCGGCCCGGCCCTCGGCGGAGTATTTCCAACGCGCGTCCTCGGGCACCTGCGCCATATCGACCGTGACGACGTCGCCGCGACGCGGCAGGTAGGCCAGCCAGACGACCAGGCCGAGCGCGAGCATGCAGCCAATGATCGCGATGAATGAGGCAAACACGCTCGGACCGGATGGCCGCGGGAAGTATGAGTGTCGTTTCGGTGTGTCGCTCATGGGATCACTCTCTGTGTTGGAGCGACTCGACGATGCGCGGATCGCGAATCGGAATCAGTTTCGTGGTGCCGAAGCTCTTGATGTAGGACCACAGCCAGATGCCGCCCACGCCGACGAGCGCGCTGACGTCCCAGATGGAGACTCCGAACGGCAGCGGCACGCCCGCCGTGTCCTTCTTGAACGGCATGATGTTGAAGAACAAGTCGAGCAGGACAAACGCGAGGATCCAGATCGCAATCGGCGCGAGCCGCGACGGCGTGACCTTCGCCTTGTATGAGAGCAGGTAAACGAACGGCAGCGCGAAGTGGCCGAACAGGATCGCGTAGCCGACCCACAGCCAGTTGCCCTGCTCGCGAATGTTGAACCAGAAAGTCTCCTCCGGGATGTTCGCGTTCCAGATCAGGAAATACTGCGAGAACGTGATGTAGGCCCAGAACACCGTGAACGCGAACATCAGCTTGCCGATGTCGTAAAGGTGGGAGGTCTGGATCACGCCCCTGCCCTGCCGTGCGATCAGGTAGATGCAGATCAGCGCCGCGACCGAGAGCGCCGCGCGGATCGACGTGGCGAAGAACCACACGCCATACATCGTCGAGAACCAGTGATACTCGAGACTCTTGAGCCAGTCGAACGCTGCGAACGTCGACGTGAGGCCCGCGAGGAACAAACCGCCAGCGGCCCACTTGCGGCTGGAGAGCGTCCACTTCGGATCGCCGTCGCGATCCTGCGAGAACGAGTTTCTGCGGAAAATGTATGCCAGCAATATCCACGAGATGAAGTAGATCGCCGTACGTCCCGTAAACCACTCCATGTTGAGGTAGATCGCCTTCTTCACCCAGAGCGGATCGTCCCCAACCGTGCCGTGACCGCCAACTGTCGCGAAGTCGAATGCCGGGTTCATCCACTTCCA
>DATKCJ010000124.1:0-2960 GCA_035513275.1 Opitutaceae bacterium
CGCGCAATCTGCTGTTGGGAGACGTTCTTCCTCGGAGACATCGGCGGTCAGCACACATGGGCGTGAGCTGCGCGACAACTGTTATTTATTAGTTCCGCGCGCCAGCCGCTCGCCTCCGGCGCGCGGCCAAGCGTCCTTGGACTTTCTCTGTCCGGCAAATTCCACGTCACCGTGTCGCCGGGCTCGGCTCAGCCCAAGACGGGAACCGGCATGCCGCGCTGAAGGACCACGTGGTCGCCGAACGGGCTGGCGAGTTTGAGCTCGGCTGCGAGCGGGAGCGTTGCGGCGAGAATCAGGAGCGGGAGCAGTCTCTTCATGATGAAATGTCTCAGGTGCGTCGTAGTTCGACAGACGAACGCACCAGCGCGGTGATACTACAATTGAACTGCCGGGTCATCCAAGATTTTGGCGCGGATCGCGGCGAAGTAGCGGCGAACTGCGTGCGGTCTAAATCCCGCGTCACGGGTCGCGCCGTGGCTGCTGCGCCTCGAGCAACGTGAACGCCATCGTGTTGAGCGGGGTGGGGATGTTGTGGCGGAGGCCCGCGCGCACGACGGCGCCGTTGCGAGCGTCGGACTCCATCGTGCGGCCCGCGAGACGGTCGCCGAGGATCGAATTGACGCCGTCAGGCGCGGCTGCGCACTGCGAGGCGAGAATTTTTTCGGCGAGTGAATCGTCGAGTCGCGCGCCCTCTGCGCGACCTACAGCGATCGTTTCGAGGATGATGCCACGCATCAGATCGGCGATCGCGGGATCGTGCGCGATGCGATTGGGCTGGAGGAGAAGTGCGTTGACCGCGCCGGGTGTGTTCACGGCAAGTTTGCGCCAGAGCACGGAGACGAAGTCCGCTGAAGTCGCGACGTCGAGCGTCGTGCCTGCGAGAAGCGCTACGAATTCGCGACCGAGTGGGTCATCGGGCACGCGCAAGACTCCCTTGCCGCGCTGACGGATCCGCCCGGGCGCGGTGCGCTCCGCGGGCAGGTCGATCATCACGGGCAACAATCGCTCCGCAGGCACGTGTTCGCGAAATCGTTCACGGTGTTCCACGCCGTTTTGCAGGATGGCGACACGTGTCGTCGGACTCACGAGTGCGTCGAGCCATGCGGCCGTGCCGGCTGCGTCGTATGCCTTCGTGGCGACAAGCAACCAGTCGAAAGGCAGCTCTGGTGCGTCGGACGAGTCGATGAACACTGGGCGCGACTCGAGCACAGATCCGTCGGGCTGCTCGACCGCGAGCGTTTCGAACGGTGTCCGTGCCGCGATCGAGAGGTCGCATTTTGCAGCGGCGAGGAGTTGCGCGGCGATGCAGCCGCCGATGGCACCAGGTCCGATGAGGGCGATTCGATTGAGCATGCGGTGCAGACTACAGCAGCGAGGAAGCGTTGGAAATGTTCGACGCAGACCGATGGGATGTTGCGGTGATTGCGCGTGGCGAAAGTTCTTTTGAGTAAGCTTGCTCGTGAAGGGAAGGGTGCAGGTCGCGGACTTGGTTGAACACCGGTTGTCGGCACATTGGATCGGACTGTCAGTCATGCATTGGTTGGAAGTGTCGGGCGCCGGGGCTAGCCTTTGCGGGCTTTCGTCCGGGGTTCACAAGCCCGGGCGCAACCATGCCTCAATAAACGATCCACCCCAATTCGGGCGCAGTGTTTTGCGAAGGGATCACCAACCTTCCCTCCCTCACACCCGCGTCCGACCTGCAGGACCGGCAAGTCATGAGTTCTCACATTCCCCGAGTCGCAGTGATCGGCATCTCCGGTTACGGGCGGGTTCACTTGGAACTCGCGCGTGAGTGCCGGGATCGCGGCGAGCTCAAGATCGTCGCAGCGACCGTGATCAATCCTTCGGAAGAAGCGGCGAACATCGCCGAGCTGCGAAACGCCGGCTGCACGATCCATTCTGATTACCAGTCGATGCTCCAGGCTCACGCCGGTGCCATCGACCTGTGTCTGGTGCCGACGGGCATCCACTGGCACGCGCGGATGACGATCGACGCGCTCCGGTCCGGCGCCAACGTGCTCGTCGAGAAACCGCTGTGCTGCTCGACGGCGGAGCTCGACGCGATTCAGGAGGCCGAGCGTGCAAGCGGGCGCTTCGTCGCAGTCGGGTTTCAGGATCTCTACGATCCGGGCACCGCGTGGTTGAAGGCGGAGCTCGACCGTGGAGCGATTGGCGAGGTCCAGTCGATCCGATTCCTTGGGCTCTGGCCGCGGCCTCGCTCTTATTTCCACCGAAACGAGTGGGCGGGCCGCCTGATGTTCAACGGCCAGCCGGTGTATGACTCTCCGCTGAGCAACGCCTTTGGGCACTTCGTGATGCTTGGCCTGTATTTCTCGGGAGGCCGCGGCAGGGCTGGCGTCGCCAACGGGCGGCTCCAGGCGCAGCTCTTCCGCGCGCACGAAATCGAGAGCTTCGACACGGCGGTCGTTCGCGTGCGCACGGCGGGAGGGATCGCGCTCTGGTTCGGTGTGAGCCACGCATCGCGCGAGGTGAGCGAGCCGGAGATCGTTATCGAGGGCCGAGATGGCGAGGCGCGCTGGCGCTACGAACTCGATGCGTGGTGGCAAAACTCCGGCGGGGCGCGCGAGGTCCGCCGGTTGCATGATGCAAACGGCGCTCGGCGCTGCATGATGGCAGCCACGCTTCACAGGCTCGCCGATCCAACGGCGGCGATTTGCACGACCACGATGGCCGGTGCGCACACCCGCTTCATCGAGACGATTCACCGGGATTGCCCGATCGTCCCGTTCAAGCACGGGAGTGTGATGTGGACAGGTGACAACGGCGCAGAGTCGGCTGTGCCGTTCGTGCCCGGGCTCGAGTCGGCGCTCCGCGAATCTTTTCTCACCAAGTCGCTGCTTGCCGAGACGGGTTTCGTCGTGGCGTAGCGGGTCCGCGTCCATTCGCGGTTGATCTCTGCTGCCGAGGGTCATTGAGTGTCCGGGCCGCGCGTGAATCGT
>DATKCJ010000125.1:0-4108 GCA_035513275.1 Opitutaceae bacterium
CCCCGTCGAGCCGGTCGACAACGGCGGGTGCCGCCTCGCAGTCGTCGCCGATCCCGACGGAAACTCGATCGCCATCCACTGCCAGAAAAAAGCATAGAGACTACGGGACCACGGACCACTGGACTAAGAGACTACAGAAGACTGAACACGCGCCTTCGAATTCCCATCTCCTATCTCCGAACTCCGAACTCCGAGCACTTTCCACTTTCACTTTCCACTTTCCCTCCAGAACCGATGTCCATCTTCGTCACAGAAAAAACCAAAGTGCTCGTTCAGGGCATCACCGGTGAATTTGGCGGACGCCACACGCGCCTCTCGCTCGACTATGGCACGCTGATCGTCGCCGGCGTCACGCCCGGCAAGGGCGGCCAGTTTTTCGAGCATGCCGGCCACAAGGTTCCGATCTTCAACACCGTCGCCGAGGCGGCGCGCGCCACGGGTGCCACGGCATCCGCAGTGTTTGTGCCGCCGCCGTTCGCGGCCGACGCGATCCTCGAGGGCGCCGACTCCGGCATCGATCTCGTCGTCGCGATCACTGAGGGCATTCCGATCCGAGACATGGTGCGCGTGAAGAACGCGATGCAGGGCAAACGCACGCGTCTCATCGGGCCGAACTGCCCGGGAGTCGTGACGCCCGGCACGGGCAAGGATTCCGCGGGCGGCTGCCGCATCGGCATCTCACCGGGCTACATTCACAAGAAGGGCCACGTCGGCGTCGTCTCGCGCTCCGGCACGCTCACCTACGAGGCAGTTTATCAACTCACAGTGAAAGGCATCGGCCAGTCGACATGCGTCGGCATCGGCGGCGATCCCGTCAACGGCACGTCGCACCTCGATGTCATCCAGGCATTCAACGACGATTCCGAGACGTGGGGCATGATCATGATCGGCGAAATCGGCGGCAACGCCGAGGTCGAGGCCGCGCGCTGGATCAAGGCGAACTGCAAGAAGCCCGTCGCAGGATTCATCGCAGGCGCAACCGCTCCCGCGGGACGCCGCATGGGGCACGCCGGCGCCGTCGTCGGCGGCACCGAAGACACCGCCGCCGCAAAGATCAAAGTCTTCGAGGAGTGCGGAATCGAGGTCGCCATCACACCGTCCGACATGGCCGACGCGCTCGAACGCGCCGCGAAGCGCGCCGGAGTGAAGCTGGCGTAGGGCCCGCACCGACTCCGCAACCGCGAAGAACGCGAAGCCTCGCGAATCGTTCCGAGATGTTTGAGCGGCACTATGTCGCGACCTATGGGAAGAGTTCGTTGTGCTGCCGCGATCTACAGACTCGCCCGACTTTCCGACCTCACCTCTTGAACAACTCGCTATGCGAACCGACGCGGTGAAACACGACCAATCCCGGAGAAAGCGAATAGATCAGCACGAGATCACCGCGCACATGGCAGTCGCGACAACCCTGCCATTGCCCACTCAAGGAATGGTCCCGGTGCCTCGGATCCAATGAAAGCCCGGCCGCGATTCTCTCCATCGTCGCACGCAGGTCCGCCTCAAGGTCGGTTCCTGCTATCCACTTTCTGAAATCACGACGAAACTGACTTTTTAGGACGACGCTTCGCATCGGACTTCATGCTCTCGAGCGCGTCTGAAACCGTGCGGTAGCGGGTAAGGTTGTCGACAGACTCGTTGATCGCCTTCGCAGTGACTTCATTCGGCTCGTAACCGGCATCCCGTGCGGCTTCGCGCTCGGCCGCCTCCTTGATGAATCGGGACACCGGAACGCCACGCCGCTTTGCCGCCGCACGAATCTTGCGGGACACATCCTCGGGTGCGCGGAAGGTCAGCGTCGCCATGTCTGGGAAACTCTCTCGATCCGGATTGGCCGTCAAGCGTGTGGCCGAACCGCCTGCTCTGCCGCCTCGTTCATTGCCCCGAACCTGCCGGCCTTGGCGTCGGCCTTCATCTGCCGATCCCAGTCGTCGTCGGCCCAGCCGCATAACTCGGCGATGAGCGCTGCCCGCTCTTCCAGCGGAAGCTGGTAGATGGCCGCCTTGATTTCTTCGACACTGCTCATGCCACGAATAGGTGCGCTTCCCGCGGTGCTTGGCAAACCGGATCTCGAGACGCCACGTCGGTGCTTTCGGCCAACGAACCGCCCGCTTGACCTGTCGGGCATCGAGTGCACGTTGGATTCATGAGCATCCTCGAGCTGAAGCAGGCTGCCAGTCGCCTTTCCAAGCGCGAACGCGAAGAACTCCACGCGTATCTGATCCGCTTGCGCCACAATACTCCCGAGTGGAAACGTGCGACCGCCAAACGAATTCGCGCGATGAAAGCGGGCAAGCGCGTTTCCGCCGAGGAACTCGAAGCTCGCATAGCTCGTGGCTGAGCCTCGCACGTATCGGCCCTGTTTCTCCGACCTTGCGGCGGAGTCGATTCTGGCGCTTCCAAGACGTCGCCAGCGCGTGGTGATGGACCGGGCTTACGAGTTGGCTCGATATCCATTTCTTGAGAGCGATTACCGGCTCGTCGATCAGGAGGGTCGGACCATCGATCACCTTCTCACTGACGGAGTGGTTTTCTCTTACTGGGTCGATCACGCGGTGAAGCTGGTGATGATCACAGAAATTGAGGACACTCAGTAAGTGCCGGCTTCACACTCCGATATGATTGCGACTAGTCCCGGCGTGCCCATCTGAGTCGGTCCGCAAGCGATGCGTTTCCCAAAAGCAAACAAGTGTGCAGGCGTTTGCCTGACCGGCGCGTTCGTGTTTCTCCTTTTCGGCGGGTTCATCTTTCCCTGGATGATCTGGAGTCGTGGTCGCGTCGAAGCGATGACCCAGTGGCCAGAGATCGATGCGAGGGTTGTCTCAGCGGAGACGCGCTCGACCTATCGCCGTCCCGCAGGCAGGAGATACCGGCACGAGATCAACTATCAGTTCGAAGTTGAAAGTCGGAGCTACACCGGTGATCGCGAAACCTATGGCGGCTCGTCTCCCGAGTGGCATTCGGAGGCCGAAGCAAGGGACGCCCAACCCGCCATCGGCAGCACCGTCCGGATTCGCTACAATCCCGACGCGCCCGGCGACAGTGTGATGCGCGTGATTCGCACTTCGGATTCGCATGCGTTGATGCTGCGCTGGTTTGTGGGCGGTGTCGGTGCAGCGGGTGGGCTTCTCATGATAGCCGGGGCCAAGGCGTGGGGGTCAGGGCGGAAATGAACACGCCCCACAAATGATCACTCCAGTGCGCCTCCTCTTTGATCTCGATGGAACGATCAGCGATCCCGCCGTCGGTATCGTTCGTTCGCTCAATCACGCGCTCGTCCATTTCGGACATGCCGCGCGGGAAGCGAGCGATCTACACGTCCATATCGGTCCTCCGCTTGACGAGGCTTTTCGAGCGCTCGCCGGCCTGTCGAGTCTCGAGGAGATCGCGCCATACGTGGCGAAGTATCGAGAGCGTTACCTCGCGGTGGGTTACAGGGAGAACGTTCTCTACGAGGGGATTGCTGAAGGATTGAGGGATCTCGATGCGTCAGGTGTCCCGATGGGTGTCTGCACATCGAAGCGCACAGACATCGCCGAACGCGTCTTGGAGATGTTTGGTGTCCGTCGGTTTTTTAGGTTTGTCGACGGCGGCGAAGTTGGGACCAAGAAGTGGCAGCAAATCGAAGGCTTGAAGGCGAAGGGTTTGGTCGATCGCGCTACAATCATGATCGGCGACCGTGCGGTCGATATCGAGGCGGCCCATCGGAACGGACTGCCGGGCGCCGGCGTCTTGTGGGGATTTGGTTCCCGCGAAGAGATTGAATCCGCGCAGCCGGAGCACGTGATCGCAACACCGGCTGACCTGAAGGAATTGATCACAATCCGTCCGACGCGGAAGGGCTGAGCAGGAATCGCGTCGTCTGGCTCTGGATCGAGATGCCAGCCCTCAAACCAGGAAGGATGCCGCGCACCCGCGAGGAGAATCTTGCCTCGGTCGGGCGAAACAGCCTTCATGCTGCCACGTCCAGCCGGCAGCGAACGATTCCAGAGCCGGCCCATGGAGCAAGTGCCTGTCTGAATCCCCTCGAACTGACACCTAAGAACATGAAACGTTATCTTGTCTTCATTATCATCCTCATGATTGCGCCGGCCATCCCGGCAAATGCGCA
>DATKCJ010000126.1:0-7851 GCA_035513275.1 Opitutaceae bacterium
GCGCTGTCGACGCGCCAGTGAACCCCATGCGCAAGCTCATCACGAGCGGCGCCACGTTCGTCGCGCGCACGCACTCCGGCCAGGTGATGCACATGTGCGAGATGATGGAGCGCGCGCTCCTGCACAAGGGATTCAGCGTCGTTGAAATCCTCTCCGACTGCGTCGAATTCTACGACACCGCGTTCGACGCGGTCACGCCCCGCAAAGGCGGCACCTTCGCGACGATCGAACTCAAGAAGGGCGACGGCACGCCTGAGGACGCGGCTCGCCACGATCCGTCGGACATCGACGCCGCCTATCGCCTCGCGAATCTCGAGTGGCCCGGTAAGTTCGGCGTCTTCTACGAGACCCATGCGCCCACCAAGAACGAGAAGGAAGCCGGCATCGTCGCCACCATCCGCGAGCGCAACAAAAACGCCGACGACCTCACGCTCCTGAAACGCAGCTTCGAGCGGATGAAGTAGGCGCCGCCAGTGGCGGCGCCTGATTGCGGAGTGCGGATTTCGGATTGCGCCCATTCGACAGGCTCAGGGCGCCCTGAGCGGAGCCGAACGGGCGGATTGGCTGATCGAAGTTGTCTCCGAGGTAGCGCGCCCATCTCCGAGGGGCGCGTTCCGCCTGCTGAACTGTAGGAGCGGCTTTACGCCGCGACTCCGCTTCCGCGGATCCGTATTTTCACTTTCGGATTCTCGATTCTCGAATGAATCGGACTCCGAGGTAGCGCGCCCATCGCCGAGGGGCGCGTTCGATTTCGAAAGTAACGCAGGCATCCTGCCTGCATGGCCGCGCAGGTTTGCAGGGTCGCGGTATGAAAATCCGCCCAAATCCCTCGAGCACTTCTCCCGTCTCCCTTAGCTCTGTCATCTGCGTCGTATTGCCTACCCTTACGACAGCCTACAGCAAAACCTACGCCCCGCCTACGAGGGACTATAGGCGACGCCTACCCTTGTTCTGAGTTCCCTTTCTCATGCACAATTTCGACTTTGAGATACTCGATTGAGATGATACGGCCCACAACTTCGCCGCCCTTTCCAATGTCGGCGTAAAACGGACCACACACGATTCCGCTGTTCACTGGAACCCCGTCCGCCTGCTTGGAGAGGTCGTCCGGGAGACCCAAATCGATACGATTCGCGTCATCGAGCAATCCTCCTGTATCCGGGTGCATACGCCCAGGACCCTCGCGACCCAGAATGACCAGTCCCACCACACAGACCCGCTTCTTGTGATACTTCTGAGGATTCGCGATCAGCTCGATGATCGAAACTCTGATAGCCTTTTCAGGTCGCTCCCCAAACTCAAAATATTCGCGCTTTGGCATGGCCGGCTCTCCGCCAGCCGGCGCAATTGCGTATGACCAAGCGACCAACACGGCCGCGAAAAAGAGTGGTCTCATCAGTTTCATTGTGTATCACCCCGACTTTCTCACGCATTCGTCGCCGGCGTGGCTGAGCCACATCGGGCCATGATTCTTGGCTCAAACTTAGCGGTTGCTCTCACAGCTCAAAATAAAACGTCGCTCCGGATCCTTCGCGGCCTTCGGCCCAGATCCGGCCGCCGTGGCGGCCGAGGATACGTGCGACTGTTGCGAGTCCGATTCCCGTGCCGGGAAATTCTGTGACGCGGTGCAGGCGCTGGAAGGGCATGAAGAGCTTCGAGGCAAATTCCTGGTCGAAGCCGGCGCCGTCGTCCCGCACGAAGAACACTGTCTTGCCGCTGCGTTGCTCGAGTGCGGCAAACTCGACCGAGGCCTGCAGCTTGCGCGAGGTGAACTTCCACGCGTTGCCGAGCAGGTTCTCCAGCATCACGCGCACGAGCCGGGCGTCGCCCGCCGCAATGAGGTTGGGCGCGATCTTCATCTCCACGCGCCGCAGTGGCTCCGACGTCCGCAGGTCGGCCACGACTTCCCCGGCGATGCGAGTCAGATCGAGCGGCTCGGTGCGCATCTCTATGTGTGTCACGCGCGAGAGCGTGATCAGATCCTCGATGAGCTTGGTCATGCGATCCGCGGAGCCGAGGATGCGGTGCAGGTAGTCGCGGCCCGTCTCGTCGAGTCGATCGCGATACTCGCGATCGAGCGCGAGACCGAAGCCCTGGATCGCACGCAACGGCGAGCGAAGGTCGTGCGAGACAGAATAGCTGAACGACCGAAGTTCATCAACGACCGCCTCGAGCTCGGATGTGCGCTTGCCGACGCGCTTCTCCAACTCCTCGTTCAGGCGGCTGAGCTCGAGCTCGAAGTGCTTGCGCTCGCTGACGTCCATCATGACTCCGCGCAGCTTGGTGACGCGATCGCCCACCACGACCGGCGAGACCGCGTCGTGCACCCAAACTGTGCGCCCGGCATGCCCGAGCAGGCGATAATCAACTGCCTTCGTCGTGCGGGTCTGGATGACCTCCTTGTAGTGGGCCATTGCCTTGTGCGAGTCGTCGGGGTGCACGTGCCGCATCCAGAAACCCGACTCGCGCAGCCAGTCCTCGCTCCTGAATCCGAGCACGCGCTCTGCCTGGTCGCTCACGAGCGTATGCCGGAAGGTCGCCACATCGAGCTCCCACACGATGCCATCGAGCGAGTTGACGACGGCTTCGTAGCGGCGGTTAAGTTGCTCCAGAGCCGCCTCGGTCCGGCGCATTTCCGTGACGTCGAAGATCAGCCCGTGCAGGTGCGACTCCCCGCCGGCCTCGCCGCGCAAGGTCGCGGCCTCGGTCACCACGCGGCGGATGCCGCCGTCTTTCCGAAGGAGGCGGTATTCACAACGGACGGGACCTTCCTTCTTCCCGAACAATGCGTTTGCCGCCTGCGAACGATCCTCCGGGTGCATCTGCTCCAGCCAAAGTCCCGGCGAGTCAATCCACTCCTCAACCGTGAAGCCGAGCATGGTTCGCACCTGAGGGCTGATGAAGGTGAAAGTGTTTTTGTCATCGAGCAACGCGGTGAACGTGACCGCCGGGATCCGCTCGATCAACGTGCGGTAGCGCGCCTCGGACTCCTGCATTGCGATTTCAGCAAGCTTGCCCTCGGTGATGTCCGCGATCGCACCGACGAATCCCGCGCCTGAGTCCGCACCTTCCGGATGCACTTCAACCTGCAGCCAGCGCACTTCAAATGGCGGACGCCGAAGCAGCAAGGTGGCGCGCATGGGCACCCTCGCCTCGCGGCTTGCCTCCCAGTCGTGCGCGACCGCATCGGGATCCTCCGGCGCGATCGCCACGATCCACGGCAGGCCGACGCCTCCTGGCACACCCGTGATGGTCACCCATGACTCGTTCACGTAGGTGCACACGCCCGCGGAGTCCGTGCGGAAGATGCCCGCCGGCGAGAGACGCGTGACGGTAGTGAACAGTTCCTCACTCGTGCGCAGAGCGCGCTCGATGATCTGCCGGTTCTCAAATTCGCTCCGGACAAGAAGGAAGAACAGGCAAGCCGTCATGATCGCGAAGGCGATCGCCTCGTAGCGACGCAGGAACCAGTAGAGGTTTGGCTGGGTCACGTCCGGCTCGAGATAGAAACTGAAGTAGCCGATCCACGTCAGCGCGAAGAGACCGTAGACGATCGTCACTCGGACCGAGGGATTTGCCTTTAGAAAGCGGAGCATGGACCGTTGCTGGCGCGCCAGTCCCGGGAAGCTACGCGCGCGGGTTGTGCAGTTCCAGTCAATCCTTGGAGGCGAACCCTTCCCCGACCAATGGCGAACTGCTCATGCTGCAACGCCGTCGCTGATCGGTTGGTTTGGAGTTCCGCGTTTCCGCGGAGAACGGAGCCGTCTAAAGGCGGAACTCCCAACGCGGAGTTCAGCACCACAAGGAGCGTTGACGGGAGCATCAAGGCGAGGCGCTCCTCGCAGTTAATCGGAGGATCGCCGTGTCGGGGCTTGGCAATCGCACCGGTCGAGGTAGAAGTCTGCCATGCAATGGAACGACGCCATCAACCTGATCCAAGCTTGCGGCTCGCGCATGACTGCGCTCTTCGGTGAGCCGGTCTTCGACGAGTGGGCCATCCTCAAGCTCGATGGCGTCACGTCGGTGGCCTATTACAGCGGACCGCGCCCATCGAGCTTTATGGCGACCATTGCGAGCGACTCGGCCGCGCTCAGCCGCGAGACCAGCATGCGCAAATACTCGCCGGGCGAGTTTGAGTTTGCGCGGGACTCCGGTGGCACGGCCTTCGATGTCTTCGTGGTGCTCGGCGGGGGCTGCATTCTGGTCTGCAACAACATCGCCGCGGCGATGACCGACATCCGGAAGCGCCCGGCGTGGCTGAAGGCGCAGGTGCCGTTCGTGGAGATGACCGAAAAGTTTCGCGCGGATCCGCTGAAAGCGGAATAGCTTAGTCCCGCCGGGATCTGAATGTAGGGGCGGCTTTACGCCGCGACCGAATCGCAGTCGTTCGCCGCATTGTCGCGGCATAAAGCCGCTCCTACATTTCAGAAGCAAAGTAGGTGGCGCGCTCGTCGCGCCACGTTGCGCGACAAGCGCGCAACCTACCCCAGCCAGTCCGCACTCCGTCATTCAGCATTCTCATCTTCAAACTCCGAACTCCGATCTCCGCGCGCGAGCGCCGCTTCCCTACCCAAGCAGCCCGCGATAGAGAAAATACCCGTAGGCCGCGACGAGCACCGCACCCATCCAGCGGGGCATCCGGCCAAGCACCGAGACAAAGAGCAGGTGCACGACCGCCGCGCCTGCGAGGAGCACGATGCCGTCCTGCAATTGCGGCGTGACGTTGACCGGCGCAAACAGTGCGAAGATTCCCACGCCGAGCGGGATGCAGATGTGTCCGTCGCCCACTTGCGAGCTGTAGACGATGTCGGCGCGGTTTCGCCATCCGTAATAGAGCGCCAGCATCGCATTCGGCACGACCATCAGCCATCCGCTCAGCCAGCCGAGCATCGAGGCATTCACGAAAGAGCCGTTTGCGGTCGATATCCACGCGACGAGCCAGTCGATGCTCACGTAAAGCGCCCACGCGCCGACGCCGACCGCGGTGAAATCCACGAGCAGCCGCACCGGATTCAGGGAGCGCTTGTTGCGGACATTGTGCTTGAGCACCTCGATGACGTGAAGGCATTGCCAAAACCCGAAGAGGCCCACGAGCACGAGGCCGTCGAAGAAATTCACGCGCCCGTCGCGCCCCAGCGCCCAGAGCACGCCGCTAAAAAAGATCGCCGCGAGAATCGTGAGCACGAGGGAGAGTCGATTGAGCCGGTGCTGGTCGGCGTCGCGCTTCTTCGCGCGCTTGGTCGGGATAACGTTCATGCCCCAGATAAGCGCCGGCAGGCCGATGAGCAGCGTGAGGTTGGTGGCGTTGTTGACGATCGCGTTGGTGAGCACCGCCTCCGACGAGCCGCCGCGATGGCCCATCACGAAAACGAAGATCAAGTTCGAGAGCCCCGAGCAATAGGGCATGACCAGCGTGCCGACCGCGGTGCCTTCGAAGCCGTATTCGGTCATCGCGTTGAGCCGCCAGATCATGAGGAACGAAGCGACAAGGAAAACGAATGTGAACAGCGGCGCCGCCCACATCCCCGTTCCCTCGATGTTGTTCACCCAATCGTTCACGCGCCCGGAATCCTTGGGCGAGGCAGACGCGATGCAATCCGGCAATCGGGACATGCGAGACCGAAGCCTCGACCGCCGCGCGCCAGGCTGGGCGACGGCCTCGCGTCATCGCCTACTTCGCGCCGGCGGCCCCTGACCTTGCCGCGGCTCTGGTCCCGGTGCGCACCTGCCAATCAATTGTGAACTCTTGCGACAGGCGTTTGCCTTTCGGTGGCGCCGCGTCCAGTGTTGCGCCGTGTTTCGGACCATCCAACCGGAGATCCTCGACTCTCTGCCCCATGACCATCCCGCCGCGTTGCGAAACCGGCGTGATCTGCGACTGATCAATTTCATCATGGGTGCCGAGCGCTGGTTTGCGCGCGCGCTGAAGCGCGTGAGCGCGCCGCGCGACTCGATCCTCGAACTTGGCGCCGGCACTGGCGAACTCGGGCTCTCACTCTCCGCCGCGATCGGACCCGTGCGCTACACCGGGCTCGACTTCTGGCCGCGACCGCCTGACTGGCCCGACCACTGGCGCTGGCTTCAAACCGACCTGCTGGATTTTCAGAACTACGCGAGTCAATCGGTCGTGATCGGCAACCTGATACTGCACCAGTTTACCGCGGAGGAACTCGCGGGCATCGGACAGATGATGCAGCAGCACGCGCGCGTGATCGTGTTCTCCGAGCCGGCGCGCCGAAAACTCCACGTCTGGCAGATTCGGTTGCTCGCGCCGTTCAGTTTAAGCGCAGTCGCGAAACACGACGCGTGCGTCAGCATCCAGGCCGGATTCCTCGGCGAGGAATTGCCGATGGCGCTCGGGCTCGACCGCCGGCATTGGAAGTGGACCGTGACCACTGGATTTCGCGGCTACTACCGCATGGTCGCCGTGCGGCGCTCGAGCAGCAGCCGTCACTGAGAGGCGATCGTCGACGCGCCGTCGTCGCTGCTCTGCATTCTATTGCCGGCCGGCGTGCTCCTCGTCCAGGTCGCGGATTCGCTCGATTATTTCGGAGAGCTTCTTGCCCGTCCCCGTGGGTAAGTATTCCACGCGCAGCACCTTTCCGGAATATTCGCTGCGCGTAATCAGTTCGTAGTCGATCAGTTTGCGAAGCCTTTCGTTGAGCACCTTCGTCGAGATTCCGGGAATGAACCGCTCGAGCTGCCCCGGGCGTGTGACGCCGCGGCCGATTGCCGCCAGCACCGCTGCGGACCATTTGCAGCCAACGACATCCTCGAGCCGGCGGTAGGCTGCGCGCTCCGGGATGCTGAGGTGTTTGCCCTTGCGCTTCATGGCTGGGATGGGCCCGTTTCTACCGACTCGTGGGTTCGATGCGAGGCACCTCTTCAGGTTACCAGGAACACACGGCGTGTGAATGGGGAACAAAACGGTAACCGACCACCGAATCGTGCCCTCTGCCGCTCTTCAGGCATTTGTGCGACACTCATCGGCGAACCCCGGCTCGTCTGCCGGACCTCCAACCCAAAGTCGGAAGATCCCATGAAAACCAAAGCCACATTCTACCACGCCGGTTGCCCGGTCTGTGTCGCCGCCGAGAACAGCATCGCAGCCGCACTCGACCCGGCGCGGTTCGACGTCGAGGTCGTGCACCTTGGTGCCGAGAAGTCCCGCGTTGCGGAGGCCGAAACAGCCGGCATAAAATCGGTGCCTGCCCTTCTCCTAGGAAATTCGGTCTTCCACATCAACTTCGGCGCTGCCATCGAGGCGCTCCGATAGAGTACACTGACCGGCCGGGTGCAGCCGGCAGGCCGTGATCCGCATGCGATTGCGCAAGTTTGCCTTTTCACCGGGCAATGGCACCTTACCCACGTGCTGTTCCTCATCGAACCCGGGACAACCCGCATCCTGCCTTCCCTTCGCAGACGCCGACTCGCACCGAGTCGGCAAGACACGTGAAGACGATCCAGATCGCGGGCGGCGGGCTTGCCGGGCTCGCCACTGGGATCGCGCTTCGACAGCGTTGCGTGCCGGTTGTGATCCACGAGGCAGGCGACCTGCCGAGGCACCGCGTGTGCGGCGAATTCATCGCGGGGCTCGACGGCGCGACGATCGAGGCGCTCGCGCTCGAGCCGCTTCTCACCGACGCACCGCGCCACGATGCGATGTTGTGGCACATCGCCGGCCGCGAAGTCGGCCGCAGCAACTTCCCTCAGCCCGCGATCGGCATCAGCCGGCACGCCCTCGACTCGCGCATGGCCGCGGCGTTTCAGGACGCGGGCGGCGAGTTGCGGCTTCGCAGCCGCGCCAAGTTCGAGCCGGGAGCTGAGGGATGGCTCGACGCGACGGGACGT
>DATKCJ010000127.1:0-10813 GCA_035513275.1 Opitutaceae bacterium
GCGTGACATGCGCGATAATCCCGCAGCGATTCGACGGTTGTTGCTTGCGCGAAGAGAGCGATGACCAGGAGACCTCAATCGTCGAACCTCGGGCACACGCCCACTTTTCGGTTGCCTGATGCCCGAGAACGGAGAAGGAAGACCGAAAGGATCAGGACGTGGCGTCTGATTGCAGCCGCGTGGTCAGAAGCGAACTGATCTCAGTTTACCATTGAGGACCCTTACCATGGCCAAACCCGCTTCATTCACCCATCCCGGCATCATTCTCCGCGACGAGTTCTTTGCGCCGATGGGCATCACCCAACTCGCAGCTGCAAAGGCAACCGGCATCCCTCAAAGCCGGCTTAGCGAGATTCTCGCCGGCCGCCGCTCGATCACGGCAGACACGGCGGCCCGCCTTGGGCGCTTCTTTCGAGTCGATCCTCGCAACTGGCTCAACCTGCAGGCAGCCTACGATCTCCGCGAAGTCGAGCGTGCCCACGGCAGGGAACTCTCGGGGATTTCACCCGCTCGCCAGGTTGCCTGACACGCTGCCCGGAATTCGATTGTCTCTGAGGAGTGCTTCGGAGACTCCACATTTCGCCCCATTAAGCGCCCGATCCCATGACTTTTGCATCCCGAGTCTCCGTTCCAATTCTTCTCGCCGTTCTCTTATTAGCACTGCCGTTTCCGGCCGCCCATGCCGATCAAGCATCCGACCTCGAGGCGGCGAAGGTGCACTACTTCGCACGGCGGGATGGCGAGGCGCGGGCGGCGTTTGAGACGATCCTCGCCCGCGATTCGCGCGCCGACGAGGCGCTCTACTATCTTGCGCGGCTCGCGAAGCGGCAGCGCGACTGGGCAACTGTCGCCGCGCGCCTCGAGGAGGCGGTCAAGATTGTCCCCAACAGCGCGATGTATTGGGGCGACCTCGGCGAGGCCTACGGCAACCAGGCACGGGGCGCCGGGGCGCTCTCGCAGCTCAGCCTCGCGCGCAAGACTCTTGCTGCCCTGAAGAAGGCCGCGGCACTCGACCCCAGCAACCTCGCAATCCGCAACGGGCTGGTCGAGTTTTACCGCGAGGCCCCGTGGATCGCCGGTGGCGGCATCGACAAGGCCTACGATGAGGCGAAAGACATCGCAAAGATCGACCCTTATCGTGGAGCGGTGATCTCCGGCGGGCTTTACCAGCACGAGGAGAAGTGGTCAGAGGCCGAGAGGAACTACCGAAACGCGATCCGCCTCCAGCCTGAAAACAGCGAGGCGCGGTTCGCGCTCGCCCAGCTCATGATCGGGACGGGACGCCACGACGAGGCCTTCACCATGCTCGAAGACATTCTGCAGGCGAACCCCCGACACTTCGCATCGCTCTACCAGATCGGCCGCGTGGCGGCACTGTCAGGCAAACGACTCGATCGCGGCGAGGCCGCGCTGCGCGAATACATCGCCGCGTCAGTGCAGGCCATGGGCCTGCCGTCGGTCGCGCACGCATGGCACCGGCTCGGCAACGTGCTGGAGCGCAAGGGCGACTCCACCGGCGCGCGCGAAGCCTACCAAAAGGCGCTCGAGATCGATCCGAAGCTCAAGGAAGCGGCCGACGCACTCGCGAAGCTGCTCTGAGCGGTAGCGCACGAAAGCTCCAAGACTGACGCCTTTGAATGTAAGCTTTGCTCAGCTGATCGATCGAGAAAGCGCCGCGGGAGCGGCGCAGTCCAAGGCGCCTTCGGCGCAGCGGGATCGCCAGAGCTTCGCGACAGCGTCTTGGAGTGCGGCACTCCTGTGCCGCTTTCGAGGTCTTCGCGCCCCTCGGAGATGGGCGCGCTACCATGAGGGCAACTGCGCGCCGCGCGCCTACTTCGCGTCGACGTAGCGGCGGATGGCCAAGACCTCGAAGTTGTGCTCTTCCGTCCCGACCTTGATCTTCACCTGCTCGCCGACCCGCTTTGAGAGCAGGCCCATGCCGAGCGGTGTCTTGTAGGAAATGATTTGGTTGTCGGGATCGCCGTCCCAAACGCCGAGGATCGTGTAGCTGATGAGCGCGCCGGTGTCGGGGTCCTTCAAGTCGGCGATGCTGCCAACGCCGATCTGGTCGACCGAAGCCTCGGTGAAGTCGGTGACGCGCGCGTTGCGCAGGTCGCGCTCGAGCTGCGCCTTCTGGGCGAGCAGCAGCGACTGGTCCTGCTTGGCCATCTTGTATTCGGCGTTCTCGCGGAGATCGCCGTGCTCGCGGGCTGCGGCAATGGCACGACTGTTCTCAGGAACCTTCTTCTGCACGATTTCCTCGTATTCGGCGTGTTTGCGCTCGTAGCTGCCGCGCGAGACGAGGAGCACCTCGCCCTTGTCCTCGGCCTCGCTCGAGACGAGCGACTGGATGGCGGGGAACTGCTTGATGAACCGTGCGAGCAACGACTTCTTCGTGAGCTCCTCGAATCCCTGGTTGAGGATGAGACTGTTCGCGAGGTCGCGCGCGGTCTCGGGATCGGAAGTCGAGAGAAGGTCGGGAATCAGCTCCTTGTCCTCGCTGAGGATGTCGGCCAGCGGGATGCGGCGTGCGCCGGCGGTCTGGAGCGCCTCGTAGTCGATCGCGAAGAAGATCGAGCTGAGCAGGCGCGGCGTGATCATGTCGCTCAGGAGCTTCGCGAACTTGCGCGAGGCGCGATTCTTCACGATCCACAGGAGGACCGGCGCGCGCAGATTCTGCTCGAGTTTCCAGCGCTGGAGCGTGGCGGCGAGAAGATCGGTGCAGTCGTTCTCGACGAGAAAATTGATGCACTCGGTGGTGAACTTGCCCGAGCTGTTCTTGAGCAGATTCAGCACAAGCTCTTTCCACTCGAGCGGGTGCGCATGCTGGACCAGTTCGAGGAAACGGTGCTGCTGCGTGGTGCCGAGCTTTTCGGCGATGTCGACGAGAGCGTGCGTGTCGGCCACGAGTTCCTCGGGCGTCGGCGAAAACTGCGAAACGTCGTCGCCCGTGTAGCCTGCCAGGTCGTTGCGGACCCAAGCGCCCTCGAGGCGCTCCGCGGCTCCGAGTTGGTTGCTGTCCTTCACCGAGCCGACGATCTCCTTGAGGACAAACGCCGTGGTCTCCGTGCTCGGGGCCTTCTTGCCCATCGAGGCGAGCAGCGCGCCTGCGAGCGTAATGCGGCGGCGAGCCGAGCGTGTGCCGTTGAACTGCTCGAGGATCTCGTCCTCAGCGCTCACGGGCTCCTCGCGGAGGACGTAGCACTCGGTCTTCTTGGCCGGCACGCCGACGCGTGGGTCGCTCGCGAGCTGCTTCTTCACCGAGGTCCACCAGCGCTTGAACTTGTCCGGACCGACCACTTGCGTGAGCGTCTGCTCGAGGTCGAGCGCGGTCGTTGCATGGCCTTCGCATACCCGCAATCCGTCGATCACGAGCTCGACCGGGTTGTTCTCAATCAAGTCCTTGATCTTCTCGGGCTCGGTGATCCGGCGCACGAGCAGGTGCTCCGTCGGCAACACCTCCATCGTGTTCACGCAAAACACCGGGTCCATCGAGTGACCTGGCTTGCCGTCGAAATCGATGACCAGCTTCCGGCTGGCGGTGTCGTATTCCTGAATCCGGCCAAACCCCCAGCTACGGTGAATAACGAATGCCCCCGACTTCATGGACTCGAGCTTGGCCTTGGAGGCCTTCAACTCAGGTTTGGTCGCGATCAACTCAAGGACTGCTTCGGAATTCATAATGCCGTGAACGTGTAAAGTAAGGGTCCAGTTCAGTGGAGATTGCGTCGCGATGTCAAACTGTGTCTCATCCGTCCGATGTCTCCTCCGCAACCCTCCGATGGGTGGACATTTGCCGTCGAACTCGCGGCTCGCTGGCTGCGCGAGCCCGGGCGCGTCGATTGGCTGCTCGAAAGATTCGCCACCGGCCTGCCCGGCACAGAGCGCGCCCGCTGTCAGGACCTCCTTTCCGCGGCCATCCGGAACCATTCCCGGCTCGAGGCTGCGTTTGCCCCGCTCCTGCGCCGGACTCCCCGCCCCCGGCTGCGTGCAATCCTCCACATAGCCGGCGCCGAGATCATCGAAAACACCGACGCCGCTCCCGCGCTCGTCGTCGACCACGCCGTCGGCATGACCCGCGCAATCTGCTCAAAAGCCGAATCGGGCATGGTAAACGCGGTCCTCCGCAAAGCCGCGCTCGCACTTCGGGTGCCACCACCCGATCCAGCCTCCGCCTCAGCCGCCGAGCTAGCGCTCTTTTTCAGCCATCCGGAGTGGCTGGTCCACCGCTGGGTCGCGAACTTCGGACGCGGCGCGACGATCGACCTCCTCGAATGGGACCAACGCCCGGCAGACGTCCACCTGCGCCTCGCACCCGGGGCCGAAGCTCCTGAATGGCTCCAGCCAACCCCATGGGCCGGCTTCTTCCGGCTCAAGTCTGGTCACTGGGACGATGCGCTCGCTCTCCTCTCGTCGGGCCGTGCCTACGTGCAGGACCCGGCGACGCGCCTCGCGCCCGAACTCCTTGCGCCCACGCCAGGCTCAACTGTGCTCGATCTATGCGCCGCGCCCGGCGGCAAGGCACTCCAACTCGCCGAAAAGGTGGGGCCGGGCGGCTGTGTCGTTTGCGTCGATCAGCCGGGTCCGCGAATCCCACGGCTCGAGGAAAACGTCGCCCGCTACCGCGCTGCCAATCCAGACGGAGCGCGCATGGAGATCATCGCGTCCGACGTGCTGGCGCTCGATGCGGCGGCGCTGGGCACTCGCTCGCTCCCGGCGCAGTTTGAGGCCGTCATGCTCGACGCGCCTTGTTCGAACACAGGAGTGCTTCGACACCGGGTCGACGCCCGTTGGCGGCTGCGGCCCGGGGATCCGATGGAGCAAGCTGCGACGCAGCTCAAGTTGCTCCGCGCTGCCGCGGCGTTCGTCGCGCCTGGTGGGAAGCTCGTTTACAGCACGTGCAGCCTCGAACCCGAGGAAAACGCAGGCGTGGTCACCGCGTTTCTCACGGAGGTAGGCGCCGGTTTCACGCTCGAGCGCTCAATCGAGAGCCGGCCGTGGGAAAGCGGGCACGACGGCGCCGGCGCGTTTCTGCTGCGGCGGGTGTAGGTAGGGCGCCGTAGCGCGGGTCTTTGACCCGCGAAGCCCGTGGCAGGTCAGAGACCTGCCCTACCCTCACTTCCCCGGCGGCGGCAAGGTCGTCGCGATCATGAACGGCACAATCAAGACGATGCCGACCGCACCGTAGGTCGCCGCCGACCCGAACCACCAATAGGTCATTCCCGCAAGCACCGGGCCGATCGTGCGCGCCAGCGATCCAAGCGAGCGGAAAATTCCTAGCATCTTGCCCTGCACTTCCTGTCCCGCGTAGAGCGAGATGATTGCCGAAAGCGCAGCGTTCGAAAGGCCGGAGCCCATCGCGACCGCGGCCATGCTCCAATACATCCCGCTCGTCCCGCTTGCGTAGGCCAGGCCCACGAAGCCGACGGCAACGAGGAAAATCCCGATCAGCGCGGTGAGCTTCTCGCCGATCGAAGGCACAAGCCGGCGCACAACCAGGCCCTGCGTCAGGATCGACACCACGCCGATGAACACAAACACCAGTGGCAACTGCCTCACCGTGTAGTCGAGCCGTTCCACCGCGAGGAAAGCGAGCGTCAGCTCCATGCCGCTGAAGCAGAGTGCGTAGAGGAAATACACTATGTTCACCCGGCGGATTTCCGCCGAGTCGACGCGGAAAAGCGCGAGCGGGTTTCGCTCACGCACGACCGGAGCCCCCGAAGTTCCGGCGACTCGCGTCTCCACGAAACGCGCCCGGATCCAGAAGAAGTTCACCGCGCAGAGCACAAACGCGACCGCTGCGGGCACCGTGAACGGATTTGCGCCGATCGCCGCGAGTTCCGGAAATGTGTCGAGAATGTTCCACCCTGCGGCAAATCCGCCGATCGCCGGACCGGTAATGAAGCCGAGCCCGAACGCCGCACCGATCAAGCCCATGCCCTTCGCGCGGTTCTCGCGGCTCGTCACGTCGGCAACGGCGGCTGTCGCCACTGAGAGATTGCCGCTCATGAGTCCGCCGATCAGGCGCGACACGATGAAGAGCAGGAACGATCCGCTGAACATCCACACAAGGTAGCTCCCCGCCGTGCCTGCCACTGTGAGCAGAAGCACATTTCGGCGGCCGAGCCGGTCGGAACGCGCGCCCCAGAACGGTGCGAACACAAACTGGAGCAGCGAGTAGATCGAGCCGAGGAAGCCAGCGAACAACACCTCCGTGTAATGGCTTTCGATGTTTGAGAATCTCGTGAGCGCCTCGACCTGCATGAGCAGCCAGCCGAGCAGTCCGCCGCTTCCCTCCCGACCGAGGTAGTAGTCGAGCATCGACGGAAACAGCGGGAAGAAAATCGAGAAGCCGACCAGATCGATGTAGAGCGTCAGGAAAATCACCCCAAGTGATGTCCTGCGCGGCCCTGTGTCGTTTGGATTGCCTGCCGTTTCGCTCACGTGAACCGACTACGCTGGGCAACCGACGCCGGAAGACAAGCGGCGGGTTGCTTGGCGAAAAACTCCAAGCTCCAACATCCAACCTCCAGTGAATGACCAATCAGCAGGCCTCAAAGCGGTGTTTCGTGTTTGTAGATTCTCTGGAGGTTGGTGCTTCGCCGCAGGCGCCCGCTTGCACACCGCCGCGCAATCCTCCAACGTTCGGCGAAATGAAGTCCGCCTGGGACACGCTGAAACTTCTCGCCGACCCCACCCGACTGCGGTTGCTCAACCTGCTCCAGAGCGAGGAGCTCTCCGTCGCGGAGGTGCAGGAAATCCTCGGCATGGCGCAGTCGCGCATCTCCTCGCAGCTCGCGCTGCTCCGCCAGGCGGAGCTCGTCACCGATCGCCGCGACGGCAAGCGCGCCTACTACTCGTTCGCCAACCACCTCGACACCGACACACGCTCGCTGATCGACGCCGCTTGCAAGGCAGTCGCCAGCCAGCCCGAGGCGGTCGAGGACGCCGAGAACCTCGAGCGCATCATCGCGCGCCGGCGGCGCCAGGCGGAGGAGTATTTCAACCTCGTCGCGGGCCGCCTCGGCAAGAATTACTGCCCCGGCCGCTCGTGGGAGGGCATCGGCCACCTTGCGCTTCGACTCGTGCCACACCTGCGGATCGCCGACCTGGGTGCCGGCGAAGGAATGATTTCGCAACTCCTCGCGCGCCGCGCGCAGCACGTGTGGTGCGTCGACAATTCTCCGCGGATGATCGAGTTCGGCACCGAACTCGCACGGAAGAATTCGCTGGAGAACGTGACCTACATCCTTGGCGACATCGAGAGCGTGCCACTCGAGGCCGCGAGCGTCGACGTCGCAATCCTCTCGCAGGCTCTCCACCACGCGCAACATCCGCAGAAGGCGGTCGAGGAGGCGTTTCGAATCCTTGCACCCAGCGGGCAGTTGATCGTGCTCGACCTGAAAGCCCACAACTTCGAGAAGGCGCACGAGCTTTACGCCGACCTTTGGCTCGGCTTCAAGGAAAGCGCGCTGCACGGCTTCCTAAAGCGCGCAGGTTTTCAGAAGGTCGAGGTCACAGTCGTCTCGCGCGAGGATTCGCCGCCGAATTTCGAGACGCTGCTCGCGACCGGCACGAAGGCGGCGTGAGTGAACTCCGAATGTAGCCCTGTCCGTGAGGACAGGGATTCCGTCGGTTGACCTGAACAGTCCCGCCGCTCACGCGGCGGGCTACGGCTGGATCCTTGTAGCCCTGCGCGGGAGCGCAGGGATCTGACCCACCATTTTCGCCCAAATTGTCCCGCCGCTTCCGCGGCGGGCTACCCCGACCCTCACGCCGGGTTCGGCGCGGGCGATCCGCCGGGTGCGACATCGCCGCCTGCGGTCTTGCCCTTCGGACCGTCTTTCGGTTCGGGCTTCTTCTCGAGGACGGGCGGAGGCGTGTATTTCGAGATGGGCGACGTCATTGCGCCGTTCTCAAGAATCTCCTTCACGTGGATGCCTTCGATTGTCTCGTGCTCGAGCAGTGCAGCGGCGATCTTGTCGAGGTCGGTGCGATGCTCGACGATGATCGATTTCGCGCGCGCGAACTGCTCGCTGATGATGCGGGTGACCTCGGAGTCGATCTTCACGGCGGTGCTTTCGCTAAAGTTTTCGCTGCGCGAGATTTCACGGCCGAGGAAAACGGTATCGTGGTTCTCGCCGTAGGCGACGGGTCCGAGCTCGCTCATGCCCCAATCGCAAACCATGTGGCGCGCGAGCTTGGTCGCCTGCATGATGTCGCCCGACGCACCGCTGGTGATATCGCCGATGGCGACTTCCTCGGCGATCCGGCCGCCCATCAGCGTCGCGAGCTGCGCCTGCATCCGGCGCTTCGCGTAATTGAGAGTGTCCTTCTTCGGAATGAACATCGTGCTGCCGAGGCTGCGGCCGCGCGGAATCATCGTGACCTTGTGGATCGGCAGCGAACCGTCGTCGACGATCGCCTGCACGAGCGCGTGACCTGCCTCGTGGTAGGCGACGATCTTGCGATCCTCGTCGTCCATCAGCCTGCGGCGCTCGCGACCGAACTGCACCTTCTCGCGCGCATCGTCGATGTCGATCATCTCGATCTTCTTCTTGTTGCGGCGCGCGGCGAGCAGTGCGGCTTCGTTCAGCAGGTTCGCGAGGTCAGCTCCGGAGAGTCCGGGAGTGCCGCGCGCAAGGACGCCGAGTTCAACATCGTCGGCAAGCGTGACCTTCGCAGCATGCACGCGGAGGATTTCCTCACGGCCGACGAGGTCGGGCAGGTCGATGTAGATCTGGCGGTCAAAGCGGCCCGGGCGCAGCAACGCGCTGTCGAGCACATCGGGGCGGTTCGTGGCGGCGATGATGATGACGCCTTCCTGGGTGTCGAAGCCGTCCATCTCGACGAGGAGCGAGTTGAGCGTCTGCTCGCGCTCGTCGTTGCCACCGCCGAGGCCGGCGCCGCGCTGGCGGCCGACTGCGTCGATTTCGTCGATGAAGATGAGGCACGGCGCGTTCTTGCGGCCCTGCTCGAACATGTCGCGGACTCGGCTCGCGCCGACACCGACGAACATCTCAACAAAGTCCGACCCGCTGATGGAGAAGAACGGCACGTCCGCCTCGCCGGCGACGGCCTTCGCGAGGAGCGTCTTGCCCGTGCCCGGAGGGCCGACCATGAGGATGCCCTTCGGGATGCGGCCGCCCATCTTCTGAAACTTTTTCGGCTCCTTCAGGAACTCGACGATCTCGGAGACCTCCTCCTTCGCCTCGTCGCAACCCGCGACGTTCTTGAACGAGATCTTTTCGCGATCGCGCGTGAGGAGCTTCGCACGGCTCTTGCCGAAGTTCATCGCGCCGCGACCCGCGTTGCGAATCTGGCGCACGAAGAGGAAATACAGCAGGCCGATGATGATGACGAACGGCAGGATGCTGAAGAGCAGTTGTGTGACCAGCGTGTTGGCGGGCACCTCGGCGAAGATCTGCGTCTTCTGAAGGCGCTCGAGGTTCGCGTCGGTCAGGCGGCCCGTGGCCTTGAAAGCGTTGGTCTCGACACCTTCAGGGGTGTGGCGCGGATTCTTGAACGTGCCCTCGATGACAGACCAGTCGCGGCTGCCGCCGGCGGAGTCGGCCTTGATGGCGCCCTTGAGGACTTCGCCCTTCTCGGCAAGTTCGACGACTTCCTGGACCTTCAGGCTCATCGGCGAGGTGGGCTTGCCGGGGTTGAAGAGCCAGAGGCTCACCATTGCGAGAATGAGGGCGCCCCAAATGAGGTATACCTTCGGCTGGAATCGATCCGGCGGAAGATTCTTCAATGGGCGACGCTTGGGTTTTTCGGATTCAGCCATGTGTTTGATCGGAAAGTGTTTCGGGCGGGAGGTATGTCAAACGAACGACGCGGGTTGCCCCCGGTTGGACGCGCGCGCACTCGGCCGGGGGCAGCCCCGGGACCCAGAGCACACGGCCCGCGGAATCCGCGACAACAGGCAGCCGGTGCCGGATCGCCCGTGGGATCCGCCGGTTCGTGAAATGGTCCTGCAGTTTCGATTCATGTTTCGCACCCAGGGGAGTGAAACGATCCCCCGGCTTCCATGTTCCGACAGCGAACCATGCTGGCAGTGCCTCTTCAAACCCCAAATAGACCCGGTGCGGACCCGATTTCTCGCCTGAAAAAAGGGCACGGCGAGCCTCGTCATCAAGCGTTTCCAAAGTGCACTCCAGCACCGAGCCATCGGGCAGCGTCGCGCGACCCGGCACAGCGAGTTGAAACGGCTCCCAAGGCGCTGCCGCCTCGTCCACGACCTCCCAAAAAACATACGCCCCATCGCCACGGATGAACGCACTCTCGCCTGCGCTCCGGCGAAACGCCGCGACGCCCAGCACGTCGCCGAGCAGCCCATCAAACGCCGCTCGACCAAGCGTGCCCTCGCCTCCTTGCGCGAGCAGCCAGCGCTGCAAGACGCGACGCGCGACCGCGCGCGGGCAATCGCGCAGAAGTGCCGCCTGAAGCGGATTCGCGCCGCGATCGGGCGCGACACGATCCGCCCATTGCTCGAGTGCGTCGTCGTCCTCTTCGATCAACTCGCGGCTCGCCGCCGCCGCATCGAGGAAGTCGGCTGGCGACGCGGACTCGAGCGCCGGGATCACCGACATGCGAACGCGCGTGCGAAAGAAGCGGTCGCCCTCGTTCGTCGCGTCCTCGCGCCACTCGAGTCCGGCGGCTCGCAGTGCCTCGACGAGTTCCGCATGGGCAAGCGTGAGCAGCGGACGCAGGTGCGTGGCGGCGCCGTGTCGCGCGACAGGTCGCGGAGCGGCGAGTCCGCTGGCACCGCTGCCGCGCGCGAGTCGCATGAGCATCGTCTCCGCGATAT
>DATKCJ010000128.1:0-5753 GCA_035513275.1 Opitutaceae bacterium
GGAGCGCGCGCTTGAGGCAGCCGTGCATCACTGGAGTTTCATCGCGAAGCGTTACCGCGATATCCCGCCCGAGCGGCTGAGCTTCGACTTGTTCAACGAGCCGCCGTTCATGAAGGAGCACAGCCGCTACGTGGAGATTGCCACCGCGCTCGTCGCCGCGATTCGCGCGGAGAATCCGGAGCGCATCATCGTCGCCGACGGCGCTGACATCGGTCAGACGCCGGTGTTGGAACTCGCACACCTCGGCCTCGTGCAGAGCACGCGCGGCTATCTTCCGAAAATGGTCAGCCACTACACAGCGACATGGGTGCCGAAGAACGAATTCGAGTCGTTCGAGAAGCCCGTGTGGCCGATGATCGCCGCCGACGGCACGCGCTGGGATCGCGAGCGACTCCGCGCCGAGCTCATCGAGACATGGCAGCCGCTCGTCGCGCTCGGCGTGCCAATTCACGTCGGCGAGTGGGGCTGTTTTACGAAGACGCCGCACGACGCCATGCTCGGCTGGATGGGCGACCTGCTAGCACTCTGGAAGGAAGCCGGCTGGGGCTGGGCAATGTGGAACCTGCGCGGCAGTTTCGGCATCGTCGACAGTAGCCGCGAGGACGTTGCCTACGAGGACTTCCAAGGCCACAAGCTCGACCGCAAGCTCCTCGAACTCCTGCTGGCGAATTGATGAAGACACGCTTCAAGAGACTGTTTTCGGGTAGCGCGGGTCTTCGACCCGCGTCGGCAGGTCGAAGACCTGCCCTACTCCGGAACAAACCCGCGCTCGGAGATCGCGGGCTACCTGCGCTACACGCCTGCAACGTTCTCCCTCCAGTGCGAACCCCTTCGTTCTAATCATGGTCCCACTTACCCGGCCCTTCACTTTGCTCATCATGTGCTCCGCCGCGTTTCTCCCCGCCCAGTTGCTTCCAAGTGCGCGAGCCTCTGAGATGCCCGGCCTTGCCGCACGCGCCGAGGCCGACTTGCGCCAGAACCTGCTCCCCTACTGGATGCGCATGGCGCCTGACCGCGAGCTCGGGGGCTTTGTCGGACTCGTCGATTCGAACGAAGCTGTCCGTCCCGGCTTCCCGCGCGGCTCGCTTCTCACGAGCCGGATATTGTGGACGTTTTCTGCGGCCCACCGTCGCTGGCCCGACGCGGGATACCTCGAGATGGCGCAGCGTGCCTACGACGACTTGATGGCGAATTTCTGGGACAAGACCAACGCCGGCCTCTACTGGGCGGTCGACGCCAAGGGCGCGCCGCATGACACGCGCAAGCAGATCTACGGCCAGGCATTCGGCATCTACGCGCTGAGCGAATACGCGCGTGCTTCCGGCAACACAGAGGCACTCGAACATGCGATCGCCTTGCACCGCCTCGTCGAGAAACACGCGCGCGATCGCACGCACGGCGGCTACTTCGAGCTGTTCGGTGCGGACTGGAAACGACTCTCGCCGCGCGCTGCCGCCGTTATGGAAACGGCCGCCTCCAAATCTCAGAACACGCATCTCCACGTTATGGAGGCCTACACGAATCTTCTGCGCGCCTGGCCCGACGACGCCCTGCGCGCTGCGCAGCGCGAACTGGTCGGCCTCATGCTCGGCAAGGTCCTCGACAAACGCACCTGGCACCTCGGACTTTTCTTTGAGGACGACTGGACTCTCGTCTCCGGCGACGAGATTTCCTACGGACACGACATCGAGGCCGCGTGGCTCCTCACCGAGGCCGCGGACATCGTCGGCGATGCCGCGCAGATCGCGCTCGCACGCGGCGCCGCGGTGGAGATCGCGCGCGTCACGCTCGCCGAGGGTGTCGATGCCAATGGCTCCTTGTTCTACGCCGGCCGCTCAAACGGCCCGACGAATTTTCAGAAGGACTGGTGGCCACAGGCCGAGGGCGTCGTCGGTTTCCTCAACGCGTGGCAAATTTCCGGCGATGAGAAATACCTGCGCGCGGCGGAGAGATTGTGGATGTTCATCGAGACGCACTTCGTCGACCGCGAGCGCGGCGGCTGGTTCAACGCGCTCGATCGCGAGGGCAAGCCGCTTGCTCTTCCGAAGATCGGATTTTGGAAATGCCCCTACCACAACGCGCGCGCCGAGATGCAGATCATCGATCGCGTGCCCGCAGCGCCCGTGGCGCCGGTGCTCGCGTTGAACGATCTCGAGTATCTCGAAATGCCGGGGCTCAACGTGATGCTCGCGCACGATTTCTATCCCGAGGGACATCAAGGCGGAATCGGCTACATACAGAATGGGCTACGCATCGCGACCAACGGCGACATCCGCCTCGAGCCCACGCCCGGCCAGTGGCAGCCCGTGCCAAAGGTCGGCACGCGCGTCGTCGACCGCGTGCTGCACGAAATCAGCGTGCGCATGGAGTATCCCGATCCGGCCAAGAACCGGAAAGGGTTCAACCCGGTGGAGTATCCCGATCTTGAATTCGCGTACACGCTTCGAGTCCGGCCCGTGGGCGCGGCGTTTCGCATCACGGTGGATCTCGAGAAGCCGCTCCCGGAGGAGTGGATCGGCCGGGTCGGGTTCAACATGGAGCTCTTCCCCGGAATTCTTTTCGGAAAGAGCTTCTCCGCGGATGGCCGTGAGGTCGGGATCTTCCCACGTCAGGCAAACGGCCCGGGCGCCTACAACGGCGTCGACGGCTACCAACTCGAACCCCTCGCGAGCGGCCGCACGATCGTCGTCGCGCCCGAATCTGACGAACTGCGCACCGCTTTTGAAAATCTCGGCGCGGGCGATCTCCAGTTGCTCGACGGCCGCGCGCAGCATGACAACGGCTGGTTCGTGCTGCGCTCGCTGGTTCCCTCCGGCGCCACCGCCAATGCGATCGAGTGGCTCGTCTCGCCGCACGCGATTCCTGGCTTCAAGTCCGCACCGGTGATCCAGCTCTCGCAGGTCGGTTACCATCCGGCGCAGGACAAGATCGCGATCGTCGAGCTCGACCGCACCGACACCACGCGTCACCCGATCCGACTCGTGCGAATCGCCGCCGATGGCCGCCACAAGACGGCGCTCGAGCGCGCGCCGCACGAGTGGGGCCGCTTCCTGCGCTACAATTATCTGCAGCTCGACTTCACAGAAATCACGGAGCCCGGAATGTATTTCGTCGAGTATGGGCCGCTCCGCTCACACCCGTTCAAGATCGGCGCCGATGTTTACCAACGCCACGTATGGCAGCCGACGCTCGAGTATTTCCTGCCCGTGCAAATGTGCCACATGCGCATCAACGACCGCTACCGCGTCTGGCACGACGCGTGTCACCTCGACGACGCGCGCATGGCGCCCGTCGATCACAATCACTTCGACGGCTACATCCAGGGCCCGTCCACGCTCACGAAATTCAAGCCCGGCGAGCCCGTGCCCGGTCTCAACCGTGGCGGCTGGCACGACGCGGGCGACTACGACCTGCGCGTCGAGTCGCAGGCCGAAACAGTGCGCGGTCTCGCGCTCGCGTGGGAGGAGTTCCAAGTCGACTACGACAACACCACGGTCGATCAGGAAACAGGCGTCGTTGAAATCCACCGTCCCGACGGGAAGCCCGACATCCTCCAACAGATCGAGCACGGCGCGCTGACGATCGTCGGCGGCTACAACTCGCTGGGCCGGCTCTACCGCGGAATAATCGAGCCGACCTTGCGGCAATACACGCTTCTCGGCGATGGCGCAACGCAGAGCGACGGTCGTGTGTTCGACCCACCAGATGCGGGCATGGTAACGCCTCCTGTTGGCGTGCCCGGTGGACCCGACGACCGCTGGGTGTTCACCGAGGAGAATCCCCGGCGCGAATATATCGCAGCCGCGGGTCTGGCAGCGGGCGGTCGCGCATTGCGTGGATTCAACGACGCACTGTCGGCGGATTGCCTGCGGATCGCGCGCGAGCTTTGGGAGCGCACGGGCGAAAAGGAGTCGCCCACCCGCCTGCACCTCGCAGTCGAAATGCTCATCGCCACGGGCGACCGCGAATACGCCGATGCGATCGTCGCACAACGCGACACGATTGTGAAAGGAATCCAGAATTCCGGTTGGCTCGTCGCGCGCGTGCTGAAGCAAATCGGCAACGACGAGTTCACAGCGGCGATCACCGAAGCCGTGCGCGGATATCGCGCGACCGTCGACGAGCTCGAGCGCAAGACTCCCTACGGCGTGCCTTACGAGCCCGCGATTTGGGGCGCCGGCTGGGGCATCCAGCGGCAGGGGCGCGAGCACTACTTCCTGCACGCAGCTTTTCCGGAGATCTTCCCCGCTAGGTTAACCCTGCACGCACTCAACTTCATCCTCGGCTGCCATCCCGGGCCGAACACCGCGTCGTTCGCTTCAGGCGTTGGCTCGAAGTCGCTGACAGTCGCTTACGGCGTGAACCGCGGCGACTGGTCCTACATCCCGGGCGGCAGCGCGTCCGGCACGGCACTCATCAGACCGGATTTTCCCGAGCTGCTCGAGTGGCCGTTCCTGTGGCAACAGACCGAGTATGTGCTCGGCGGCGGCACGACGGACTATCTTTTTCTCGTCCTCGCCGCGGAACATTTATTGAGCGCGAAGTAGAAAGATTCTCCGCCGAACAGAGCGCACCGTTGCCGGGCGGCGCTTGCGGCGGCGACGGTCTTCCCGTTCTGGTCTCGCGACTCGACACCTCATGAGCCGCGCATAGATTGCAGACTTCACCAGCGACGCATTCGTGACCAGCCCCCGAAAGCTCGTGCCCTCCGGCGCATCCGGAATGGCGGGATTCCAACGTCCACGCCTATGAGAAGGTTTGCGCTCATTTTCGCGGGTTTCGTGGCTGTCGTGATCGCCGCATTGAACTACGTCGACACGAAATTTCCGGGAGGACTCGGCTCGTTGGACTTCTCAGGCGCCGCTGCCGAGGCGCCGCAAACTCCGGCGGAACCACAGCCCGCTCCGCCGAGCCAGGCTCCGGCGGCGAAGCACGGACCCGCGGCGGCGACTAGCTTCTCGGAACCGGAAATCCAGCCGATGTGGCCGGGATCGAAAGTCGCACGGATCGTCTACGGCGCGCGGCCCTACGTTGACATGACTGTAGTGAGCATCAGCCCGCAGACAGTCGTGCTGCGCAACGATCGCGAGATCGTAAGCATCCCGACGGGGTCGTTGCCCGCGGATCTTCGCGCGATGGCGACCGCATATCTCACGGGCGCGGACGGCCCGCCGTATGCGCGCTTGGGCAGCCCGGCGTTTCCCGCCACCCCCGCGCCCGCTGAGCCGGCACCGACAACAGTTCTTGAGGTCGCACCCCAGGAGGAGACTGACGCGGCGACTGCAAACGAGAGCGCGATCGCCTGGCAGGCGGCACGCGAACGCGCGGAATGGTGGCTGCGATACGAGCGTGAGCGTCGCCTCACGGACATCGTGCCACTTGTGACAGGAGTCGACATGGGCAATCCATATCCCTTGAGCGGCCTCAAGGGCTACTGGCGCGTGCGCGGCCGCGGCTACGTCGCCACTTCCCAGGAAACGAAGGGCGGCACGTTCCACGACTTCGAGGTCACCGTGATCCTCGATAGCGGCGGTAATATCCTGCGCGCAGACTTCAAGCTGCTTTAGCCCCGAGCAACTCTCGCTCCGCCCTCCCGCCCGCCGGACGCCCCCAGAGACTTGTCAACTATTAGATGACAAACGGATCGCGCCTCGAGAGAAGCGTCCCGGCCAACTTGTCATCCAATAGATGACAAACTCCCCATCTGCACCTGACAGCGCGCCCCAAGCCAGCTTGTCAGCCAATAGCTGACA
>DATKCJ010000129.1:0-9276 GCA_035513275.1 Opitutaceae bacterium
GTGCTCTTCGCGGTCGCGAACAAGTTCACGACCGCCGCCAACGCGATTTTCCTGCAATACACGGCGCCGATCTACATCGCGCTCCTCTCCTTTTGGATCCTTGGCGAGCGGACTCGCCGTGCCGACTGGATCACCATTGCCATCGCGATCGCTGGCATGGCGCTGTTCTTCATCGAGGAGCTCACGTTTGCCGGCATATTCGGAAACACCATCGCGATCGCCAGCGGCGTGGCCTTCGCCGTGATGGCGCTGCTCCTTCGAAAGCAGAAGGATGGCTCGCCGATCGAGTCGATCATCCTGGGAAACTTGCTCGCGGGCGCGATCGGCCTGCCGTTCATGCTGACCTCGGCGCCGCCGGACGCTGCAAGCATCGGCGCGCTGTTCGTCCTCGGCATCTTCCAACTTGGGCTGCCCTACCTGCTCTACGCTTACTCGATCAAGCGCGTCACCGCGCTCGAGGCCGTGCTGATTCCCGTGATCGAGCCGGTACTCAACCCCGTCTGGGTCTTGATCTTCCTCGGCGAGCGGCCCGGACCGCTCGCGCTTCTCGGAGGCGCGATCGTGCTCGGTGCGGTAGTCTTTCGCGCGTTGCTCGCGCTGCGCGCTGGGAAGGTCAGGCCGGTCGCAGTGCGATGAACGCAGAACTCACCAACGACAAGCGCGAGGTGGTCATCCTTCTACATGGCGTCTCGCTCAACCGCTGGTTCATGCGGCCGATCGCGCGACGCCTCGAGGCCGCCGGATACGATGTGTTGAATCTCGCCTACCCGTCCCGTCGCGTGCCGTTGGAGAAGCTCGCTGCGGACTGGCTGCCAGCGCAGCTCATGAAAAGTGGAATCCAGTCGGCACAACGCGTAAGTTTCGTCGCGCATTCCATGGGCTCTTTGCTTGTCCGGCATTACGTGGAGCATTCGTGCCCAAAATCTCTGGGCCGCGTCGTTTTCATCGCCCCGCCGAACTGTGGCGCCGAGCTCGCAGATTCAGGTCAGCCGAAATGGCTCTTCAAGGCCGTGATCGGCATCAATCTCCAAGCGCTCGGCATGTCTGACGATGCGTTCTGGCGGAGGCTGCCACCACGCGTCCACTATCCGGTCGGCACGATCGCCGGCACTGGACACGGGAACCCCTTCGGGCGGAGGTTGCCCAATCCGAACGACGGCACGGTCACGGTCGAGTCGACGCGACTCGAAGGCGCAACCGACTCGCTCGAACTGCCTTGGTCCCACACGGCGATTCTTTTTCACAAGCGCACGGCAGATGAGGCGCTGCACTTCTTGAGACACGGCCGGTTCGATCACGGCGACCCGGCATCCGATGCCGGCAGATCAATCCACTGACATCCCCGGCGGCGGCGGGCGCGGCTTGCGCAGCACGATCATGAGGTTCGCGGCGGTGATGAGCGCTCCGCCGGCCACAATGTGCCATGTGAGCTCCTCGTTGGCGTAACGGGCGCCGGTCAGCGCGCTGATGAGTCCGGGCAAGAACAACGCGAGCAGGGCAACAGACACCGGCTCGAGGCAGTAGATGAGCCCGGCTTCCGTGGATGTGATGTGCGGCTGCCAGCGGTTCATGGCGACGAAGCAAAACAACGTGCAGACGATCGCGAGCACGAGCGTGAGCCCGAGCCAGCCCGGATCAGTCCACGGCACGAGCAACGCCGACACTTCCGGCGCGAGCACAGCGGCGGCGGCGGTTGCCACGACGGCGAGCCAGGCAAACATCACGAACGTCATTCGCAACGGATCGTTGGCCGCGAATCGCGGGCGCTCGATCCAGAGGATCTGCCCGGTGAAAAAGACCGAGCCGAGAAGCGTCTCGATCTCTCCCCGCCCGAGTCGCAGTTCGCCGAAGTCGATTCGCGCGAGGATTCCGATGCCGACGAGCACGAGCCCGCACGCAGCTATCACGATCAACCTCGGCCAGCGGCGCCATTTCACGGCGAAGTAGATCGGAATCAGCACGACATACACCTGCGTGAGGAATGCGGACACCGACGCACTTGTGTGCTGGAGCCCGTCGACCTGAAAGAATAGCCCGAGCGTTAGGAAGAACGCGATCCCCGTGCCCTGTCTGACCTCCAACCGCGTGATCCCGCTCAGTTTCGGTCCGATGAACGCAGCAAGAATCACCACGGCGATGATGAACCGCGGCGCGACCGACCACGCCGTGATGAACCATGAGCCACCGCCCGGGACGAGCTGCTCGTGGATCAGCGCGATCGCCTTGAGCATCGGGAAGCTGAAGCCCCAGAGCAAGGCGGTCACCGTGAGCATCGTGAGTGCCCGGGCGCGCAGTGGGTTCGGGTTCATGGAACCGGCGAGGATGCCCGCGTGCCCCTGCGGCTGTGAAGCAAAAAGCCGGCTCTGGACAACGCTCGCCTCCGGGGCCACAAAGCCTCGCCTTGCCAGCGCGCCCGAAAACCCCGAAGCCACACAAGATCGCGGTCCAGGACCTGCGGGCGAGCCTCGTGCAGGCCCAGGTCGAGCATCTCGCAGCGGATTTCCCGGTGATCGTAATGATCGCCGGGTTCGACGCCGCCGGAAAAGGCGAGGTACTCCAGGTTCTCAACGAGTGGCTCGATCCGCGTCATCTGGAGACGATCGCGTTCAACACTCCGTCCGACGAGGAGCGCGAGCGTCCGCCTTTTTGGCGCTACTGGCGTCACCTGCCCGCGCGCGGGAATATCGGCATCTTCATGAGCGCGTGGAACACGGTCGCGCTTGCCGAGGAAGCCTTCGCCAAGTCGCGCCCGAAGCGGTTCGCGCGTGCGATATCGCACATCGCGAACTTCGAGAAGATGCTCGTCGACGACGGCGCCCTGATCGTGAAGGTCTGGCTCTACCTCTCGCGCAAGACCCAGCGCAAGCGGCTGCTCAAGCTAGAGCAGGATCCCAAGACCCGCTGGCGCGTCTCGCCCGACGACTGGAAACACAACGCCGCGCACGACCGACTCGACGCGCTCTCGCGCGAGCTCATGAAGGCAACCGACCAGCCTGGCGCGCGCTGGACGGTGATAGACTCCGAGCACCCGCGCACGCGCGATCTGGCCGTCGGCCATGCGATCCTTTCGCAACTGCGGCAGCATCTGGCGCATCGCGCTCCCGCGAAGAAGCCCGCAGCGACTGCATCGCGAGCGACACCCGTGCCGCTTGTTGCTTTGGGCCGAAAGCTTCTCGAGCAGGTCGACTTGTCAAAGAAACTTGCGAGCACCGCCTACAAGGCGCGACTGCACGAGGATCTCGGCAACTTCAACAGACTCGCATGGGAAGCAGAGAGAACGGCGCGCTCGATCGTGTTTGTTTTCGAGGGCTGGGATGCAGCGGGCAAAGGCGGCGCGATCCGCCGGCTGATCTCCGCGGTCGATCCGCGTTTCTACGGTGTCGTTCCGATCGGCAAGCCGACCGATGAGGAGAAAGCGCACCACTACCTGTGGCGCTTCTGGCGTCACCTCCCGCGCGACGGGATGGTGACGGTGTTCGATCGCTCGTGGTATGGTCGCGTGCTCGTCGAGCGTATCGAGGGATTTTGCACCGAGCCGGAGTGGCGGCGCGCGTTCGAGGAGATCAACGAGTTCGAGCGGCAGCTCACCGAGCACGGCGCGATCCTCGTGAAGTTCTGGCTGCACGTCTCAAAGGCCGAGCAACTGAAGCGCTTCAAGGCACGCGAAGCTGTCGCCTACAAGAGGCACAAGATAAACACCGAGGACTGGCGCAACCGCGACCGTTGGGAATCCTACGAGACGTGCCTCGGTGACATGGTTTCCCTCACGAGCACGGAGTTTGCACCGTGGCACCTCATTCCGGCGAACGACAAGCGTCACGCGCGCGCCGAGGTGCTGCGCACGGCCTGTCGCACGATCGAGACCGCGCTCGACGCGTAGCGAACGCGCTCTGCGCGGAATGCTGGATGCAAGTGAAGGTGGCTCCGAGGTTGAGCCCGTTCGGCTGGGTCTCGCACAAAAACAAAAAGGGCGCCGGCGGAAAATCCGCGGCGCCCTTGGTGCGTTGATCGAAGTTGGTTAGCTGACGTGACCCGAGACGAGCTTGGTCATCTCGAACATGCTGACGGACTTCTTGCCGTTGAAGACAGCCTTGAGCTTGTCGTCGGCAATGATCATCCGCTTGTTCTTCTGGTCCTGGAGATTGTTCTTCTTGATGTAAGCCCAGAGCTTCTTGGTGAGCTCGGTGCGAGGAAGCGGTTTGGCACCGACAACCGCGGCGAGCGCGTCGTCAGGAGTAACCGGTTTCATGAAAGCAGCGTTTGGTTTGCGGGCAGATTTTTTTGCCATAGGTGATTCCTCCATAGCACTGGCACATGCCTTGGCAAACCCTTTTTAGAGCGTGAGTAGCGCACCTTTTCAGAGGGAAGCTGCGGGAGTCGCGCGCGATACGGGAACTAGAAGCGACCGGCGACTCCGCGTTGTGGATACGGCGCGCCCCGGGTCTCTTGAAGCGTCGTGCAAACTGTTGACACTGCGAGCCTTGGAATCCGCTTGCCTCAACCTCCCCTCCGTGCGACCTTCGCGCCCGACGGTGCAGCGATTCCAAAACTGGTGGGTCGTCAGGTGAGCGATCGTTCGGTGATGATTTGAAACCCGGTGGTCGGGAACGGGGAGGAAGCGCTGATGGCAGCCATACAATGAGCACTAAACTCTACGTGGGAAACATCCCGTTCTCCACCACGTCGCAGGATCTGCAGACCTTGTTCAGCGCACACGGACCCGTGGTCCAGGTCGAGCTGGTTTCAGACCGGTTCACCGGACGTTCACGCGGCTTCGCGTTTGTCGAGATGGCCTCGGCTGAGGATGCACAGAAAGCAATCGGCGCCATTCAAGGCACCGTGCTTGACGGTCGCACAATCACCGTCAGCGAAGCCCGTCCGCGCGAGGAGCGCCCGCCACGCGAGTCTGGCGGTGGCGGTGGTGGCGGCCGCGATCGCGGCGATCGTGGCGACCGCGGCCCGCGCGAGCGGCGCTAGAGAGCCGGCACAGAACGCAGCTACATTCACGGCCGCCCGGAAACGGGCGGCCATTTAGTTTTCCCGCAGGATGAGTCGCTCTCACTTCGAACGTCTTGCCCGCAGAATGGAGCGGTTCAAGACAACCGCCCCTGCCAAGGAGCCATTACGGTAACACCTGCTCACCGCGCGCCCGGACGTTCCCAGCCCGCGATCAAAACCCGGCTATGACCATATCGCTCACTTACCATCTTGACTCATCAATGGAAACTTTCGACACTCCTACAGTTTCCACAGGACCATGCCCACTTCAAAGAAAGCCCCAACCCGCCGCGCCTCACCGGCCGATCGCGCCCGCATACTTGATGCCGCACGGCGCGCGTTTCTCGCTCACGGATTCGCCAGCACGACGATGGACGATCTCGCCGGTGAGCTCGGCATGAGCAAGAAGACGCTCTACCGCTCGTTCAGCGGCAAGGAGGCGATGGCCGATGCGCTCGTTTTAGCCAAGATGGCGGCGGTGACCTCCGGGATCGACGCGATCATGGCCGACCCTGCCGCCGGCTTCTCGACGCGCGCGCGTCGCGTGCTCGACCACGTGATGACGGAGCTCTCGAGCGTGAGCCCCGTCTTCCTGCGCGACCTGCAGCGCTCGATGCCGCACATCTATCGCCGAATTGAAAACGTCCGCCGGAACGTCATGCCCGAGCTTTGGAGCAGGCTCATCCGCGAAGGCCAGGCCGAGGGCCTCGTGCGCGACGACGTCGATCCCGCGTTCGCCGCCGAACTCATGCTCCATGCTGTCCAAGGAGTCCTTCAACCCGAGACGCTTCAACGTCTTCACCTCACGCCAAAACAGGCTTTCGCAAAGACAACCAACCTGTTGCTCGCCGGTATGCTCACCGCCTCCGGACGCCGCGATCATGAAAAATCGGAACGCTCCACTTAGCCAGGGCGCGCTCGCCGCCGCACTCATCGCGCTTTCTCTTCTCGCGGCTTCGTGCAGCGGCCCTGCTGACGACGGCGCCATCCGCGTTTCTGGAAACATCGAGGTCGACGACGCGCGACTGGCCTTCAAGGTCTCAGGCATCGTCACCGAGCGCGCCGTCTCCGAGGGTGGCACCGTTACGCAGGGCCAGATCGTAGCCCGGCTCGACGACACCGAGCAAGTCCAGCAGGTCGAGGTGCAGCGCGCGGAAGTCGCGGCGGCAGCGGCCGCGCTCGCCGATCTTGAGGCAGGCTCGCGTCCGCAGGAGATCGACTCGGCCAAGGCGACCGTCGAAAGCGCCGAGGCGGAGGCGAAGCGCGCGGCGCTGGAGTTCGAGCGGCAGCGGGAGCTCCGCGAAAGCAGCACAATTTCCGCGCGCGAGTTCGAAGTCGCAGAGGCCGGGCTCGCCGTCGCGCAAGCGCGCGCCGCTGAGGCAGGCGAGCGACTCAAGCTTGTCGTCGAGGGCCCGCGGATCGAATCGATCAACCAGGCACGCGCGCGGCTCGAGCAGTCCCGCGCCGCACTTGCACTCGCGGAGCGGCGCCTGGAATTCACCAAGCTCGTCTCGCCGCTCACAGGAGTCGTGCTCTCCGACAACGTCGAGCCCGGCGAGTTTGTCGCGCCCGGCACCGCGGTCATCACCGTGGCCGACACTTCCAAGGTGTGGCTGCGCGCATTCGTGAACGAAACCGACCTCGGAAAAATCCATCTCGGTCAGGCGGTTGATGTGAGCACCGATTCGTTCCCTGAAAAAAGTTACCGCGGCACAGTCGCATTTATCGCATCCGAGGCGGAGTTCACGCCGAAGACTGTCCAGACAAACAAGGAGCGCGTGAAACTCGTCTTCCGCGTGAAGATCGACCTCGAGAACGAGCACGGCGAGTTGAAGCCCGGCATGCCAGCCGACGCCGTCATCAAGCCGCGCGCCTGACGCGATCTGCCCCGCTCCATGAACGCGATCGAAACCCGGGGCCTGCGGCGGGTCTTTGGCGACATCGTCGCACTCGACTCGCTCGACCTGTCGATCGGAGAGGGCGAGATCTTCGGCATCGTCGGTCCCGACGGCGCAGGGAAGACGACGCTGTTGCGCATGCTCGCGGGTGTGATGCGCCCGACGGCCGGCTCGATCCACATAGATGGCATCGATGCGATCACAGACCGCTCGCGCGCGACCGGACACCTCGGCTACATGAGCCAGCGCTTCGGCCTCTACCCGGATCTCACGGTGCTCGAGAACATCCGCTTTTACGCCGACCTCTACGGTGTGCGCCGCGGGGAGTTTGCCGAGCGGCTCCCGCAACTTCTTGGGTTCAGCAATCTCACTCCATTCCAACATAGGCATGCAGGCCGCCTTTCCGGCGGCATGAAACAGAAACTCGGTCTCGCGTGCGCGCTCATCCACACGCCGCGCGTGCTCCTGCTCGACGAGCCGACGAACGGAGTAGACCCGATCTCGCGCCGCGATTTCTGGCGCATCCTCTACCAACTTCTTTCGCGCGGCGTGACGATCGTAGTCTCGACCTCCTACCTCGACGAAGCCGAGCGATGCGCGCGCCTTCTCCTGCTCGACAAAGGCCGCACGCTCGCCGCGGGCACGCCCGACGAGGTGCGCGCGACGATGCCCGGCGCGATCCTCGAGGTCCGCACCGGCACACCACGGCGCGTTGCGCGCCTGTTGCGCGAGTCGCTCCGCGAGCCCGGAGTCGGCCTCTTCGGCGACTGCATCCACGTGGCGACCGTCGATCCCGCGGCTGCGGAATCGCGCATCCGCGAGGCCGCCACCACCGCAGGATTCACGATTGAGTCGGTCCAACGGATCGAGCCTTCGCTCGAGGATGTGTTCATCTCGGCCGTGGCTCGTGCTGCCAACGGGTCGAAGGAGACAGCGGCATGAGCGATGCACCCGCCATCACCGTAGAGGGTCTCGAAAAGCGCTTCGGCGATTTCGTCGCAGTCGCCGGGATCAGCTTCGCGATCCGCACGGGCGAGACGTTTGGCTTCCTCGGACCGAACGGCGCGGGCAAGAGCACGACGATCCGGATGCTTTGCGGGCTCATCCCTCCCTCGGGCGGCCGCGGCACGGTTGCGGGATTCGACATCGTGCGCGAGACCGCGCGCATTCGCGAACGGATCGGCTACATGAGCCAGAAGTTCTCCCTCTACGACGAGCTCACCGTCGGCGAGAACATCGACTTCTTCGGCGGCATCTACGGGCTCGCCGGCACGCGGATGGCGGCGCGCAAGAAATGGGTGCTCGAGATGGCCGGCTTGGGCGATCGCGCGGGCACGCGCACGGGTCTGCTTCCCGGCGGCTGGAAACAACGACTCGCGCTCGGCTGCGCGATTCTACACGAGCCGCCGATCGTATTTCTCGACGAGCCGACTTCGGGTGTCGATCCCGAGAGCCGGCGGCGCTTCTGGGATCTCATCCACTCACTCGCCTCCGGTGGCGTGACCGTGCTCGTGACAACGCACTACATGGACGAGGCCGAGTATTGCGACCGCATCGGCGTGATCCACCAAGGCAAACTCATCGCGCTCGACTCGCCGCGCGGACTCAAGGCCAGCCGCATGCAGGGCGTGCTCCTCCAGGTTGATTGCAACGATCCCATTCGCGCGAACGAGGTGCTCGCCTCGGCTTCCGACGTGCGCCACCCCGCCCTCTTCGGCCGGATGGTTCACGTGACGGCAACCGACGAGGCCGCGGGCACCGCGTCTGCTAATGCGGTGCTCGGCGCGGCCGGAGTTCGCGTGCGCGGCATCCGCCGGATCCAGCCGACGATGGAGGACGTGTTTGCCTCGCTCGTTGAACAGCAAGAGGCGGAGGCCGCATCATGAACCTGCGCCGTGCGTGGGCCGTCGCCCGCAAGGAGTCGCTCCACATCCGCCGCGATCCGCGCAGCCTCGGTCTAGCGATCGGCATCCCGATGCTCATGTTGCTCCTCTTCGGCTACGCGCTCACGCTGGACGTCGACCGGATTCCGCTTGTCGTGCGCGACCTGAGCGGCACGCCCGCGAGCCGCGCGTTCATCGCGGCCTTCGATGGCTCGCGCTTCTTCACGCGCGTAGCCGGCGGCGACACGTCGGTCGACGCGATCGCGCGACTCGACGAACGGAAGGCGCTTGTCGTGCTCGAGATTCCGGCGGACTTCGCCGAACGGCTCGCCGCGGGCGAGGAGGCACCCGTCCAACTCATCGCCGATGGGAGCGACTCGAACACCGCGGCGATCGCCATCGGCTACGCGCGCGTGGTCGCGACCGCGTTCAACGAGCGGATCCTTCTCGCCGCCGGTGGTGGCGAGCCGCCGCTGGATGTGCGGATCCGCGTGTGG
>DATKCJ010000130.1:0-21548 GCA_035513275.1 Opitutaceae bacterium
GAGCGACCAGAGGAGGTTTCTCTTCCGCGCGGCCATCGCGAAGGTCGAGACGATGACGGCGGCTTGCGCGGCGAGCATGCCGTAGAAGAAGCGCATGCTCCGGCGGTAGTGCCGCTCTGCCGCGATATTGCTCTGCCGCACCTGCACTTCGAGGAGGCTCGCGACGGCGCGATTCAACGCCGCTTCCGCGTCGTAGCGCATCGCGGAGTAGCTGAGACGCAAGCGTGCGAAGTCGCGCCTGAGTGGCTGTTGGCCGGACGCGTCGATCGCCTCGCCGAGTTTGTCGCCGCCGTCGATGACAGGGTTCAACTTCTCGTCGAATGCGCGGATGTCGGCATCCGCGAGGCGGATTGCTGTGACGACGACCTCGGGCTCCGCAGCATTTAGCAGCGGGAACAATTCCTCCTCAGGAATCGAGTTGCGCATGGCGTCCAGGATCGCCTGAACCTCTCGCGCGGGTGGCGCGGACCGCGCGGCCTCGGGCAGTTTCCCGGAAAGCAGGACCTCGAGCGCCGTGTGCAAACCCGCGGAGTAAGGGAGCGTGCCGGCAAACTCGCGCAGCGCCGCTCCGTCGGGCTGTGGGGTGATTTCGGAGAACTGCACGACATCGAGGGTGCTGAGCTGGATGGCGCTGCGCATGCGCTTTGCTTGGAAGAACGCCCACTGATCGCCCGCCTTCGACTGCTGCTGCGCGGCGAGGGCGCGCGCGTATTGCGCCTTCGTCATCTCGCTGTTCGATAGGCCGGCGAGGAGCGTGGCGATGACGGTCATGACGATCGGCGTTGCACCAAGGATCTTGCCCCACTTCGAATCGGGCAGGCCCGCCTTGAGTTCTTCCATCGGGTTCGGGGTGCTCACGCGTTCGATTCTCGCCGGCGCGCACAGACACGCGAGCGGAAATCGGAACGGAAATGCTCAGAATGGTTCACCACGAAACACACGAAATACACGAAATGAAGGAGCCGGAGCGCACATCGGAGGCGCTACCGAAACGAGTCTTTGGATAGAGTCCGAAGGGAGGTCTCTCCCGTTTCGCTTTTGTGTGTTTCGTGTCTTTCGTGGTGAATACTCCGACTGCAACGACGCGGCCAAAGTGCCGCGTCGTTTGCGTAAAGAGCGCGTGGGGCTTAGGCTTCGCCGTCAACCCGGAGGAATCACATGACCCTCGCTCTTGAATCTGCGGCTCAGACAACCGTGGCATTCCTGGACAGGCTTTTTGCCCGGAAGCCACTCGAACACGTATCAATCAAACTATGGGACGGCGCATTGTGGCCCGACGAGACGCCGCGCGCGGCGACCGTGGACTTGAAGCATCCCGGTTCGCTGCGAGCGATGCTCGAGGGCGGCAACGCGAAGGGGCTCGGCGAGGCGTTCGTGCGCGGCGACTACGATGTGGAAGGAGATCTCGAGAAGGCGGTGGAGATGGCGCTCGCACTCGAAGACCGCCCTCATGGCTGGCTGGAATCACTGACGAACTTCTATCGCGTGCACCGTCTGCCACCGGGGCCGCGCGAGACTGCGGAGACGGCTGGCAAGTGGAAGGGCTCGCGTCACTCACCGAGTCGCGACCGCGACGTCGTGTCATATCACTACGACGTGTCGAACGACTTCTACCAGCTCTGGCTCGACATGGAGATGGCCTACTCGTGCGCGTATTTTGAAACGCCGGACACGCCGCTCGACGCCGCGCAGCGCGCGAAATTCCGGATGCTCTGTCGCAAGCTCCGGCTGCGTCCAGGCCAGCGGTTGCTCGACATCGGCTGCGGCTGGGGCGGCTTCGCGCGGTTCGCGGCGCGCACGTGCGGCGTGGAGGTACTCGGGATCACACTCAGCGAGAACCAGGCCGCGCTCGCCGCGCAGCGCACTCGCGATGCCGGCATGTCCGAGTGCGTGAAAATCGAGCGGCGCGATTACCGGCATCTGGAATCAGCGGGTGAGTTTGACGCGGTGGCCAGCGTGGGAATGGCCGAGCACGTGGGCCGGGAGAATCTGAAGGACTATTTCGCAACCGTCAGATCGCTCCTCAAGCCCGGCGGTGTCTTCCTCAATCACGCGATCGGCGAGGGCCGGAGCGAGAAGCGATTTCAAGGTCCGTCGTTCATTGATGCTTATGTGTTTCCGGACTCCGACATTCCGCCGCTCCCGATCGTGCTTGTGGCAGCCGAGGACGCGGGCTTCGAAATCCGCGACGTGGAGAACCTCCGCGAACACTACATGCTCACGCTTCGCCACTGGGTGCGACGGCTCGAGGAGAACCGCGAGAAGGCGCGCTCCATGGTGAGCGACGCGACCTATCGAGTCTGGCGGCTCTACATGGCGGCATCTGCGCACGGATTCGATCACGGCAACCTGGCGATCTACCAGACGCTCCTCGCCAAACCCCACGCCGACGGGCTCGCGAATCTGCCGCTCACGCGACGCGATTGGTATGAGGAGTGAGGACTGTCTCTTGGTTTGGTGTTCCGACTTCAGGCGGTGCTTCGATCCAACAATCGGAACCGCGTAGACGCGGAACTCCGAACCCGAAACCAGCGGGTGCGCGAACACCGGAGTTGCTCCAGTCACTCGGCCTTGAGCATCACGAGCGGATCGATCCGCGATGCGCGCCGCGCCGGGATCCAACCGGCGATCGTCGCGGTGACCAATGCGACGATCGCGGCGAGGAACGCGGGCAACAGACCGGGGCGTCCGTGCAGCGCCGCCTCAACCACGGGAAACAGCGGCACGACCCAGATCACGACCAAGCCGATGCCGCCTCCGATCGCGCCCAAACGCAATGCATCGAGCAGGACGCCGCGCTGGACGTCACCCGGTGCCGCTCCGATCGCCATGCGCAGCGCGAGCTCGCGCTGGCGGAGAACAACAAGATAGCCGAGCGCGCCCGCGATACCGGCACCCGCGAGCAAGATTGCGCATCCGCCGAAGATCGCGGCGAGCTTGGTCGTGGCGAGGTCGCCGCTGAGGTCTTCGACCATGCGTGCCTCCAATGTCTTCCAACTCGTGAAGACGATGCCCGGCTCGACCTTGGCGAATGCGGCTCGCAGGTTTGCGAGGATCGGCTCCCCGGCCCCGTTGAATCGAACTGCGAGGAAACTGAGGTTCTCCATCCCGGATTGTGCCGCGGGAGTGTAGAACAACGCGGGCGGGCGCTCGCGAACTCCGTTCATCCGCGCGTCCGCCACGACACCGATCACCGTGAAGTCCCCGTCCGAGGGTGTCGCATCGTAGCCGAATCGCTGGCCGATCGGGTCAATGTCGCGAAAGATTTCGCGTGCAAATGTCGCGTTCACGATCGCGACCTTGCCAGTCGTTGCGGAATCGGTTGGCAGAAATTTGCGACCGATCAGGAAGTGCATGCCGACCGTGTCGAAGTATTCCAGGGAAACGCTGTCGTGCTGGTAATTGCTTCGCGGAACGTTGACGCGCGGATCGCGAAAGCTCAGGCCGGAGTTTGTCTGGCTGCCGGCGAGCAGGCCCGATACGGAAAAGGCGGACGACGATACACCGGGAATTTCTCCCGCTGCACTCTGCAGGCGTTCGATCACCGCGGGTGCATCCTCGTCCTTGTAGCCGGCGCTTTTTGCGTCGAAGAGTGCGGTCATCACTTGCTCCCGCTCGAAGCCGGGATCGGCCGAGAGCGAGCGTTGCAACTCGGTGCCGAGCGCGGTGGCCACGGCAACGAGCGTGACGGCGATTGCGAACTGCGCCACGACGAGCGCACGACCGAGCCTCACGGGCGCACGGCCCAGGCCGCGGTTTCCTGACAATGCGCGCAAGGGCTCGACGCGTGCGATCCACAGGCCCGGTCCAAGGGTGCTCAAGACCGCCGTCAGAAGGGCAAGCGCTCCCATAAACCCGACAGCTCGCAGGCCCAACCCGAAGGCGATGTCCTGCCCGGGCGCGAGGAGCTTGACCGTCGCGGGCAGAAGCCAGAGCGCGAGCACGAATCCGGCGAGAGCACCCAGTCCGCTCAATATCACCGCCTCCAAAAATCCGAGCCTCACAACGCGCAGCGAGCCGGCGCCGAGCGCAAGCCGCACGCCGATCTCGCGGTGACGCGACATTGAGCGGACGAGGAGAAGGCCCGATACGTTGGAGCAAACGAGGATAAGGAGGACCGCCACGACGCCGCCGAGAAGCATCCCGGTCGGCTTGAATTCTTCGCGAAAGTGCGACATCCCCGCGGGAGCCGGCACGACAGGCCAGGATCTGTGCATGAACGCTTCCTTCTCGCGTGGATCCTCGAGGGCCACGGCCATGTCGTCGCGCTGCACCTCCCACGCGCGCTGCACTGTGGCTTGAAGCGGGGGTGAACCGACACGCTTGCGGAGGAGCACCTGCATCCATGAGACGCGCTCCTCGAGGTTCCAATCGGCGTTGTTTCCACGATCGTCGCCCGCGAAGATGCTCGCATTGCCGTATGCGCGCAGCCTGGGTTGAAGTGCGGTCGCGAACCAGATGTCCGTCTTCGTGCCGATGGAGATTTCGCGGAAGCGCGGCTCGATCACACCGACGATCTCGATCGGAATCCGGTTCACCGAGATCTCGCGGCCGACGGCGGCAGCGGCGGTGCCGAACCGCTCGACTGCCCAGCGATGACCGACGACGGCCACGTCCGTCGGGCTGCCTGGGACATCATCGGACGGGGCAAGCAAGCGGCCCGCAGCGGCCGAGACACCGAGTGTCGTGAAGAACGAGCCGTTGACCATTCGCGTGTTGTTGCGGCTGGCCTCACCCGAGCCGATCTGCACGGTGCAACGCAGTCCTCCGTTGAACGCAGCGACCGAGTTTGCCGGGAAGAACTCCTCGAGGCGGCGGACGGTGCCCCTGCTCAGCCGCGGGCTATCGTTGCGGTTGGAACTGGTGATGGCGTGGATCTGCTCCGGGTCCGGGACCGGCAGCGGCCGAAGAAATACCGAGTCGATCAGTCCATGAATCGTTGCCGCGGCGCCAAGGCCCAGCGCGAGAATGACAACAATCGATCCCGCCATCGCCGGGCGGCGCAGGATGCCGCGCCAGGCGAGCTTCACGTCGCCGGCGAGTTCGTCCCATGAAGCGAAGCCCGCCTGCTCCCTGACATTCTCCCGAGCGCGCAATGTGTTTCCAAATTCCAATGCCGCCGCTTGGCGAGCCTCCTCGGGCGATGCGCCCCGCTCCAATTGGACGCGCTCAAGTTCAGCGAGGTGGAACGCCATCTCTTCGTCGAAGTCGCGCGCGACCTTGGGGCGGCGGAAGAGATCGCGAATCCGTGCGAGCAACGAGCGCATCGTCGTCAACCCGCCGCGCCCGTGTCCGCCACTATATTGTTCACCGCGCCGCTGACGCGCTGCCATAGCGCGATCTCGTCGGCGAGGCGCGCGCGTCCCTTTTTCGTGAGCGAGTAAAACCGCGCGCGGCGGTTGTTCGCGCTCGTGCCCCATGCGGAAGCGATCAGACCTTGCTGCGAGAGCCGGAGCAGGGCGGGATAGAGAGTGCCTTGGTTCAGCGCGAGCACGTCGGCCGACACCTGTTCGATGCGGCGCGCGATGCCGAAGCCGTGCTGCTCGCCGAGCACGTCGAGGGTCTTGAGGATGAGCAAATCAAGCGTGCCTTGCAGAACTTCGTCCGAACGGTCTGTCATGTTGATACCCAACAGGAGGCTCCTGTCGGGCGTCAACTGGAAAGTCGGAGGGAACGAGGATCCCGGCCATGTTCGGAGGGGCGGCTGCGCGTGTCGGTGCCGGAGGTGGCCGGTTCAATGCTTGCGGGAGGCGGAATTCGACATCCAGCATGAACATCATGTCTGCTTCCACTCTATATCTGGTGTGTGGGCTGCCTGGAGCCGGGAAGACGACGCGTTCCAACGCTATCGTCGAGACGGCGGGTGCAGTGCACTTGTGTGCAGACGAATGGGTCGTCGGTCTCGGTCTCAGTCTGGTGGACTATGAGTTCCGAATCAAATTGCAGGACTGCATGCTGACGCATGCGGGCAAGCTGCTGCGCTGTGGCGTGAGTGTCGTGATCGAGTTCGGCTCCTGGCATCGTCAGGAGCGGGAGACGATTCGGCAGATGGCGGTATCCGCAGGCGCCAGGGCGGAGTTGCACTTCCTCGATGCACCGCTGGACGAATTGGTGCGCCGCGTTCGTCAACGGGCCGGCCCGGACGCGGAGATCCTTGCGTCATCAGTGCTGATGCAGGACGCCGGCAAGTTCGAGAAGCCGACGAGCGAAGAGGCGGCCTTGTTCGACAGCTACTTCGGCCCCGAGACACCGTGGAGAACCGGATAGCAAGTCAGCGCACGACTCTGGCGCCGCCGCCGCCGATGGTCTTCTCGACTTCCTTGCGCGTGGCCATCGAGGTGTCGCCGGGGGTGGTCGAGGCGAGCGCGCCGTGGGCGGCGCCATACTCGACCGCCTTTTGCGCGTCGTTGAACTGCAAGAAACCGAATTGTAGACCGGAGGCGAACGAGTCGCCGCCGCCGACGCGGTCGAGTATCTCGAGGCGGGGATACTTCTTGCTCTCGTGGAATTTGCCGTCGTGCCAGAGGATCGCGCTCCAGTCGTTGACCGTGGCGGTGTGGACGTGGCGCAGTGTGGTCGCGGCGACCTTGAAGTTGGGAAACTCCTTCACGGCGGTCTCGATCATGGCTTTGAACGCGTCGGTCTCGATGTGCTTGAGATCCTCGGCGCCCTTGACGGCGAAACCAAGCGAAGCGGTGAAGTCCTCCTCGTTGCCGATCATGACGTCGACATACTTCGCGATCTCGCGGTTGACCTCCTGCGCCTTCTTGAGGCCGCCGATCGTCTTCCAAAGCGAGGGGCGGTAGTTGAGATCGTAGCTGACGATCGTGCCGTGCTTCTTCGCGGCCTTCACGGCCTCGACGGTGAGCTCGGCGGTCGACTCGGAAAGTGCGGCGAAGATGCCGCCGGTGTGGAACCACCGCGCGCCGAGTTTGCCGAAGATATTGTCCCAGTCGAAATCGCCCGGCTTGAGTTGCGAGGCCGCAGTGTTGCCGCGGTCGGGCACGCCCACGGCGCCGCGAATGCCGAAGCCGCGCTCGGTGAAGTTGAGGCCGTTGCGCACGGTGCGGCCGATGCCGTCGTCTTCGCGCCACTTGATGAAGTCGGTGGCGACGCCGCCCTGCATGATGAAATCCTCGACGAGATGGCCGACCTCGTTGTCGACGAAGGCCGTGCAGACCGCGGTCTTCAGGCCGAAACACTTTCGCAGGCCGCGCGAGGTGTTGTATTCGCCGCCGCCTTCCCACGCAGTGAAGCCGCGCGTGGTGCGGATGCGCCCCTCGCCGGGATCGAGGCGCAGCATGACTTCGCCAAGCGAGACTTGGTCGAAGGCTGTTGGGTTGGCAGGTTTGACGGGGAGGCTCATGAGAGGTTTTCGCTTTGCGAAAACCTAAGTTAGGAGCGAGGCAGCAGGGAACAATCGCAAAAGGGAGGTTTTCGCGAAGCGAAAACCTAAAGTTCAGAGGTGCGAAGATTCCAGGAAGAGGCACATTCGGGCGGTCATGAGCGACGTGCGTGTGCCGGTGAGAATTGTTGCCGACGATCGAGAACGGGCGGGCGGAGTGATCGATGAGTTGCAGAGACGAGTGGACGACGTGGCGCTTGAGATGCGTCGGTTGCCGGTCGGTGACTTTCTTGTAGAGCAGGACTTTGCGGTTGAGCGAAAGACGCTGAGGGATTTTGCCGCGTCGGTGATCGACACGCGGCTCTTCAAGCAAGCGACGCGGTTGGCGCAGGATGGGCGCCGCGGGATCCTGATTCTGGAAGGAACCGGCTCGGACGCCGGCGATATTGGAGTCTCCCGCGAGGCGCTGCAGGGCGCACTGATTACAGTCTCGGTGTTTTACGGGCTTTCGGTGCTGCGTTCGCGAGACGTATCGGAGACCGCGCGCCTTCTAGTCTACCTCGGCCGACAGGCCCAACGCTTCGCACACGGCGGTCTGCCGCGGCCCGGCTACCGCCCGAAAGGAAAACGCGCACGTCAGCTCTTCGTCCTGCAGGGTCTCCCTGGAATCGGTCCCGGTCGCGCGGAGAAGTTGTTGGAGCGATTTGGTTCCGTGGAGAAGCTCGCCCAAGCATCTTTGTCAGAACTCGCTGAGGTGAAAGGTGTCGGCGAAAACACCGCCACGAAGATCCGCTGGGCGTTGGAGGAATCCGCGACCTGTTTTGAACCTTAGGTTTTCGCGAAGCGAAAACCTTTCGGGCGAAAATAGGCGGGAGCCTTTTAGGTGGGAAGGGTGTCAAAAACACCATCGACGGGCCATGCACCTTGCCGCGTCGATCTTCATCATGAGCCTCCCGAAAATCCATCTTCAACGCTACCGCCAGATCGCGGCCTTGCTCTGGAAATACGGGCGCTCGGACCTAGCGACGCAGATGAGCGCAGACGATGGGTTCGGCCTCAACGAGGCTCCTCCGGCGAACGGCGAGCCAGCGACCGAAGCCGCTCCGCCTGCAGAAGGCCAGGCTTCGCCTGAGCAACTGGCCGCTGATCTGGAGGGGATGGGCCCGACTTATGTCAAGCTGGGGCAAGTGCTCGCGGGACGGCCCGACCTGTTGCCCGATACCTACTTGAAGGCGCTGGCGCGGCTGCAGGACAACGTGAAGCCGTTCCCTTACGCCGAAGTGGAGGCGACTGTGATGGCCGAACTGGGTGTTCGCATCTCGAAGGCGTTCTCCCGCTTTGATGTCGAACCGATGGCTGCCGCCTCGCTCGGCCAGGTGCACCGCGCCGCGCTGCGCGACGGCCGGGCGGTCGTCGTGAAAGTGCAGCGCCCGAACATCCGCGAACAGATTGCGAAGGATTTTGAGGTGCTCGAGCAGATCGCCGGATTCTTCGACCGCCACACCGAGATGGGCCGGCGCAATCGATTTCTGGTGATCCTCGAGGAGTTTCGCCAGACGATCCAGCATGAGCTGAATTACGAGCTCGAGGCGCACAACCTGGTCGCGCTGGGGAAGAACCTGAAGGAGTTCAAACGCATCCAGGTGCCGCAGCCGATCGCGGATTTCTCGACGCGCTCCGTGCTGACCATGGAGGAAGTGACGGGAAGGAAGATCACTGCGATCGGGCCGCTGGCTCTGCTTGAGTTGAAAGGGGAGCCGCTCGCCGAGGAGTTGTTCAAGGCTTACCTCAAACAGGTGCTGGTGGACGGCTTGTTTCACGCCGACCCGCATCCAGGAAATGTCTTCCTCACGGACGACGGCCGCATCGCGCTCCTCGACCTCGGGATGGTGGGCCACACGGCGCCTGCGATGCAGGAGAGGCTCCTGAAAATTCTGATGGCGATCAGCGAGGGCAACGGTGAGGACGCCGCGGAAATCGCAATCGACGCGAGCGAGAAGCTGGAGGATTTCGCCGCGCCCGAGTTTCGCCGGCGCATCACGCAACTTGTGGCGCAGCGGCGCGACCAGGGGCTGGAAAAGATCAACGTTGGCCGCTCGCTCCTCGAAGTGAGCGGCATCGCGCAGGCCAACGGGCTCATAGTCCCCAGCGAGATGGTGCTCCTAGGGAAGACCATGCTTCAACTGGACGAGATCGGCCGGATCCTCGATCCGGAGTTCGATACCAACGCCTCGATCCGCCGCAATGTCGATGAGTTGATGTCGCGGCGCATGCGCAAGAATCTCACGCAAGGCAGCGTCTATTCCACGCTGCTCGATATGAAGGATTTCACAACGGGCCTTCCTTCGCGGCTGAACCGGATCATGGATGCGGTCGCCAATGCCGAGTTGGAAGTGAAAGTGAAATCCACCGACGCGAAGACGATGCTCGACGGCATGCAGAAGATCGCGAACCGGATCACCACGGGTGTCGTGCTCGCCGGGCTCATCGTGGGTGCGTCGCTGCTCGCCCGGGTGGAAAGCGGTTTCCAAATATTCGGCTATCCAGGGCTGGCCATCCTTTGTTTCACGGCGGCGGCGGCCGGGAGCTTCTGGCTCGTGATCTCCATCTTCATTTCGGATTACAAGGACAGGAAGAAGAAGTGACGCCAATCTGCGGCTCGCTTTCGAATTTTCGAGGGTAGGGCGCTCTGCTGGCCAGCAGAGCTGTGCGCGCCGCGAACTTCTACCGGTGTTCCTCCCGGACGGCGGGCCCAGCGGTCCCGCCCTACCTTGAGCCGGCGGAGACGCGGTCGAAGCGGAAAAGCTCAGCGTCGCGACTGTGGCCCTCGCAGACGAGGTCGCGGATGATCTCGGCGGCGATGACGCTGAATGTGATTCCGTTTCCTCCGTAGCCGAGTGCGAAGAAAGTGTGCGGCACACCGGGGTGCATGCCGATGTAGGGCAGGCCGTCGGGTGTTTCGGCAAACGTGCCCGCCCAGGAGTAGGCGATTTCGCACGGGGCTTTCGGCAGAAGCTTTCGAAAGCGGCGGGCGAGCAGGGCGGTCTTGCGGGGGAGCAAGTCGGTGCGACGGCGCGGGTCGCACGTCTTTTCATCGTAGCCGCCGATGATCGCGCGCCCGTCGTCGGTGCGCCGCAGATAAACGTAGGGCTGGGCCGTTTCCCAAATCAGACGCGCGCCCGGCCAGCCGGGAAACTCCGCGCGGGGCTCGGTTACCATCGCGAAGGTCACCACGAGTTCTGTGAGCTTGTCGGCGAGATAAGGCACGACTTCGTAACCGGTCGCGACCACGAGGTGACGTGCCCGGATCTTCCGGCCGTGATCCGTGTGCAGAGTGACTCCGTGCCGGTTGGACGTGTGCCGGGCGACAAGTGTGCGATCATAGACACGAGCGCCTCGATCGGTGGCCGCTCGCAGAAGGGAGTGAGTGAAGCGGTGCGCGTCGATCTGTGCAGCGTCGCGGCCGATGAGTGCCGCCGGGAAGGGCAGGGTACTCAAGCGGGCGAGCTGCGCGCGCGACCACCACTCCACGTCGAAGCCGTGAAGTCGGCGCAGTTCCAACTCGCGGCGCAGCGCGGGGACGTGCGCATCCCGGCTCGCGCCCTGCAGACTTTCCGTGCGAAGAAATCCGTGCGAACCGCCGACGAGCCGGTCGAGCCGCGCGATCTTGCCAAGTGCGGCAAGGCACGTACGGTAGGCGCGCACCGCATGGTCCTCGCCGACAAGTTTCACCAGCCGGCGCAATGGAAGATCCACCTCGTATTGCAAGAGACTGGTGCTGGCGCATGTGCTTCCCGTCGCGACATCGCGTTTGTCCAGAACCACGACGTGCACTCCGGCCTCTGCCAGATGCCAGGCTACGAGCGCGCCGGTGATGCCGGCTCCGAGCACTGCGACGTCACACTCGACGGAGGACTCGAGCGCGGGATAGCTGGCGATCAGGCCGTTCCGCGCCGGCCAGAAAGGTGTTCCAGAGACGAGATCCATGGTGACCGCCAGCCAAAGGCGTGAGCGCGGCCATTTCAGGCCGCTTGCGTCAGCGCTTCGACGCTCCGTTGCTCATGAGCGCAGCGGTCTTTCCCCAAGAGCCTTCGAAGACAAATGCGCGGGCGGGTTTGCGGGTGCGCGGTGCGAGGTCGCGCTCGCGCAAGTCGCCCGTGATTGCGTCGGCTTCTTCCGCGTAGCCGATGGCCATCGCCGTCCATGCTTCAAAGTGCTGAGGGATCTGGTAGAGCTCGCGCGCCTTCTCAGGCAGGATGCCGATCATCTGATGAACCGAGAGGCCGCGCGCGGTCGCTTCTGTCACGATGTTGGCGGACGCGAGACCGAGATCATGCACGGCGGCGCGGTTGTCCTGCCGGTTCTTCGCGAACTTTGTGGAGACCACACAGAGAACCAGCACCGGCGCAGCCTTCGCCCAGGCTTGGTTGGCAAGCACGAGGCATGAAAGGAGACGCTCGAATTCCACGGGAGTCGCCCGCGTGGCGACAAAATACGTCCAGGGTTGCTCGTTGTAGGATGAAGCAGCCCAGCGTGCCGCCTCGAACAGTGAGTGGAGATCGGCTTCTGCGACCAGTCGGTCCGCAAAGGCATAAGGGCTCCACCGCTCGGAGAGCAGCTCATGGATCGGATAATCGGTTGAAGCATGTTTCTTGTGCTTCTGGGAAGTGATTGTGGTGGTCATAAATGGGTCGGCCAGCTCGGGGCCAAGGTGCATGATGCCCGGGAAGCCGGTAGGCGATAATGGGGTGTTCACCGCCCCGACCGAACTTGAGCGCGCGGCGCTGCGGGAATTCGCGAGCTATGCGTCGGACACCTTTTCGTTGAGTGCCTTTCGCGCGAGACGATCCAGGCCCTCGTCCGTGACGGAGGGCAGAAAGCGCTTTCGAAACAGCTCGTCATGGACGATACTCACGATGGCGACGAGCGGAGCCGCCACCAACACGCCAAGCACGCCGAACGCCGCAACACACAGGAGCATCGAGAAAATCACGGCGACCGGGTGCAGTTGCATGCCTCGCGCCATGATGTAGGGGAGAATCACGTTATTCTCGAGCGACTGCACCGCGACATAGGCGAGCAGCACCCACAGCGGAGTCATGCCCCCTGTGCCGACGGCAAGCAGCAATGCAGGCACGGCACTGAGGACGGGCCCGATAAAAGGAATCGCCTCCAGGACGCCCGCGATAAGGCCCAGCACGAGCGCATCCGTGAACCCGAAAATGGGCCACATGAGCAGGAACACGAGGACGCCGATTGTCAGCATCCCCAACAGCGTTGCCCCGGCCCACCTGGGGACGAACCTCCCGATTCTTTGCACGATTACGAGGGCCCGGCCGTGGAACTGCTCGGGAATCATGGAAAACATCGCACCAAAAATCGGGCGAGGATTCATCAGCGTGAAAGTCACGCCAAAGAAGACCGTTATCAGGACGATAAAGAACTGGGCCGCATTGAACGCGCCTGATGTGACCTTGCCGAATGCCCCTTGAAACATTTCGCCCAAGCCGGATCGGAATGAGCCCGTCTCCTTTGGGGGTTCCAGCGCAGACGTTGCGGGCTCGATCACCGGTGCGGCCTCGCCCGCAGCGGTGGCGGCTTCGGCAATTTCCGTGGTGACCTCCGCCTGGAGCTTTTTCTCGGACAGCTTGGCCTTCTGTTCCATCTTTATCAGAGGCTTCTGGAGCCGTTCCCAATAGGCCGGCGCTTTGTCCATGAGCAGGTCGACCGAGGCCTTCATCGGTCCGAAGAAGGCCCACCCCGTCAAACTGAGGATGCCAACGACCGACACCATCAGCAGCGCAGTTGCCCCCGCTCTTCCTCCTGTCAAATCCCGGATGCGAAGAATCACCGGATTGACCGCGAGCGAGATCAGGAGAATGAGCAGCAGCGATAGCAGAATCGGAGCGAGCAGCGCGAACGACTGGATGACAATAAACAGAGCCGCTGCCACAAACACTGCGAGCACGGCTGAGCGCGGCGTCGTAGCACGTTTGGGACTGTCGGTCTCAGACTGCCCGCCGGATGATGTATCGCTCTTCGTGGTGGTCGTTTTCATTCCGCGGAGATGCATCCTCTGTGACAAATCAGGATGCCTGCTCAGGAATACGGTCCTCTAACAGGGAGTGTTGACCCACCTGCCTTGGGCGTGTTCCGCCCGGGAGAGTTCTCAGAAGCCAGGCGCCAGGAATGCGCTCAAGCAAAAGGTCGCCACGCGGAAGTCCGAGGTGGCGGTGCCAGCATGCTCCGATTCGCGATCAGCGGCGGCGCATCAGAAACACTACGATGACTATGACGAGGATGAGGCCGAGAACGCCTCCGCCGATATAGACGCCGTTTGCGAGGATGGGTGTGATCAAGTGAGTCATGGCGATTATGTTTTTTGTTTGGGTGACGACGTGATCGACGCCACGAGGCCCAAACGATACCCAATGCACAGCCACCCCGCCATGGGGTCTTACGCCACCCAGCCGGGGCGGTCACCCGTCGAGCGAGCGGCGCACGATTTCGAGAAGTGCGTTCGGGGGACTCGGCTTCTGAATGAAGTTCTGCCCTGCCTTGAGCTCGAGTTCGCGACCCGCGATGTCGGCACTGTAGCCGCTTGTGAAGATGACTTTCAGGCCAGGCTTGAATGCCTGCAACTGGGCCGCGAGCGCGTGGCCGCCGATGCCCTCGGGCATTACGAGGTCGGTGAACAGGAGGTCGACCGCGCCGCCGGAACTTTCCCAAACTTCCAACGCCGCCGGGCCGCAGTCGGCCTCGAGGATCTTGTAGCCTTTGTTCTCGAAAACGATTCGCGTGAGCATGCGCACGGCGGGGTCGTCCTCGACGAGAAGAATCGTCTCCGTGCCGCCGCGCGGCGGTGCGGGAGCGGACGCGGAAACCGCGGCCTCGTTGATGTGATCGATCGCCGGCAGCATGAACTCGATGGTGGTGCCGCTGTTGACGACACTCTCGACCTTGAGCGCGCCGCCGTGCTGCTTGACGATTCCAAACACCGTGGCGAGACCGAGACCTGTGCCCCTGCCCGGCTCCTTCGTTGTGAAGAACGGCTCGAAGATCCGCGAGAGGTGCTCGGGAGCGATTCCGCATCCGGTGTCGGTGACACTCACACAAACTTGGGGCCCGGGTTCTGAATCGGGCAACTCGGCCGCCTGTTGCTCCGAGAGGATCGCAGCCCTGGTATTGATCGCAAGGCTGCCACCGTTTGGCATGGCATCGCGCGCGTTCACAACGAGGTTGAGCAGCACCTGGTCGAGCATGCCGGCATCGGCACGCGTGAAGAGCGGCACCGGATGCAGGTTGAACTGGAGGCGGATGTCCTCGCCGAGGATCCGCTGAAGCATCTTCGTGACGTTAGTGACGACCTCGTTGAGATCGAGGATGCGCGGCTGGAGGACCTGCCGCCGGCTGAACGCGAGGAGCTGCCGCGTGAGATTTGCCGCACGCTCGGCGGCGCGCTTGATCTCATCGAGCATCTCGCGCGTCTCCGCCGGCATGTCTCCCGCGGATGATGCCAGGTCGGCCTGCATCATGATCGCGGCAAGGATGTTGTTGAAATCGTGCGCGACGCCGCCTGCGAGCTGGCCGATCGCCTCCATTTTCTGCGACTGGCGGAACTGGGCCTCGAGTCTTCGCTGCTCGGTGATGTCGCGGAACATCCAGATCCTGCCGTAGTGCCTCCCAGCCTTGTCCACGACGGGCGAGGAACCACGCTCGAGCACCGTGCCATCGAGCAACTCGACGATATCGCGGCTCATTTCGACCGGGCTTGCGTAGAGTTCGGCAACTCTCCGCGCAAACATCTCGGGATCCTTCGTGCGGCCGATCGCCCACTCGAACTGCACGCGGTCGTCCGGGTTGGCAGCGATCTCTGGCGGGATATTCCAGAGTTTATTGAACCGGTCGTTTTGCAAAATTTTGCGACCCTTGGTGTCGACGATGAGGATGCCGTCCAGCGCGGACTCCACCTGCGCCTCGAAGAACGCGGTGCGCCAGCGCAGCTCCTCCTCGGCGACACGGCGCCTGCTCTCGCGATGGCTGATTTCGAGTGCGAATGAAATATCCACTGCGAGCGCGTCGAGCAGTTGAGTCTCCTTCGCTTCGAAAAAGCCAGGCTCGGAGGCGTATAGGTTGAATGTCCCAACAGCCTTTCCCTCCACGATAAGCGGGAGTGCGGCCGATGCGCGGTAACCGCGCGCGAGGGCTCGGTCGCGCCACGGCGCAAACAGCGGATCGTTCTCAATGTCGGCACACATGACGTGTGCGCCAGTGAGGAGCGCACGGGACGTGGGGCCCTTCGCACGTGTCTCGTCGTTCGGGTCAATTATCAAGCCATCGAGATAGCCATCGACCGCACCAGCCGAGGAGACCGGCACGACTTTTCCGGTTTCATCCAGCATGCCGATCCACGCCATGCGGAAATTTCCCTTTTCCACAGCGATCCGGCACGCGCCGGCGAGCATCGCTGTGATATCTCTCTCGCGAACGATGCTTTGATTGATGTCGCTGAGGACTGCGTAGACGCGGTTGAGGTGCTCCAGCCGCTGCTCGGCGAGAATGTGCCTCGTGATGTCGCGAACGATGGCAACGATGTTTCCATCCGGCATCGTCGTCGCAATTACCTCGGCGGGAAACTCCGAGCCGTCCTTCCGCCGGAAACGCCACTCGCGGCGGTAGTCGCGCGCATTTTGAAGTTGCTCGAGGGCGGGAGCGATGTGCGGAACCTCGCTTTCGACGGCAAGCATGGTCGCATCCATCCCGACAAATTCTTCGTGCGAATAGCTGAAGAGACGGCAGGCACTGGCATTCGCGTCGAGGTAGACGCCATTGGGGCTCGCGATCAGGATGCCGTCGGGAGCGTATTCGAAAAGCGCTCGAAACCGCGACTCGCTCGCCCTGAGTTCGGCCTCGATGCGACGGCGCTCTGTGATATCGAGTTGGGAGCCGAGCAAGCGAATGTGCTGTCCCGCTTCGTTTGTGACGAGGGAACCCTGCGCGAGCATCCACCGATACGAGCCATCCCGGTGTCGGAAACGGAACTCGCTTTCGTATTTCGGCCCGGGGTCCGCGAGACTGGCGCGCACACGCTCCAATGCGGGCTCGACGTCGTCGGGATGCACCCGCGATTTCCATTCCTCGAAGTCGGTCCCGATCTCGTGGTCTTCGAAGCCGATCTGGGCCTTCCATTCGGAGGAATACCACACGGTGTTGTTCACGATGTCCCAGTCCCAAAGGCCGACATTGGCCGCGTGAGCCGTCGTGCGCATCCGTTCCTCGCTCCCGCGCAGCGCATCCTCGGCGCGCTGGCGAGCTGTGACGTCCTGAGCGAGCACGAGCTTGGCGCAGCGGCCATCGAATGCGAGCGTGTGGGAATTGATCTCGACCGAGATGATCTCCCCACTCTTTTTTCGATGTCTCCAGATTCCGGAATCCTGATACTCGCCGGTTGAAGTGCGGATGTTCTCGATCAGGTGAGGAATGTCTTCTTCCGGTCGAATGTCCTTGATCGTCATCGCGAGGAATTCGTCGCGCGAGAAGCCGTAGCGGGCGATTGCGGCGTCGTTCACCGCGAGGAAGCCAAGAGTCTCGAGGTCGTAGACCCACATGGGGTGCGGATTGCCGGCGAATAGCAGGCGGTATTGCTGTTCGCTCTCTCGCACCGCAGCCTCCGCCCGCTTTCGCGGGGTGATGTCCTCGGTGAACATGATGATGCCACCAATGGAGCCGTCGGCTCGGTGCCAGGGCTTGATGTTCCAGCGGATCCAAGTCGTCGATCCGTCGGGCCGCACGAAAGAATCTTCCTCGCAAGATTCGGATGCGCCGGTGAGGCAGCGGCGGTGAATCTCGCGCCACTGCTCCGGTATCTCGGGGAAAACCTCGTAGTGTGTGCGCCCGATGAGCGGCTCGTCCGCGAGCTTATAGTCGTCGATCCAGCGCCGGCTGGCGACGAGATATCTCATGTTCTGGTCGAACATCGCGACCGCGGCCGGGCTGTGATCGACATAGAGTCGCAATTGTTCCTCGCGCTCGCGCAGTGCTGCATCCGCCTTCTTGCGTTCGGTGATATTTCTCGTGAACGCAAAATTCAGCTCCCGGTTGCCGACCCGAACGTAGTTCGCAGTGATCTCGACGGACAGCAGCCGGCCGTCCTTCGTGCGGTGCCGGGTCTCAAAAACCCTTGTTCCCAACTCCCTGAGGCGCGCCCAGTGCCCGGGCCATTTGTCACGAGGGAAGTCCGGATCGATGTCGAAGACGTTCATCGTCTGGATCTCCCCGAGTGTGTAGCCCAGCGTCGCGCACGCGGATTTGTTTGCGTAGAGCAACCCGCCCTCGGGTGTGAGCCAGAAGATTCCGTCGCCTGCGTGCTCCATGCAGTAGCTCGCCAGTTGCAGCGATTCGTCGGAGCGTTTGCGCTCGGTCACCTCAAACACGACGCCGCGCATACGCAGCGCCTGCCCGTCCTCGCAGAACGTGAATTCGCCGAGAGCCTCGATCCATCGTGTGGTGCCACCGGGCAAGACGACGCGAAACTCCTGGTGGAAGGGGATGCGTGCAGCGATGCACCGCTTCACCGCGGCATTCACAAGGGGAAGATCGTCCGGATGCAGCCGTGCGGCGAACGCCGCATAGGTGCCGCCAAACTCACCGGGCGCGAAACCCCACAGGACTTCGTGGCCTTTCGACCAAGTGATGCGGTCCGCCGGCAAATCCCAGTCGAACATGCCGAGACGTGCGGCCTCCATGGCCATGCGCAGCCGCTCTTCGCCCTCGGCGATCTCGCGCGCGTTGCGGCGTAGTTCCAACTGCGCCATCACTTGTCTCGCGAGCACGCGGAGTGCCTCCTTCTGCGAAGGCTTCAGGCGGCGGGGGACGCGATCCATGACGCAGAGCGCGCCTATCACATGGCCGTCCGGCGTGACGAGCGGGGCGCCCGCGTAGAAGCGGATTTTCTCGCCGCCGGGGACGAGCGGATTGTCGTCGAATCGTTTGTCCTTGGACGCGTCGGGCACGACGAGCAAATCGGCGGCCGCGACGACGTGACCGCAAAAGGAAATATCGCACAGCGTCTCGCGCAGTTCGGAGCCGACTTTGCTCTTGAGCCACTGTCGCTTCTCGTCGACCAGCGAGACCAGCGACATCGGTGTCGCGCAGATGTGGCTGGCAAGCGCCGTCAGGTCGTCGAGGGATTTTTCGGGCGGTGTGTCTAGGATCTTATAGCTGCGCAGCGCGGCCAATCGCTTTTCTTCCGCTGAAATGGAAGGTGCAGGCTGCATGGTGACTGGCGGCACTGTATCGCCGCGACCCCATCTCTCTAGACAAAAGGGCGCGGCGGACAGTCTGGCGCAATCAGCGCCCAAGAGTTCGCAAGAGTCGCGGAGGCATTCGCAGCGCGAAGACCTAGGAATTCGCGACAGAGAATTCCTCGAGTTTCCAGCGTGCCTTACGCGCCTCCTTGGCGATCTCGTTGAAGGCGAGCATTTCGGCCTCGGAGAAAAGGAGGCCGCCGTTGCGCGCGGAGCGGGCTGCGGCGTCGGCCTCGATCTGGCCCGGGAGCATGCAGCTCTCGTTGCCGTGCCCGAGGATGTCGGCGATGACGGCCTTCACATTTTCCGACTGGTTGCGTCCTTTCGCAAATGCGCCGCTGCTCATCGCGTCGGGATGCCAGACTTGGAAGAAGAAGCAGCACGTGCCCTTGTCGTCGCCGACCCGGTCCCAGCGGTTGCGCAGCGTCGGGAGCGAACCTCCGATGAACGCGCCGATGATCTCGTTCATGAGCGCGAGGCCATAGCCCTTGTGAGCGCCGAATGGGACGAGGAACTTCGCGAGGTTTGGATCGGTCGTCGGCTGGCCGGTGGCGTCGACCGCGGCGCCGGGGGGCAGTTGCTTGCCCTCGCGCGCGAGCTGCTGCACGCGCCCCATCGCGACGACGCTCGTCGCCCAGTCGATCACGATCGGGTAGCCGATCGCCGCCGTTGTGGGAAAGCCCCACGAGTGCGGGTTCGTGCCGAGCGTCGGGAACTTTCCGCCGAACGGAACCACCTCCGCGAGCGCGGCCGTGCAATTCGTGTAAGCGATGTAGCCGCGACGCGCGGCTTCCATCACGTAGCCGCCGCCCCATAGGTAGTGGAAGGCGTTGTCGACGGAGACCATGCCGACGCCGTAGCGGTCGGCGAGTTTGATCGCGGTTTCGATCGCGGCGTAGCCGGTGGCCTGGCCGAGTTTCTTGTTGGCATTCCAGACTTGGGAGCCGCGGAAACGCGTCGGAACCTTCTCAATCTTCGCGCGCGGCACGCAGCCGCCCGATGCGGAGCCGAAGAGGTGATCGAGGTGGAGCGCCTTGAGCGCGTTGTGCGTGCGGATTCCGTGGCGCGTGGCCTCGGCACAGAATCGCGCGCCGGCCGCGGCCTCTGCGGCGGAGTAGCCACGCTTGCGATACGCGGCGGCGACGAGCGCGTTGTGCTTTTCCTCGGGGACGACGTAGAAGGGTTCCATTTTTTTGAGAGTAGCGAGTAGCGGGTAGCGAGTAGTGAGTAGATTTCAGCGCGAGGAATCGGATGGTGAGCAGGAGCGGTTGGGTCTGGTTTGTGGCTTGGTATTCTCGCTACTCGCTACTCGATGCTCGCTACTGCAAGATCACACCACTTTTCTCACTGTCACCTCGGGATTGATTTGCGCGAGCGGCTTTTCGCCGTGCATCGCGAGGATGAGATTTTTCACGGCGGCGGTGGCCTGGCGAACGACGCTCTCATAGGTGCGCGAGCCGACGTGCGGCGTGACGATGCAGTTCGGGAGCTTGAGCAGCGGGTGGTCGGCAGCCGGAGGCTCGTGGTCGAGAACATCGGTGCCGTAGCCGCCGACGCGACCTGACTCCAGCGCCTCGACGATGTCGGCGGTGTGCACGATCTCACCGCGGGCGCAGTTCAGGATGAGCACGCCTTTCTTCATCTTCGCGATCGTCTCGGTGCGGACCAGGTCGCGCGTCTCGGGCGTGAGGTTCGTGTGGAGCGAGAGGTAATCGGACGCTGCGAAAATCTCGTCGAGCGAGGCGGCGCGCTTCACGTCGTGAGCGGCGGCGAACTTTTCATCCCAATACACGTCGAATGCGACGACGCTCATGCCGAAGGCGCGCGCGCGGATCGCGACTTCCTTGCCGATGCGGCCGAGGCCGACGATGCCGATCGTCTTCTCGAGAAGCTCGTGGCCCGTCCTGCGTTTCCATCCCCCCGATCGCGTGGAGTCGGTGTGAAAGAGAAAATTCTTCTCGAGCGCGAGCAGGAGCAGGAACGTGTGCTCGGCAACGGTCGTGTGGTTCACGCCGGGCGTGAAGAGCAGCGGGAGGCCGAACTCGGTGCAGGACTTCACGTCGATCTTGTCGACGCCGATGCCGTATTTCGAAAGCACCTTGAGGCGCGGGCGCGCTTTCTCGAGGACGGCGCGTGTGATCATGTCGTCGCCGCAGATGTAGCCGTCGATGTCGCCCACGAGGGCGAGCGTGTCGGCTTCCTTGAGCGGGCCGCGTTCGCGGATGATTTCCCAGCCGGTGTTGGCGAGAAGATCATGATGCGCTCCCGGAGTGTCTTGGAAGGAGGTTGTGGTGAGGAGAATGCGAGTCATCGGGGAAAGAGGAAGTGAGAGACTACAAGACCACGTGACTACGGGACCAAAGGACTTAGGAGAAATTCCTGCATTAGAATGGGACCTTCGATTCGGAGAGTTCGGATCAGAGGTCTCTTGGTCCTGTGGTCCGTGGTCTAGTGGTCACGCGTTTGCGGCAGCTGATACGAATTCTTTCGCGCGGGCGGTGATTGCGGCCCAGTCGCCGGACTTGAGTGCGGCGGGCGCGACGAGCGCGGAGCCGGCGGCGGTGGCAAATGCGCCGGCCTTGAGAAAGGCACCGACGGTCTCCGGAGTGACGCCGCCGGTGGGCAGGAATTCCAACTTTGGAAACGGCGCCTTGAGTGACTTGATGTAGGCCGGGCCGAAAAACTCGGCGGGGAAGATCTTGATGACATCGGCGCCGGCTTCGGAGGCGTTGCAAGCCTCGGTCGGTGTGAGCGCGCCGGAGAGGACGGGCACGCCCGCTTCGTTGCAGGCCTTGATGACTTCGATGCGCACCGCTGGCGTGACGATGAACTTTGCGCCGGCGGCGATGCCGCGCCGCGCAGTGTCGGCATCAAGCACGGTGCCGAGCCCGAGGAGT
>DATKCJ010000131.1:0-19634 GCA_035513275.1 Opitutaceae bacterium
GGCGGGTTCATGATGCGGTGCGATGTTCGCGAACGGGCGCATCCTGGGAGATTTGTTGGACCGGACGTTCGCCGGAACACATCGCCTGGGGCATACGGCCCCGGCAATCCACCGTGGTTTTCTCCAAACTCGGTTGGCAGATCCCGCACTCGCGGGATCATTCTGGATGCTGTCGCTGAGCTGCTTTCAGAGAACGGCGTCGAGGCTGGCCAGCCCGCCGCGCGCCGGCAAACCGTTTTTTCGCGCCGCGTGTGTCATAGCCGCGAGGGCACGTCGTAAGTCGTTATCTCAAGCGGGCGACCGTCGGGATCGTTGAAGTAGATCGAATGCGAGATTTCGTGATCCTGAAACTCGAATAGTATTCCGTGTCGCGTGAGATCGCGCTGCGCCTCTGCAAACTCTGCCTGCGTCGCCGCGTTGAACGCGAGGTGGTTGAATCCCGGTCGCTGCGCGGCGGGCTGTGGCGCGCCGTGCATCGGGAAGAGCGCGAGATACGTCGCGCCGAGTTTCAGAAACACCGGCACGCCGCCCCACTGCCCGGCAAAGACGTTCTCGAAGCCGAGTACGTCGACATACCAGTCGCGCGTCGCCTGGACGGAGACGCAGCTAAGCGCGACGTGATCGATTCCTCTGAGCCGCATGGCGGCGATTCTCGAGAGGACAATCGCCGCGCGCAACAACGGGCGCGAACACCGCGCCTTCTACCGCCGGAATCCGCACTCGAGCACGAAGAACTGTGGCGAGAACGGCGCAAATGGCCCACGCAACTTCGCCAGCTCCGCCTCAGGACCGTGGACTTCAAGGCGCGTCATCTTCACGTGCGTGAGTAGTTCGCCGAGCGCCTCACTGACGTTGGCGACGTGCGTGAGCACAGCCTCGGCGTTGGCGTAACCTTCGCGGCAGTGCGCGATGTTTCCGTTGAAGCTGAATCCGTAGTAGAGGCATCCGGGCTCTTTCAGCGCCGACGCGACGAACGCGTCACACTTCGCCTCGAATGCCGCCATGTAGTCGTCCGGAACTTCGAAGTAGGGGACGACGGTGCAGCAGGTATCTTCGGTGGTCATGAAATCCGAGTGCGCGATCGTCGCCGATCGCATCCGTTCCTGGGTAGGGTTTCCTGTTGATTGACAAGTCGCCTGCCGTGGAGGAGAGCGCTTCGAAGAGCTCTCAGCCAGCGAGCTGGCGAGCGAGGTGTTCGACTACCCGGCAATGCTCAACCTCGGGGCTGAAGAGAATGACCTCGGCATCCTTTCCCACCTTCACAGTGTGTCCCGGAGGCCAATAGAAAATGTCGCCGCCTGCCACCGTCTCGGTCGAGCCGTCTTTGTAAGTGACGGTGATTTCACCCTCGATCAGGTAGCCCCAGTGCGGCGACTGGCAGAGATCGTCCTCGAGGCCCTTTAGGAGCGGGGAAATATCGGTTCCGGCAGCCAATGAGAAATACTCACCAGCCATACGGCCGTAGCCGGATACGTCGCCGAAGTTCAAGAGCTGACGAGCTATTGCGCCGGGGACGTTGATTGCTGCGGGTATGTCAACCTTGGGCATGTGCATGGCGAAGTCTCCTTTTTTGGGGTGATGGCTTGACGGCCCGGGACGGGGTAGAGCCGGGTTCGAAAGTGTGCCGGCCCGGAGAAATGACAACCGGATTGACTCAGTCGGAACGGATCGCGAACGCCCTCCGTTATCCCGCGAGCAGCCCTGCGATCAAGCTTCGGTAGCCGCGCTCCTTGAGGTCGGTCACCAGTTTCTGGTCGTTTGCCGCGCGCGACCAGCCGCTGTTGTAGTTGTAGTCGCTGTAGACTTCGGGCGTGAGCATCCGCCAGTTGCCGGTGGCGACATCGAGCACGAGAGCCTTGAGGCGGATGCGCATCTGCTGCTTCTGGTCGGGCACGAAGAAGCCGACGACCGGCTCGCAGGAGAGCGCCTTGCCGTCCTTGTTCTCCTGCGCGGACTCGAGCACACCCCAATAGCACACGATGTGGCGGTAGCCACCCTGCGCCGCGCGGAGCCGGAGCGATTGCGACATACCCTCCTTCTCCGCCGGCGGGATTCCCGAGAATGGCGCGACGTCAAAATACTTCGACGCCTCCTCGAGCATCGCGTTATCGGCCACGGGCGCGCCCGACTGGATGAGAAGCACCTTGTCGCCGCGCTTGAGCGAAGGCGCCACCGCTGCGTCCAGCGCCTTCGCGATATTGATCTTGGAGGCGTCCTGACTTGGCGCGGCGCCGAGGATGTCGAGTTCCGTGAGTTCGCCGCGGTAGAGCGGGCTTCCGCCTCCGCTGCCGCCCCAGCCATAGGAGTGGCGGTATCCTGAATCCGAAATCGAGCGGGTTTCACAACCGGCGAGCAGCAACGCGACCAAGAACAGCGGGATCAGTGTTTTCATGGATTAACGAGAACGCCGTATGACCCGCCGTGGTGGTCCGATGTTCAATCGATCCGGCGAGCGCGCGTCTTTCGGCTCAGGAAACTCAGAAGACTTATGTGGATTTCCAGTGAGCCTTATCGCCTGCGAACCCGATACCTCGCGCGATCACGGAGACGCGTTCGGCACTCGCCGCAGAGGCACGTCAACCTTGGACGGCGTTGCGCCGCAATACGTATTCCCAGCCAGGTTTCCAGTCGAAGGGCGCATCGACCGTTTGTTCGAGCGGCACACCGAGGATCAGCTTGTCGAGCGCCCAGCGCGTGGCCGTGTGCCCGATGATCAACACGCGCTTGCCGTCCCACGCGGCGGCGAGCTCGGCGAGGAAGAGTTCGACGTCCGCGGTCACTTCATTGAACGACTGCCCGTCCGGATACGGCGTCGCGATATGCGCCACGCGCGTGCCGCGGAGGTCCGCCGAGAGGCAGCCGTTGAGATCGCCGTAGTCGCACTCGCGAAGGCGCGAATCGGGCAGGATCGGCACACCGGTGCCGCCGAAGGCGATGACGGCTGTCTCAACGGCGCGCGCGAGGTCGGATGGAAACACCGCGGAGATGCGATCATGCAGTCGGCGATCGCCGAGCTCGCGCGCAAGCTCGCGGCCGCGTGATGACAATTTGCCGGGCAGCCACCCGCTCGCGATGCCGCGCTCATTGTCCTCGGTGAGCGAGTGGGTTTCGAAAATGATCGAGACGCTCATGTGGCGCGGGTTGCGGCGTGTGACGCGGACTCGCGTAGAATGCAGACCATGCCACGGCGTGGAATCATGAATCTGCCGGAGCCGAAGTCGACAGTGATGGAGACAGCCGGTTCACCGTGGTGTCGGCGCGGGTCGGGCGAGGGTGGCGCGGCCCGCCGGATTCGCTCGGTGACGATCGCGTGAAATCTCCCCGCGACTTACGCCGGCGATGCGCCGCCGCTTGACTGCCCATGCCGCCCGCGCGTTGCATGGGCGCGCAACTTGAACGCCATGGAGCCGGACGACCTGATTTCACGAGACGAAAAACTGATCCTGCGGATCCACAAGGACCTCATCGACGATTACGACGAGGAACTCGAGATGGAGCGCGAGGACTGGGAGAAGCTGACGCCCGACGCGCCGCTTCGCCCGCTCGCGCACGACTCGAACAGCGCCCAGCGCAGCCGCTATTTCAAGGAACTCTTCCGCCTCCAAGGCGAACTCGTGAAGATGCACGACTGGATCGTCGAGACCGGGCACCGACTCGTCGTCGTGTTCGAAGGGCGAGACGCCGCCGGCAAGGGCGGCGTGATCAAGCGCATCACCCAGCGGCTCAACCCGCGCGTCGCGCGAACTGTCGCGCTGCCCGCGCCCTCGGACCGCGAGAAGACGCAGTGGTATTTCCAGCGCTACATCGCGCACCTTCCAGCGGCGGGCGAGATGGTGCTCTTCGATCGGAGCTGGTATAACCGCGCCGGAGTCGAGCGCGTGATGGGCTTTTGCACCGACGCCGAATACGAGGAGTTCTTCCGCGCGGTGCCGGAGTTCGAGCGCATGCTCATCCGCTCGGGCATCCAGTTGATCAAATACTGGTTTTCTATCTCGGACGAGGAGCAGGAGTTCCGTTTCCGCTGCCGGATCAACGATCCGTTCAAGCAGTGGAAGCTCAGCCCGATGGACGTCGAGTCACGCCGCCGTTGGGAACTCTACACGAAGGCGAAGGAAGTCATGTTCGAGCGCACGCACCTGAAGGACACGCCGTGGTGGGTCGTGCAGGGCGTCGACAAGAAGAAGGCGCGGCTCAACTGCATCCACCACCTGCTCTCACAGGTGAATTACCAGCCGGTCGAGCACGAGCCCGTCGTGCTGCCGCCGCGCGTGCACCATCCCAATTACCATCGCGAGCCGATCCCGCCGAAGATGATCGTGCCGGAGATTTACTGAGCGCGTGGCGGATGGTAGGGCAGGTCTTTCGCAGACCGTGAGCCCGCCGAACGGCGACCTGCCGACGCGGGTCAATAGACCCGCGCTACTTTCCGACCCGCGGGTCCATTTATACCTTCGGCACCTCTTGCGCTGGCGCGGGCGGCGCCGACTCGGGGCGGTTGCCAGGAATCTCCACTTTCACCGGCGCGACCGCGACCCTCTGCGCAACCTTTGTCGGCGCGGCTGCTGACTTGCGCGTGTTTGAAGGCATCGACTTTGGGAGAGCGGGTTTTGGTGCAAGCTTTGCGGCGCGTTTCTTCGCGCTCTTGCGACGCCTTGCGATCGCGGCGAGTTCCTTCTTCAACTTCTGAGCTGCTTTGCGCGCTTTCTTCGCGGCCTTCCTGGCATCCTTGTATTTCTGCTTGGCGTTCTTGAGCGTGAGCTTGACGAGCTTCGCGTGCTTTTTGGCAGCGTCAGCCTGCTTCTCGGCGAGAGCGATCGCGTCGAGGAGCTTCTTTCGGGCAGGTGAGACCGGGCGGGAGGTTTTCCTTTTCATCGGGGTTTCGACGATGTCTAGCCCGCGCTCCCGGCTGCGCAACAGCCCAATTGTTACAAATGTTACGGACGGTGCGGGTCTCTGATGCCGGAGGTAGGAGCCCGCAAGCGGGCTCCTACCTCCAGGGCAGAAGGGAAGCGGCCGTTCGTGTTGCCACGCGAAAGCCCGCCCGCCGGTCTTAGCCTCCTTTGCCGAAGGCATTGGAGGGCGGACGGGCGGGCGGGCTCGCACTTGGATGCAATAAACCAGACAAACCCGGGGCCTAGCGCGATGCCGGGCCCGGGGAGATTCGATCGATCCGATAGAGCGTCACCGTGCTGCTGACTTCGTTGGTCACGACAAGCAGCGGCACGCCAATCGGGCTGGCGCTGTTGTCGATGACCATGAGGCCTTCCGGCCCGACGTCGCCGCCGACTCCGAGCGCGGGCGTTGTAGCGGGGTCGCGGTTGTTGACGTAGGTGATGAAGCGCGGAGCGGCCGGCTCGCTCACATCGAAGACCATGACGCCGCCGATCCGCTCGAGACCGACGAACGCGTAGTGCGCCGGGCCGATCTTGTGCACGGCGACGGCTTCGGGCTCGGGGCCCTTGTCGTCGCTGCGGTCGTCGCGCGTGATGTTTGTGTGGCCGGCATTGAAGATCGCCCCGAAGACGGGGTCGGCGGCGATGATCTGCTCAATGGCATCGCCACTGTCGAAGACGAGTGCGCCGTTTTCATCCCAGATCGAGAACGAACGTCCTCCGAACGAGTAGAGCTCGTCGAAGTCGCCGTCGCCATCAATGTCGCCGAGGCTGCTGGTGACCTTCAGGCGGCCGATGTTCTGGTCGCGCCGCAGCGTGGCGCGGAGGGGAAAGGCTGTCGGATCCAGCGTGAGGTCCTTCACGCGCTCCTCTTCGCTGTAGCCGTCGTAGTCGCGCGTGTCGCCCTCGTTGGCGGTGATCAGGTAGGTCTTCCCGCCGACGCTGAACGAGTCGATCGCGTCGGGCAGGTAGAAACCCTTCACCGGCCACGGGCGGATGTTGACGACGCCGTCGCGGTCGCTGGCGTCGAGGCTGTTCGACTCCATGTCGATGAGGCCGAGCGTCACGGGCTCGGGCGTGTAGCCGTCGGCAAGCGTGAATGTGCCGGTCGTGTTGTCGATTACGATGCCGGCGACCTGGAAATCGTTGTCGTTGATCACGGCGAGCGTGAATGGATCGATCGCCGCGAGTCCCTCGACTTTCTGCACGGCGTTGTAGCCGGCTGCGTTGAGGTCGACCTGGAGCTGCTTGTAGATCGGCGTGATGCTGTTCCCGAGCATCTCGACCGTCGTGAGTTGATCGACCGTCCTGCCGGTCGCACCGATGATGCCGCTCATCGCGGAGACGTCGGTCGCACCGATGAGATTGAAGCGGTAGATCTTCTTCTCGATGACCGCGGGATCGTCGTCGATCACCGAGTCGTCGTCGCGCTCGATGACGAAGAACTCGCCGTTGCCGAGCGAGACCATGTCGCCGATCTTGTCGGCGCGCGTATTGTCGCCGCCGCCGAGGGCGGCGTTGTCCATGACGTAGATGAACTGCTTCGTCGCCTTCGACACTGGATCGAATTCCACGAGGCGGACGTTCTGGAGCCCGTTAAGGGTGGAGTTGCCGGTAGAGGCGGGGTTGCGCGCCGGGCTCTGCACAAACGCGTAGATCTTGCCGCCGCTCATCGCGATGGCTTCGAATCCGCGGTTCTGCCGGCGCTGCGCGATCACGGACGGCAGCACCTCGGTGCCGAATGCGCCGGGAGCGAGTCCTGCGGCGGCGCCCGCGCCGATCGGCACGAATCGCTCAATCAACACGCCGGACGACGTGAAGTGGTAGAGCGCGGGACGATATTCGTCGCACATCCAGAACGATCCGTCGGCCGGATCGACCACGATGCCTTCGAAGTCGCCGCCGAGCGGATCGAATGGCGTCTGGACTCCGAAGAGATCGACTCCGATCTCGTCGTTGTGCGGCGAGTTTGCCGTGCCTGCGGGCACCTGAAGATTCGGGAGGCCGGTGATCGGCGTCACGCCGTCGGAGCGCTTGAGCGAGATGCGCTGCGTGATCGCGATCGCGCCGGTGGAGCGGTCGAGTTCGAAGCGCACAACTTCGGGTGAAAAGCCGGGAAGGAGAAACGGCCGCAGCGGGCCCGTCGGCTCGCCGTTGGGGCCGCGGTCGGTGTGCGTGATGAACTTGTAGCGACCGTTCGCCGGGTCGATGCCCTCGAACGCGAGTCCGGAAAATCCGCCGAGTCGGATCTGCTGGCCACCCACCGTCGTGCCGATCGACGGCAGGATGGCGGGATCGAAGATGAAGTTCTCGCTGATCGCGTCGACGTGCGAGTGGTCTTTGTAGCCGAGGCCGTGAATGGCCGTCACCGTGGCCGAGGGGATGTCGATCACTGCGATCGCGTTCGCCTCCTGGATCGTGACATAGGCCGTGCGCGAGTCGTGCGAGACGGTGATGTATTCGGGCTCGAAGTTCTGCGCAGCGTTCGCGTTGGGGCCGAAGATGCGCACGGACGGATCGAGTGTCGCGTCGTTAAATGCCGTGAACGTCGCGGTGCGCACGTCGGACTGCTTCAGGTGCTTCGCCGAAGCGGGCATGCGGATGATGCTCACCGAGCCTTCAGGGTCGATTTCGTAGTCGTCGTCGGGCTCACCCTCGTTCGCGGTCAGCACATACTGGCCGTTGTGTGTGAACTTGATCATGTCGGGAAGCGCGCCGACCCAGACCGACGCGAGATGATTCCCGTCGGTATCGAAGAACACCGCCTTGCCAGGATCGGTCTTCGGCGTGGCCTGCACGGCGACCGCGACGATGCCGCGGTTCACATCGACACTGTTGGGCGGGCCGCCGAAGGGCGCGCAGTCGATCGAGAAGAGTTTCACCGGCGCCGACGGGTCGCGGATGTCGAGCACGTCGACGACACTCTGCGCGCCATTGACGACGAAAAGACGCTGCGTGCGTGGATCGTGCGCAGCGATCTCGGCGCCGCTGACATCATCGCTGAAAATGCCGGCCGCGTGCGTGCCGAGCTTGGTGACTTGGATCGATTCGTGATCCGTGGATTTGGCGAAGGCTGTGCCGGCGATCAATCCGGCAGCCGCGGTTGCAATCAGGGCGAGGCGAAGTGGCTTCATGGGAGAGATACAAGCTCCCGACCGCCTCCGCGAACTCCAAGGCGAATCACCTGCAGTCGTGTGAAATTCAGGTTACGCGGAAACATTCCTGTAACACACGGTCATCCAACTCCGGCTCACTTGTAACGTAATACGTTACAAACTCCACGACGCTCCCCTGTCTGGTTTGTAACGTAATACGTTACAAACTTGCGGAGCCTCGCGGCGCGCGCCCGGGAACTCAGGCTTGCGCCTGCGTGGCGGCGCGCGCGGTCGCGCGATTGAAGCTCCGCACAGCGAGCGCGACTGCGATCGCGAGCAACACCGCGCTCTCGAAGAACGGAAGCCCCGGGATGTGGATCGTGTTCGCCGGATCGATCGCCCAGCCGAAGCTCAACGCCGCGATCGGCGGGCCCACGATACCGGCCACGCTCATCAGGCTGGCGAATGCACCTTGCAGCGAACCCTGCTCGTCGGGCGGCACGTGCCGTGTGATGTAGGATTGCAGCGCCGGACCGCCGATGCCCGCTATTGAGGCGAACACGAGGATCGCGTAGATCATCCAGCCATGCGTCGCGAACCCGTAGGCAGTCATCGCTACGATCGCCACGCAGCCCGCGAGCACAAAGCCGCGGCGTTCGCCGATCCGGCCGATGATGGGCTTCACAAGGCCGGCCTGCACGACGATCGATGTCGCTCCGGCCACGGCGAGCGATGCGCCGACCTCAAGCGTCGTCCATCCGAAACGAAAGCCCATGAAGAGCACCCAGACAGAGTGCGTCATCATCTGCGCGACCGACATGATGAAGTGCGCCCCGGCGAGTCCGAACACCGCGGGGAAACGCCGCAACGCGAGCAGTGTGCCGACGGGATTCGCGCGACTCCACTTGAACTCGCGCCGGTTCTCCGGTGTGAGCGACTCGGGCAGCACGAACACCCCGTAGAGGCAGTTCAACGCTGCGAGCCCCGCCGCCGCCCAGAACGGCACGCGCAAACCGAACTCGCCGAGCAGTCCGCCGAACGCCGGCCCGAGGATGAACCCAAGCCCGAATGCCGCCCCCACCATCCCGAACGCCTTTGCGCGATCCTCCGGCGGTGTGACGTCTGCCACGTACGCGTTTGTCGTGGCGAGGATTCCCGCGGTCAGCCCCGCGACTGCACGCGCGACAAACAGCCAGGCAAGCGTCGGCGCGAGCGCCATCACCACGTAGTCGACCGCAGAGCCGGCGAGCGAGATGAGGATCACGCGGCGCCGGCCGAAGCGATCCGAGAGCGCACCGAGGATCGGCGACCCGAGAAACTGCATCATCGCAAAAATGCCGACGAGCCAGCCGTAGACGTGCGAAGCCTGCGCGACGTCGCCGCCCTCGAACTCCGTCACCAATCCCGGCAGCACCGGCAGGATCAACCCGATCCCCATGATCGCGATCACGAGCGTGATGAAGATGAAGATCGCAGCAGGCTTGCGAGAGGTCGCCATGTTCGCCGCCAGAGAATCGCGATCGCCCGCGTGCTTGCGAGCGCGATGTGACGAACGGAAGCAAACTCACCGCGGAGAACGCGAAAACACGCAGAGGTCCCTGAACTGGAGGAGCGGCTTTACACCGCGACTCTAAGAGTGCCGACCAAGATCCCGTGTTACCGCGCCGCCCAAGCAATGCCGCGGAGCGTGAGTTCGAGCTGCGCAGGAACATCGCGGAATTCGCGGGCCTGGTGTCCGAGCGCCGAGAAGAACACACGGCCGGCACCGTGGCGCTTTTTCCACACGACGGGCATCACGACGCCGTTGGTCCACGGAGCGCTCACGCTTTGGAGAACCGTCGTCGCCAGCACTTCATTCGCGGGATCGACGAGCATGAGATATTGCTCCGTGTTGACGTCGAAGTCCTCGATGCCCGCGAGGATCGGATCGGCGCGGCCCGCTGCGGTGATGTTTACGCGGTAGGGTCTCACGTTGTCGGGATGCGCAGCCCAGATCCCGCCGACCATCCATTGGTAGCTGATCGCGCCTCGAAACGCGTCACCCATGCCGCCATGAAATCCCCCGAGGCCCGTGCCAGCGGTGATGGCGTCGACGAGATTCGTCTCCTGCTCCTTCGTGATCGTGCCCATCGTCCAGAGCGGGAAGATCAGGTCGAACGATGCGAGTCGCGCAGCGTCGTCGAGGCACGAGAGCGAGTCGCGCGACTCGACCGCGAAGCCGCGAGCGCCGAGCTCGCGCGCAAAGAGTTCTGCGCATTCTGCCGGCTCGTGGCCGGGCCAGCCGCCGTGGAACAGGAGGATGGATTTCATAACGTGGGTGTGACTGAGGGTAGCCCGCGACCTCCCGCCGTCGCCAAGGCTATGGCGGGCACGCCGGGCGCGGATTTTAGATGCAACGCGCCTTTCGCCAATGAGAGCGTTCGAAAGGCACCCGTCCTCGGAGAGGCCGGGCTACCTAAGCATGCTGCCTCACGCATCCAGTTCATCGGGTGCGAGCGGGCCGGGAAGGGCGGCGGGTTGTTTGCAGGTGGTCGTGAGTTCGACGCGGCGGGCTGTCGCGCCCGAGCGATCCGAGGCTTCCATGATTTCGAGGACGTGCAGCGCGAGTTCGCCCGACGCGCGGTGCGGGCGCCCGGGGCGAAGGATGGAATATGCCATGTCCGCGACGCCGCTGCCGCGGCCCCGATCGATCGTGTGCGTGTGCGGCATGCGTTGGCTCTCCTGCTTTCGAAGCGCCCAGTGCGTCGTGTCGCCGTCGAAGCGATTCGGGTCGGGCACCTCGAGCGTGCCCTTGTCGCCGAAAAGCGCGATGCGCGGTAGCGCAGGGCCCGGATGCGCGTCGAAGCTCATGACGAGCGTGGCGATCGCGCCGGAAGCGAACTCGACGGTCGCCGAATAGTGCGTGGGCACCTCGACCTTCATCATCTGGCCTGCGAGCGGGTCACTGAGTATCGGGCGCTCGTCGAACGCGCGGCCCGTCACTGCGGTCACTGCGCGCGCGGCTCCGAAAAAGTTCACGAGTGCCGTGATGTAGTAGGGCCCCATGTCGAACATCGGGCCGCCGCCGCGCTTGTAATAGAACTCGGGGCTGGGGTGCCAGCTCTCGTGACCGGCAGATTGGAAGAACGCCATCGCGCTGAGCGGCCGACCGATTATGCCGCGGTCGACGGCGTCGCGCGCGGTCTGCTGGCCGCCGCCGAGAAACGTGTCGGGCGCGCAGCCGACGAGCAACCCGCGCTCCTGCGCGAGCGAGGCAACGGCACTTCCGTCGGCCATGTTCAGTGCAAACGGCTTCTCGCAGTAGACGTGCTTGCCCGCGATCAGCGCGTCGCGGTTCACCTGCGCGTGCGCTGCGGGAATCGTGAGGTTGACGACGAGATCAATGTCGGGCGCGGCGAGCAGCCCCTCGACAGTCTCGGCGCGCACGCCGCGCTCGGTGGCTTTTGCACGGGCGCGGTCGGCATCGAGATCGGCGCACGCGACCACGTCGAGGACGGTGTAGCGGCGAAGGCCGTCGAAATACTGGTCGCTGATCTTGCCACATCCGATGATGCCGATGCGGATCTTGCGCGGGGTCTCGTGAGTTGTTGCGGAGCGAGGATTCATGTTGGGTGGGGAATTAGCGTCGGACGCTCGCAAGAGACCGGGCTATTGAAAACGAATTCGCGCCGATTCCAAGAGTCTGCTGCACATCGGCCCCAACATTTCGCGTAAGAAAGCGGCGGGGCGCTTTTTTCATCAGACGGGCAAATAGTCCGCGCGCGAAATCCAGAACGAGATTGCGCGACCAGATAGCTGGGATAGCCTTTGGACATTGCAACTCTCGCGCTTGCTTGCACAGGCACGGAACCTGGCGTTTGAAGACGCCGGAGTGGAGGAAGCCTATCTCGAAGACCGCAGGGATCGTGATGCGCTGCAGACCCGGCGGGTGATGTTCGTGCTCAGCTTGATCGTGATTGTCGTCGTGTTGGCCGCAGCCGTCCTCAACGTCCGGCGCGGGACCGGGCCTTTCGCGCCGTGGATGCAGGTTCGGCTGCTTGTGTTGATTCCAGCCCTGCTACTGATCTGGTTACTGGCGGGAACGGATTTCGGGAAACGACACCTGCAGCTCGTGTTGGGCGTTGGAATGCCGTTTGCGCTGGGTGCATACGCGCTTGAGTGGTCGAGCGAGTGGGTGCCCACGATGCCCCTGCGTTCGCTATGGGCCGCTCCACTTCTTGCGCTCTGGGCGTGCGCGATGGCCATGCCGATGGGCACAAATGCCGTGGCGAGCACGACGTTCGGAGTCGTAGTGATCACAATGGCGGGGATCGCCATGTATGTGCCTGGCCTCGATGGCCCGACGGTCGCGGTGGTCATCCTTATCTACGGACTGTCGGCCTACTGCATCATCCTCATCGCGAAGTGGCGGGAGATCGAGCACAGGGAGGCGTTCATCAACCGCAGGGAAAACCAGATCCTCGCGGAGGAACTCCGGAAGCGGAACGAGGCACTCACCCAGGTCAACGAGCTGCGCGACTCTTTTGTCGCCGGAGTGTTGCACGACATACGTTCGCCGCTCACCGCGATCTTCCTGTCGTCCTCGATGCTTCGCAACAGCGTGAAGACCTCCGAGAAGGAAGGGAATGAACTCATCGATGGGATCATGAACGCCGGCACGCACATCGACACGTTTGTGACGCGGTTCCTCGAGCAGCGCTCGCTCGACCGCGCCGACGCGCCGCCTGCGATCCTCGATGTGGCGCTTGACGAAGCGGTGGACAACGTCGTCACGCGCGCGCGGATCGCCGCCGTCACCAAGGGGCAGGAGCTTGTCGTCGAGTTCTTCCTGCCGCATGCGATCGTGCGGGTCGACGAACTCCTGCTCGACCGCGCGCTCAGCAACCTCTTGGACAATGCGATCAAGTATTCGCCGATCGACGGGCGCATTGTGCTCAGGATCGAGGACGACCCGATCGCTGAGGGAAGTGCGCGACTTGCGGTGACCGATCAAGGACCCGGAATCTCGGACGCGGAAAAGCTTCTGCTCTTCCAGCCTTACTCGCGGCTCGAGAAGCCGACCACGGGCGGCGAGCATTCCGTGGGCCTCGGTCTCTCGCTTGTAAAGAAGTGGGTCGAGGCGATGGGTGGAGCTGTCGGCTGCGACAGCGAACCCGGCCGCGGCGCCACATTTTGGTTCTCGGTCCCGCGGAAGTAGTGGTGAGGCAGGATAGGGTTGCCCGCATTCTGATTTGCCGAAGGCAGGAGCTCGCTTGCGCGCGATGAGGGTTGGCCTTGTAGGTTGCGCGCTTGCGCGCAACGTGGCGCGGCAAGCGCGCCACCTACAACAAGCAGATCGCCCGCGAGCAAGCTCCTACGTCGCAGCAGTGCCGGGATCACTCAGCCTTCGCCACTGTGAAGGTGTCTCCGATGGCGAGGCGTGCGGTCGTGGCGGCGTCGGCGCGGTTGCGAGCGATCATCAAGGTGCCCTCGGCGGTTGGAAACGCGATCCACTCGCCCGTGCTCACATCGGAGTAGGTCGTGCCGTAGTGGACGGTGAACGTGCCGCCCGGCGCAGTGAGTGCGAACTTGTCGCCAGGAGCGATGCCGAGGCGCTCAAAGTCCGCCGGCTGAACATCGGTGTAGAGATTGCCGTAGGAGCGCGAGAGATCGCTCACGGTCCCGCGCAGCGTACCGTCCGCGGTGGCGGTCGCCGTCGACGGTCCGGCATCAACTCGGATCGTCGCGTCGTCGCGATCGCCTGGCGACACGCCGGTCGCGGCCCACGCGACCACGGCGTCGAGCGCGGCGAGGCGCTCGGGCGAGTTCACGTTCACGTGGCCGTCTCGAAGCACCTTCCAAGAAACAGGCTGCACGATTTCCGGCATCGTATGCGCGCGCACCGCGGCGACGTAGGCGGCAGGCCCGGCGAACTCGGACTGGTTTGTCAGAAAGACGATCGGAATCCGAGGCGCGTGGGTGAGAGTGAGTGAAGTCACGTTTGGATCGACGACTTGCAGCGCAGCGCCTGCGGCGACGATGCCTGTGAACTTTCCAGCGTGCATCGACTCGGCGATGAGCGCGACGATGCCGCCGCCCATCGAGCTGCCCTCGACTACTACGATTGCCGGCTCGCCGAGCCGTGCCGCGGCCTCAGCACGGAGCGAGAGTAGATCGACGATCGCGTCGTCGATGATGATGCCGTTTCGCCGGTAACTTGTCGTGGCGATGGCCCAGCCGCGATCAAGCAGTGCGGCGTTGAACGGCTGCTCGCGGCTGAGCGATGCGACGAGTGGTGAGTTTTCGCTCCGGTGGCCGTGCGCCTCGATCCAGAGCGAGCCGTTCCAATCTCCTGCGGGCGCGACGATGTGATAGAGCGCGCCGTCGATCTCGCCCGAGAACTCGCGCGGCGCGGCGCAAACGACGAGCGTCGTGAGCAGAAACGCGAACGATAGGAGGCGAAGCGGGCGCATGGGTGGAAGTTGTGCGGGCGGGGCGCAGGCCGCAAGGTGGTGTCATGCCAATTGTGGGTCGGGCTTTATGCCCGACGGTTCCGATGTAGCCCGCTGCGTGAGCAGCGGGACTCCGTATGGCTTGGGCGAAAGGTCCCTGCGCTCACGCGCAGGGCTACAAGAAAAACCGGCCCGACCCACAAGAAGGGCGCATCCCGCGCTACGCGTAGATCAGCATCGCAATTGCCAGCGTCGCGAGGATGCCGGGCAGGAAAAATTTACCCTCGTTGCGCTGTGCGACGACGCGTGTGAGGCCGGATCGCGAATCAACCGAGAAGAGTTCGTCGATCATGTAGATCGCAATGGCGATGCTGCCCAGGAGCATGATGGCGATGAACCAAAGGACGCGCGCTCCCCACGACTGTTCCTTCCACGCGACCCACACGTAGAAGGTGACGAATCCCCAGTAGGCGTCCACGAGCGTCGCGATGAACCACGGGTGGCGCCACACATCCGGCGGGATGGCGAACAGTGGCGTGTGCAGGCTCGCCCACGTCGTGACCCAGATCATCGTGCCGAGCACGGCGAGAAACAGGATTCGCAAGAACCAGATCATCGTTGATGGGAACGCGGGCGACGCGCCCGGGTGGGCGAGCGAGAACTTACGCGGCCAGAGGCATGGAGCGAGCATCCTTTGCGAACGCGAAGGCGGTTTGTCGAGTTGGGTGGAAAACGAGTAGGGCGGGTCTTTGACCCGCCGCAGTGAATCCTGAGGCAGGTCAGAGACCTGCCCTACCCGAAACGACTGACGCGTAACCGACCACTACCGTCGCGCGCCGTCACCCGGTTGTGCGTTCCCGCCTGCCTTCTCCGGCGAACTCAGGTCGAGCGCGGCGACGTCCTTGTGGATCGCGGACGCGGGCGTCCTGTTTCCGGCGGGAGCCGCACCGGCGGGCACCGATGCGATCGCGATTGCCGCGGCGGTCGGCACGACCTTGCGAAGCGTGTGAAACTCGGTGGCGGCGTTGTGGAATGCGCGCTGGGCGGCGGCGACGGTCTCGTTGTGATTCGCGTGCGCCGCTTCCTCGTAGATCGAGTCCGGCACGCCCTTGAGGCCCTTGATGAACCCGGTCCACGAGAGCGCCTTGAGAATGTAGTAGGTGATGTCGATCTCCCACCAATAAAAACCCTGCCGCGTGGCCGACATGTAGCGGTGGTGGTTGTTGTGCCAGCCCTCGCCAAGCGTGATGAACGCGAGGATGAGGCTGTTGCGCGAATCGTCGTCGGTCTTGAAACGGCGGCGTCCCATGAGGTGCGCCATCGAGTTGATGCACGAGGTGCCATGAAAGAGAAACGTCGTGCTGATGAAGAAGCCCCACACGAGGAGCTGCCAGCCGTTCGTGCCGAGCTGCGGTGCGGCGACCCCAAGCCAAGCACCCGCGCCGAGAAGTGAGAACGCGAGCAGCAACGGCACGAGCCAGTCGAAGCGATTCAGAAACACGAGCTCGGGAAACTTCACGAGGTCGGGAATCTTCGAGTAGTCCGTCGGAAAATTCCTGCGGCTCGTGATCCAGCCGATGTGCGACCACAGAAATCCGTGCACATGCGGTGAGTGAACATCCTCGGGCCCGTCGGAGTGGCGATGGTGATCGCGATGATGGTAGGCCCACCAGAGTGCGCCGCGCTGCACGGCGGTAGCCCCGAGGAGCGCAAGCAGGAACTGCCCGAAGCGCGTCGTGCGGTAGGTCTTGTGCGAGAAGTAGCGGTGGTAGACGCCCGTCACCGCAAACATCCGGATGAAATAGAGCGCGACGGCCGTCCACACCGCGAACCAGCTCCAGCCCACCCAGACGACACCTAGGCAGCCCGCGTGAAGGAAGATGAACGGGATCGTGCGGATCCAGTCGACCTTGTCGGGCTGGTTCATCGCGGCCTCGCGGCCCTCGGCGATGTAGTCGGCGTCGAACCACTGCACGAGCGAACTTGCGAACGAACGGAAGCGGCTGCGAGTGGGCGTGTTGGCGCTGGATTCTGGCATGACTTGATTGAAGTTGCGGAGGCAAAAGACGCGCGAAGGACAGTGCAAGGGCTTTCGACCGATGCGGAAAAGTCCACGTTCGACACCCGAATGCGGCATGCGTTCGGCGAAGATTCGTAACAATCCGCCCTGGCGCGCCTTCGACAAGGAGTCGCGGCCAGCGCAACGCATGTAGGTGGCGCGCTTGTCGCGCCACGCCCGGTGCGAGTTGCGCGGCAAGCGCGCAACCTACAGGACCCAACGCACTAGGGCAAATACCCCAAAGCGCAAAGCGGGCCGGCTCTTGCGAACCGTCCCGCCGTGTTGGATTGCGAGTCCGCGCGCGTTCTCCCGCCGCGTTCAGTCCGCCTTCCGAAGTGTGATCGTTCCTCGCATCGTCGTGGCGATGAGCTCGGGACCGCCGCCATTGAGATCACCGGTCACCACCTGGCCCCCGAAAGGCGACCCGTGCGAGGGCGGCCTCGGCGCCCTGGGGGCTCTGATTCGAACACCGTTCACCGACACATCGACTGTGGGTGCGGGCGCTGCATCCACTGAGGGCGTCGGCTTTGGCGCCGGTGCGGGCGCAGGAGTGCCGCGCCCCTCGACGACGACCTTGGGTCCGAGCTTGGTTACGAGTTCGTTCTCCTCGAAGTCGGTCAGGATTTCGCCCACCTGCGCGCGGAAGCGCACGGATGCCTTCGCGTTTGCGGGCACGCGCAGGTCGATCTCGCCGTTCATCGATGCAAACGAGTAGGTCTTTCCCTCGGAGAGTTTCGCAAATTCGGCGCGGATCTCGCCGTTCATAGTGTCGGCGGCGACTCCGCCAGAGAGGTCCTCGAGGTGCATGTCGCCGTTCTGGTTCGATACTTCGACGTCGCCCGTGAGGCCGCGCACGACCGTGTCGCCGCCGTGCATCGTGCTGAGGACGACAGACGTCGAGCGCGGCACGGTGATCTCGAAGTCGGACATGCCATGGCCGTGCCCACCGAACATATCGCCGGCGTCGATCGTTACGACATTGTCTTTTTCGACGATGCGGTAGGCGCCGCCGCCGCCGATGGAGCGCAGGCCGTCCTTGCGCTTCTTGCCGCCGTCGTCGATCGGCGTGTCTGCACGCACCGTTATTTCGTTGGTGTCGGCGCCGACGACGCGGACGTCGCCAAGCATGAGGTCAATCTTCAGCGTGCCGGGCTTCGACGGATCGCTGAACTTGAGCGTGGTGAGTGAGTCCTCCTCGGCGCTGGCGGCTGCCGCGCTGGCGAGCAATGCGCCCGCGAGGATGACTGATTGGAGGATGCGGTATGGTTTCATTTTTTCGTAATTCGGGAGAAGGGCTGGCGGTGTTATAGGAATTCGGAGATGCCGCGCCGCGCCGCCGCGCGCACGGTGTCGTTGATTTCAGGCTGCTGGGAGATTCGTTCGAAGAGCGGCTGCGCCTCCTGCGCCTTGGCCGCGGTGAGGAAGTCGATCATGGCCACCTGCATGAGCGGCGACGTTTCGCGGCTAAGCGCGGCGAGCACGCCTGCGCGCACGTCGGAAGCGTCGGCGTGAGGGTAGAGCGCTTCGAGTGCGGAGAGGCGCACGTTGATGTTGGGGTCGAGCGCGAGCGAGTTGAGCAGCCCCAACACGGGGGCGCCTCCGCTTCCGGAAACCGACGTGCTCGCGAGCATCGTGCGCACCCTGTCGCTCGCCGGCTCGTTTTGCACCGCGGTGTAAGCGAGGAGACGCGTCATCGAGTCGACCTGTTTGCGAAGCTCCGCGATCTCGGGATCGGGCTCCGACTTCGCCGGGATGATCCTGGTCCCGAGCCACAACCCGCCAGCGAGGATCGCGAGCATCGCGGCCGCCTGGAACACCGGTGTTTGGGGCAAGACTGCTTCGAACCAGCGCGAAATGCCGCGGCGCGCGGGTCCGAAGATGTCGCCGCGGCGTTGCTCGGCGGCTGTATGCGTCTCGAGCATCGCGAAGAAGCGGCGGCGCATGCGGTCCGGCGGCTCGGGCGTGGGCACGGCGTCGATTCCGGCCTGAAGCGCCTGGAGACCGGCCCACGCGCGCTGGCAGTCGAGGCACGTCTTGAGGTGCTCGCGGATCTCGAGGAGCCGGGCCTCGGTCAGGGTGCCGTCGTGGTAGTCGATGAAGTCTTCCTGGTAATGTTCGCAGTTCATGGCGCGAGAGTGGTTGGAGGCTTTCAGTTGGCGGAGGCGCGGCGGGCGTGTTCGACGCGCTCGCGAAGGATCTTCATGGCGCGGTGCACGCGGGCTTTCACGGCGCCGGTGGATGTGTTGAGAAGCGTGGCGATGTCCTTGTGCGGGATGTGCTGGAACCGGCTCATCACAAGCACCTCGCGATGCTCATGCGGGAGCGATGCGACCGAGCGGCGCAGGACCGCGAGGTCATCGTCGCGGCTCATGCGCTCGGCGGGGTCGGGGCCCTCGTCGGCGAGCAAGTCCGCGGGATCGAACTCGCCGGTGTCGCCGCGCACCGATGGCGTGCGGCTCATCTCGCGCCCGTGGTCCGACGCGATTCGCCGGGCGATGTGGTAGACCCAAGCGGAGAATTTTCCCTCGTCGCGGTAGGTGCGGCGGTATTTCAGAATGCGAAAGAAGACGAGTTGCACGAGGTCCTCGCTTGAGATCCGGTCACCCGTGAGGTGCACGAAGAATCCATAGAGCGGCCGGTGGTGGCGTTCGAAGAGGTCGCCGAGCTTCGGGAGGTCGCCGTCGCGGACGGCGAGCATCAATTCGTGGTCGGAGAAGGTGGTGTCCACGGGTGGCGGGCCTACGCGACCCGTTGAGGGCGATTCGGATAGGCTGATTTCACTGAGAGTGTCGGCGATCACGGGTGGCGTTGTCCATTGCGGGTTACAGCAAGGGAAACCGCGATGCGGCGAAAAGGTTACAGGAAATCCGGGCTCCCCTTCGAGCCGGTCAGGCAATCAGGAACACAATGGCCGTCAGTGTGAGGAAACCGATCCCGAGTGCCGCCAGATAGAGCATTCCCGCCAACACCGACCTCCAGAAAGTCCCGGCCCGCGAGCCGCCGAATACCCGCCGTGCCGCCACGAATGCATAGACGATCGTGTAGACGACTGCCGAAAACGACACGAGCCCACCCAACCATGGAGAAACGAACCCGAGCAGCATCGCCCAGCCCGAGGATACGAGGCTGAACAGGAAATAGAACGAGTGCAGGTGCA
>DATKCJ010000132.1:0-38359 GCA_035513275.1 Opitutaceae bacterium
AGATCTTAAGGTTTAGTGAGGTGACTCGGGTCAATGGGATTTCCTCGGGTAACAAACATGCATTCAGAGCCTGCGCCTACAAGCAGGCTGTGAAGTTCGTCGACGGTCGTCCACTCGAGACATCTTGGGACTGGGTGCATCCATTCCGTGGCAGGTCAAAGACCTGCCCTACTTGTCGCGCGCTACCGGCACGATGTGCAACTGGCGCGTGCCCTCTATTCCGACGGCGTCCACGCAGAGTGCGTTGCCTGCTTGGTTCCAGCGCGGGTTGAGGTCGCAGCGGCCGAGACCCTGGAAGAACGCTTCGTCGCTCATCCGGAGTTCGACGAGTGCCGTCGTCGCTCCTGTCGCTCGCTCGAGGATCGTGAGCGCTTTCGATCGGCGCCGCGGATTGTCGGACTCGACGGCGAGCCGCGCGCCGTCCGGCGAGGGAACGATCCGCACCGGGCCTGTGATGTTGCCCGCGCACGGGGACGCGCCGGGATCGTCGGAGTCGGTGAACACGCGCGGCGCGACGACGCCATCGTCACCGCGGAACGTGGCGATGCACGAACCTGCGTCGAGCCACATGCCGCGCACTGCGCCACAGCCAAATGGCACGACCTCGCGCAGCGCTTCGCCGTCGATCCCGATCGTCCACAACGCGACATCCGCCCGCGCACTCTTCCGACCTGCGAATACTGTGAACAGGAGCCGCGTGCCGGACTTGTTGAACGAGACGTGATCAAACCAGAAATCGCGCCGTCGCAGATCCGCATGCCGCGCGCGCGTCTCGGTGGCGACGGACGCGATCGACACAATCATCCGCTGCAACCCGTGCGTGAGCCCGAGGATGAAGAGCCCGTCCTCCTCCGGCGCCGTCTCGTCGGCGAAGGAATCCGGCGCACCTGCGACTCCCTCGCCCGCGCCGAGCCGCGCGATGCGGCCGAGGCTCACGCTCGCGATGCGCGCGCCATCGCCGCCGGCCGCGGCAAACGGCCGCATGTAGACCTGTCGCGCACCGGTGAGCACGTTGAGCCGCACGCCGAAGGGCGAGCCGTCGACCATGTCGTTGAAGAGCAGCTCGTCGTTCGGCGACTGCCGGCACCACTCGATCATCGCGCCGTGCAGAAAACTCCACGCGGCGGTGGTCGCGAGCGCGGAGAACCCACCTGTGTTTGGGTCGACAATGCCGATCTGCGCGCGCTCGCCGGGCTGCGGCGCACGTCCGTGAAACGCGGACTCGAGGCACGCGATTCTCGTTTCAGAGCCGTTCCAAGGACTGACTCCGGCGCGCCCAAAGAAATGGTGCCGCGGTCCGTGGGTGAGTTGCCGCACGTTCCGAGCGTAGGCGCGCGTCGCCGCCGGGCAAGCACGGCGGGCCAGGCGATTGTGGATCAGTTTGCTCCTTTCTGTCATTGCGAGGAGCGAAGCGACGAAGCAATCCAGCTGACTTCAGATGGATCGCCACGCGCGGCTCCGCCGCGCTCGCGATGACAATCGAAGCCGACCCACCATGGGCGAGGCCGCAGTTGCCTTCGCGAGCCGCGCTTGCCAACTTCGCTGTCCCGGCGATGAGCGAAGCAAACACGCCCCTCATGTTCACTGGCATGCCGTTCTTCGTCTACCCTGTGGCGGACATCGCCCGCTCCCGCGCGTTCTACGGCGGGTTGCTTGGACTCACCGAGATCGCCTCGTGGGAAGATCAATTTGTCGAGTTTGCCGTGGGCGACGCGGCACTCGCACTTTCCACCACGATGAAAGGTGCCGTGCCTGGCGTGCGCGGCGGCGCGGCGGCGCTCGAGACCGATCGCTTCGACGAAGCTGTCGCGTTGCTGAAGGGCGCCGGCGTGCAGTTCGCACTCGAGCCGGTCGACACGGGCGTGTGCATGTTCGCACGGTTCGAGGATCCCGACGGCAACCACCTTGTCCTGCACCGGAAACACAGTGCGTGAACTGAAACCAAGGATTCGGATTTGCCCACGAAACACACCAAACACACGAAATGAATGAACCAGAGGGAGAACCGCCGGACGCTTTATCTCACCGAAGCGTGAGTTGGCTGTTTGCTCCAAGAGCCAACACAAATCTGTCGGTTTTTCGTGTGTTTAGTGTGTTTCGTGGTGACCTCTCTGAGTAGTTGCGTCAAAGCCGGGCCACCCCACCGCGATCAATTTCCAATTCCCTACATGACCTCCCCAACAACTACCACGACCGCACATCGCTGGAATTTCATGCGCGTCGGCGGGCTCGACCAGGTCCGCTTCACAAGCGGCGCGGACCTCGCAGCGCTCGACACGCTCGACCAGAAACTCTGGGTCGCCCTGAGCTGCCCCAGCAGGGGCCTCGAGTTCGACACCAAAACGCTGGGACTCATCGACACCGATGGCGACGGTCGAATCCGCGCGCCCGAACTCATCGCCGCGATCAAGTGGGCCACCGCACGACTCAAGAGTCCCGAAAGTCTCATCAACAACGGCTCCGGCCTTCCGCTGGATGCGATCGACGACTCGACAGCTGACGGCAAGGTCCTGTTGCGCGCGGCGCGGCAGATTCTCATGAACCTCGGCACAAAGGACGCCGCGGTCGTCACCGTCGCCGACACCTCGGACACCGCGAAGATTTTCGGGCAGACACAGTTCAACGGCGACGGCGTCGTGCCGCCCGAGTCCGCGCACGATGAAACGATCAAGCTGGTGATCGCCGACATGATGAAATGCATCGGCTCCGTGCAGGACCGCAGCGGCCTGCCCGGAGTGAACACCGCGAGCGTCGACACTTTCTACACGGAGTTGGCGGGCTACTCCGCCTGGTGGGCCGCAGGCGAGGCGCACTCGAAGGCGGGCTCAGGAGTGTTGCCGCTCGGCGCTGAAACGCCGAAGGGCTTCGCGGCGTTCAAGGCCGTGAAGGCGAAGATCGACGACTTCTTCGCGCGCTGCAGGCTCGCGGCGTTCGACGCGCGAGCGGCCGCTCACCTCAACCGGCCCGAGTCCGAATACGCAGCGATCGCGGAGAAGGATCTCTCCACGCTCGCACCCGAGATCGCCGCGATGCCGCTCGCGCGTATCGAAGCGGGATTCCCGCTCCCGCTCGTCACAGGCCTCAACCCAGCTTGGGCCGGCGCAGTGAAGGAGTTCACCTCGCTCGTCGTCTTGCCGCTGCTCGGCGAGATGACGGCACTCACCGCGGCCGACTGGAACGACATCCGCGCCAAGTTCGCAGCCTACGAATCGTGGGAAGCCTCGAAACAGGGGGCGCGCGTCGAATCACTCGGCCTCGAGCGCATCCGCACGCTGCTCGCCGATGAGTCGCGCGCCGGAGTGATGAGTCTCATCGCCGAGGACATGCTCCTCGCTGAGGAGGCCTCGGGCATCGACAACGTCAACCGACTAGCGCTCTACCACCGCGACCTGTTCAGGCTGGTGAACAACTACGTCTCGTTCACCGACTTCTACTCGCCCGACCGGCTCGCGATTTTCCAGTCCGGCACGCTCTACCTCGACAGCCGCAGTTGCGAACTTTGCGTGCAGGTCGCCGACCCCGCGGCGCACGCCATCCTCGGCGGTCTCGGCAAATGCTACATCGCCTACTGCGCGTGCAAACGCACCGGCGGCGAGTCGATGAACATCGCCGCCGTCTTCTCCAACGGCGACTCCGACTACCTCATGGTCGGCCGCAACGGCGTCTTCTACGACCGCAAAGGCCGCGACTGGGACGCCACGATCGTGAAGGTGGTCGAGAATCCGATCAGCATCCGCCAGGCGTTCTTCTCGCCCTACAAGAAGTTCATCCGGATGATCGAGGAGCAGGTCGCCAAGCGCGCGGCCGCGGCCGACGCCGCATCGAGCGCGAAACTCGCAGGCGCTGCCGAAACAGCCGCCAACGTCGACAAGTCCGCACCCGCCGCGCCCAAGAAGATGGACATCGGCTCCGTCGCCGCGATCGGCATCGCGTTCGGCGCGATCGGCACGTTTCTCGGCACGATCTTCGCGGCACTCATGGGGCTCGGCCCGTGGCTGCCCTTCGGCCTGCTCGGACTCATGCTTCTGATTTCTCTGCCATCGATGGTAATCGCTTGGATCAAGCTGCGTCAGCGCACGCTCGGCCCCGTGCTCGAGGCAAACGGCTGGGCGATCAACGGCCGCGTGAAGATCAACATCCCGCTCGGCACGCAGCTCACCGAGCTCGCCAAGCTGCCTCCGGGCTCGAAGCGCTCGCTCGACGATCCCTACGAGGACAAGGAGGCGAAGAGCCGCCGCCGCCTGATCATCCTGGTCGTGCTGATGCTCATCACCGCTGTGGTCGCGATCCGCGTGCACGCCGTGTATCTCAACGACGGACTCTACTTCTGGCAGGATCCGCCGCCGGTCGTTGAGCCCGTCGCCCCGGCCGCGCCCGCAACGCTCGAGACAGCACCCGTAGTAACTCCGCCCGCGCCGACAGGCGGCTGAAATTCCAAGTAGGTGGCGCGCTTGCCGCGCCACGTTGCGCGGCAAGCGCGCAACCTACACGAACGGACGCGCCCCTCGGAGATGGGCGCGCTACCTTTCGGAATCACTTTGCGGACAGCCCGACCTCTCCGAAGGTGGTTTTCTCGTGTGGCTCCTCACGCCTCGTCGGCAACGCGCATTCGTGCCGGGAGCATCGACCACGACGGGCGCCTCGCGGTGAGCGCGGGTTGCGGCGGCCAGAGCAAATGCGGCACGATCGGCGCCTGAGCGCGACCGGCGTCGGCGATCCCAATCATCCGCGCCACACAGTCCGGGCACGAGCCGGCGCGCACGCGAATCGGGTATCGCCACGATGCGCTCGCCATCTCGCCCATCGCATCCTCCGCCACGAACCACTCGCCCGGCGCCACCTCAATCCGCTGACACCAACTGCACCATTGGGCGTGACCGGAGACGGAGCGCGGGGCCTGCGTGATCGGAAGTGGTCGGCGGGTGATCGTCCCAATCGTGCGCACGCAGACCTCGACGAGCCCGCCGCGCTGGCGGCGCATGCGCATCCGTGCGAGGCGGATCGTCTCGGGCGCGTCGCACCGGAAGCAGAAGTCCACGTTGCTGCCCTCCCGGGCGCGTCGGATGAGGCGCCGGCAGATCAGCGAGGTCGTGCCGTCGTTGATGAACTCCCAAAGCGGACGCCACTGGACGTTGTAGGAAAGAGCTCCGGGGGCACCGTTTTCGCGGGCAAACCGGTTCCAGGCGGAGTTCACCGTCACGATCTCGTCGGCTTCGTTCAGGTAGTAGAGGATGTTCTGCGTTTCTCCGGTCATTTTTCGCGGCGCGCCGCAACCGGAACTTGTCCCGTAATCCCCCGCCCGCAAGGCAGGGGGGCGGTTTCCTCGTGGGCCGGGCTTTCTTGTCGCGCCAAAGCTCGAAGAGCGACGGCGGAGTGCCGATTTCTTCCATTTCGCACCGAGATGTGGCTCGGGCTTTACGCCCGACATTTCCGGAGAAGAGTCGGGCGTCCCTCCTTCGCCCCAGCCTTCGCCGAAGTTACGGCGGGCACGGCAAGGCTACGGAGGACAAGAAAGCCCGACCCACAGTCGGAGGCGGAAGCGGCGTCGGGAATGAACCACGGGCCACAAACTCCCACAATTGACGACGCAGGAATTGGCACTCAGAAACCCGTCCGAAAGTTTGACCCCTGCGATGTTGCCTCGCAGACTCACTGGCACTCCCCAGAAGACCATTAACGACAGGATCCAATCATGAAAGTCGCCTTGCCGCGGCGCTCCTTCGGATACGGACTTATTTCCGCAGCCGTCCTCGCGCTCATCTCCTCCTCAAGCCTTCGCGGTGCCTCCGCGCCGCTTTTCGAAAACATCGGTGATCACCACCACACGATCACCACGAGCTCGCCGGCCGCCCAGAAATATTTCAACCAGGCGATGGCGTTGATGTACAATTTCAACCACACCGAGGCGATCCGGTCGTTCAAGGCCGCGCAGGAGGCCGACCCGACGTGCGCGATGGCGTTCTGGGGCGAGGCTGTCGCCTATGGCCCTCACGTGAATGCGCCGATGTTTCCTGATAGCGTCGCGCCGGCCAACGCAGCCCTGTCAAAGGCCGCCGCGCTCGCGGGTGGCGTCTCGACGCGCGAGCGCGCCTACATCGAGGCGCTCGCCACACGCTACCCGGCCGAGCCAGTCGACGACCGCTCCTCCTACGACGCGGCCTACGCTGCGGCCATGGCGAAAGTCGCCACCGCTTATCCCGACGACCACGACGCCGCCGTGCTCCATGCAGAAGCGATCATGGACACCACGCCGTGGGACTACTGGCTGCCCACCGGGGAGCCCAAGCCCCAAATGCGCGTCGCAATCGCCGCGCTCGAGGGAGTGATGCTGCGTCAGCCGATGCATTCCGGCGCCAACCACCTCTACATCCACGCCGTCGAGGCCGGCCCAAGCCCGCACCTCGCCGAGGCTGCCGCGGACCGGCTCTTCACCGCCGTGCCCGCGCTCGGCCACCTCACGCACATGCCATCCCACATTTATCTGCGCATGGGCCGCTACGAGGATGCGATCGACTCCAACATCCGCGCCGTCGCTGCGGACGAGCGCTACATCGCGAGCTGCCTCGCGCAGGGTTTCTACCCGGGCGTGTATTATCCGCACAACGTCCACTTCCTCTGGCAGGCCCAGCTCCTGACGGGTCGCAGTGCCGAGGCCATCGAGTCGGCGCGCAAGGTCAGCGACTATGCAACATCGCCGTTGTGCAACACGCCGGTTGTCGAGGCTCCCCGTTTCCGGCACCTCGTGCTCGTCACGTGGGCGCGCTTCGGCAAGTGGGATGAGATCCTCGCCGAGCCGAGCCCATCGGCGGAAGCGGAGTTCGTGGTCGACCGCGCCGCGTGGCACTACGCGCGAGCGCTGGCGCAACTCGCAAAGGGCAACACCGACGCCGCCGTGGCCGAGGCGGCTGGGTTCTCCAAGGAATCCACAAGCGATGCCGCCGCGAAGGCCGCGGAGAATCCCTACTTCCCGGTCCGCCAGGTGCTCAAGGTCGCGGGCCATCTCATCGACGGAAAGATCGCCGAGGCAAAGGGCGACAAGGAGAAGATGATCTCTGAACTCACCGCCGCGGTGACAGAGCAGGATCAGATTCCCTACATGGAGCCGCCGTTCTGGTTCTATTCCTCACGCCAGACGCTCGGTGCTGCGCTTCTGCGCGCCGGCGACGCGAAGGGTGCCGAAGCGGCGTTCCGCGGCGACCTCAAGGTCTTCCCTCGAAACAGTTGGGGCCTGCTCGGCCTCAGCGAGAGCTTGAAGGCACAGGGCCGCGAGGGCGACGCTGCGTCGGTGCAACGCGAGTTCGCCACGGCGTGGAAGCACGCCGACACCAAGCTCGACCTCGGCTGGTTCTGAGAAGGACGCATCTTTCCAACATGTAGCTGCCGACGCCAAGAGGCAGAAAACCGTGAACTCGCGCGATCCGCCTCGTGACCTCCCAAGAAACTTTTCCGGTTGTAGCCCGCCGCGTGAGCGGCGGGATCCGGATCCCTGCGCTCACGCGCAGGGCCACGTCGGAGTTTCTTCCGGTTCCAACTGCGCCGCAGGCGCGGTATTCCAGCTCGGCGGCTACCACGGGTTCACGGTTTCTTCTGCAAGAGTCCGGCTGACTGCGCTGCATTATACCACGGCTGTCTGGGCCACCGGCGAATGATCCGAGGAGGATTGCCACCGCCGGTCCCGGGCAGCGTTGTTTTGGTGACCGGCGCGAGCACCGGACTCGGGCTCGCGCTCGCGCGAAAACTCATCGCCCTGCCCTACCGGTTGATCCTCACGGCGCGCGAGTCGTCGCTGCATCGGTTCGCGCACGAAGGCATCCATGGGTCGGAGCGCGTGTGGATCCGCACACTCGACGTCACCAACGCCGCACAGCGCATCCACGTCGTGCAGGATGCCGGCGAGCGGCTCGGCGGAGTCGACGTGCTTATCAACAACGCCGGCGTCGCCTACCGCTCCGTCGTCGAGCACGCGCGCGACTTCGAGCGGCAGGAGCAGTTCGACATCAATTTCCACGGGCCGCTTGCGCTCGCGCGACTCGTGCTTCCAGGCATGCGCGAGAAGCGCGCCGGCCGGATCATCAATGTTTCCTCCGTCGGCGGCATGATGGCGATGCCGACGATGTCGCTCTACAGCGCGTCGAAGTGGGCGCTCGAGGGCGCGACAGAGTCGCTCTGGTATGAAGTGCTGCCGTGGAACATCCGCGTGACGCTCGTCGAGCCGGGGTTCATCCGGTCCGACTCGTTCCAGCACACGCGCGCCACCCAGGGCAGCGCGCGAGCGGCGTCGAGACCCGGCGATCCCTACTTCGTGCACTACACCGCAATGTCGCGGCTGATCGAGCGGCTCATGACGCGCAGTTCGTCGTCGCCCGAGCGCGTGGCCGATGTGATTTTGAGAACAATGCACCGGCGCCGGCCACCGTTGCGCGTCGCCGGCACGAGGGACGCGCATTTCTTCTACCTGCTGCGGCGATTCCTGCCGCGCAGGCTCTACCACGCGATCCTATACCGCGGGCTGCCGGGCATCGAGTCTTGGGGTCAGTCTGGCGAGGAATCCGCCGACCGCGGCGGCGAGTAGAACGGCGCAGGCACGCGCACGCCCCAGAATTGCGGCGAGTCGGTCGCGTCACGGCTCGCGTCGGGCGCCAGATGAGTGAACACCTTGTCGAAGCTAATGCTGCACTGCAGGCGGCGCTGACTGCGCGAATCGATCTTCGGATTCACAGTGATCACCGCGGTGGTGAACGGCGGTGCATTCTTGATCGCCTGCGCGCGCCGGCGCGCTTCGAGGTGATCGATCGAGCGTTCCTTGATCGCGGCGTCGAGCCGCTCGAGATCGGCGCGCGTGATGTCGCACCAGAGCGAGCGCCACTGCGCGGGCTCCACGCGCACAGCGACGACGTTGACGATCCGCTTCTGATTTCCCTCCTGCCGCCAGTAGCCGACGATCAGCAGGAAAGGCTCGTCGATGTCGAATTGCCGGAGCGCGTCGCCAAGATCGACGGGCGTGCCGTGCTTCATGAATTTCGGATTCGCCGGGATGCCGCCGTGCGCAGTGTTTGCCTTCGCGGGGATGTCCCACTGCTGCGTGTAGTCAGATTGCCGGTATCCGCCGAAGAACGTGTCGGCGATCCACGTCTCCCAAACGTAGCCGTGGCGTTGCACCTCCGCGGCGCGGGCCAACGGTGCAGCGAGGAGCGCGAGCGCGAGAATCGGTGCGGCCATGAATCGCATCGCGAGGGACATTGCCCGGCGCGGGAAAAGTGCGCAAGGCCGGGGCGTCTCGGCATGCCCCTGTAGGTTGCGCGCTCGTCGCGCAACGTGGCGCGGCAAGCGCGCCACCTACAAGGCCTTCTCTCCTCGTAGCCCTGCGCGTGAGCGCAGGGACCTGTGGTATTCGCACGCGCACTGGTCCCTGTCCTCACGGACAGGGCTACGGGACAAGCCCCTTCCCCGCGTTGACTGCCGCGCCTCTCCGAACGAATCTCCGTCCCCCGACCGATGAAAGTCACCTACTACCTCGAGATCCTCTCCTCATGGTGCCACTGGGCCGAGCCTGCGTGGGACGAGCTCAAGAGCCGCTACGACGGCCGCGTCACGTTCGACTGGCGCATCGCGCTCATGAACCCCGCGGACTTCCCCGTCTCGCGCTCGCAGTGCGACTGGTTCTACCGGCGCAGCGGCACGATCCGCCGTTCGCCCTACATGCTCAACTCGGGCTGGTTCGACGCCTCACTGAAGGGCGACTACACGGCGCCCAACCTCGTGGCCGAGGCGTGCCGCGAGCTCGCCTTCGCCGACGACACGCTGCGTCGCGCAATCACGCAAGCGGCGCTACGCGAGGGCCAGAAGGTCGGTCGCATCGCTGAGGCCGCTGCCGTCGCGGCCGCCGCAACCGGACTCGATGCCGCGACGATCGAAAGTCGCGCGCAATCCGCGGCCGTGGCCGATCGCGTGCAGGAATCGACCGCGGCTTTCCACGCGCTCCAGGTTACGCAGCGGCCGACTTTCGTCCTCGAGGACGAGATTGCCGATAAGGTTGTCCTCTCTGGCCTCGTCGAGGTGGCTCCGATCGCCGCCGCGATCGATGCGATGCTCGCCGATGCAGCCGCCTATGCCGCTCACCGCGCGCACTTCGGCGAAGTGCCGAAAGAGTGACGGCGCAGCCGGTCACCCAATCGCGCCGGCCGCACTTTCGATGGACCTCCCCGACCTTGGTTGGAACGATGATTGGGCCGCGCTGTTCGCGCCACATGCCGCGGCGGGACTCGAGCCCGCGCGCGTGACCGCCGACTTCGGTCGCGGCTACGGAGTGACGACCGCAGGCGGCGAGGTGTTTGCCGAACTCGCCGGGAAACTCCGCCACGATTCCGCGAAGCGCTCGGGCCTGCCCGTCGTGGGCGATTGGGTCGCGGTGCGCATGAAGCCCGGCGAGCCGCGCTCGCAGCTCCACGCCGTGTTGCCGCGCCGGACGAAGCTCTCGCGCCAGGCCGCCGGCCATCGGCGAGCCGAGGAACAGGTGCTCGCCGCGAATCTCGACACCGTGTTCATCGTCGCCGGGCTCGGCGCCGAGGTGAACAAGCGCTGGGTCGAGCGCTACCTCTTCGCCGTGAAGACAGGAGGCATCACACCGGTCGTTGTCCTCAACAAAGGGGATCTCGCTCTATCGGCTGATGCTGTGAAGTCCGAGATCGCAGCGATCGCCGGCGACGCCGAGGTTGTCGTCACCACCGCAACCGAGCGCGGGGGATTGAAGGCGCTGCGTCCTTGGCTCAAGCGCGGCCACACGATCGCGTTACTCGGATCCTCGGGCGTGGGAAAATCCTCGATCATCAACCGCCTCCTGCGCGACGAGGTGCAGGTGACGCAGGAAGTGCGCGAGTCCGACTCGAAGGGGCGTCACACCACCTCGCACCGCGAACTCTTCATCGCGCCCAACGGCGTGCTGCTCGTCGACACGCCCGGAATGCGTGAACTCCAACTCTGGGAACCCGACGCGCCGCTCTCGGAACTGTTTCCCGAAATTGCCGCCGCCGCCGCAGGCTGCAAATTCCGCGACTGCTCGCACGAAGCCGAGCCCGGCTGCGCAGTGAAAGCGGCCGCCCAAGCCGGTCGAATCGACCCCAGCCGCCTCGCCAGCTTCCTGAAACTCCGCTCCGAACGCGAAGCCAGCCGCAAGCCGCGCTATGGGTGAATTTGACGGAAAAGCACCCGCTCCCCTTTGCGGCGCTTCCTCGGACACACTCTGCAATCTCAAGCCAATATGGGATCCCAAACGCGGACAAAACCGTAGCCCGCAAAGTGACCTGTGTTTCGTGTGGCGAACTCCGTCACACCATGATGCCGCAACGCCAGCGCAAGCCGAGCATCGAAGACAGTCCTGCGACCAACCGTCGGATCGGCGGCATGTTTCCAAACACGGTCCATCACCCCCGATCCGGTTCCGGGGTAATCGACGAGCACCCATGAGGGATGTCGGCGAAACGCCTGCACCAACGATGCGGCTTTGGGTCCGCTCAATGGCTTCTTCAGCACCGCGGGGTTGCGCAACACGACATACAGCTCGAGCAGCACAAGCTCGCAGACGACAACCGAACTGGGTGTCGTCGGCAAAGAACTGAAGAACGCACGAGCCCTATCGTATTCCGCGCAGTCCCTGTTCAGCGAATAGAGCAGCAGGTTTGTGTCGAACGAGATCATCCCCGCTCATGCTTCGGGGTCGTTGGCGATCAAGCGCCACTCCTCCTCTGGAACGCAAAACTCGCCGAGGTGGAGTCCGTCGGGAAACCGCCATGCCTCTCCCGCATCGCGAGATTCAGCCCTCGCGGCCAACGTTCGCACCTCCACTTCAGCGCCATCGGGAAGATGCGCGTCGGGCGGGAGGATCACGGCGCCATTGGAGACTTTGCCCACGAAAACCATGCGATAAGGCTACGCGGTTCCGGTTCGAAAACAAGGTCGATGTCTGTGCTTCCATCGCTCGCCTGGTCAGGGGACCCGGACTACAACGCGACGTTTCTCCGCGGACGGGTGCGCCTCTTGACGGTCCTCGGTCCCGTCTCAAACTTACGGCATGGGAGTGAGGGAGATCCAACAAGCCGCGAGAAACCTGCCGGCTGCCGAGCGCCGGATGCTGACAACATGGATGGTAAGGGAGTTTCCTGCTCTCTCCATCGAAAACCTATTCGCGAGACGGACGCACAAGGCCGGTGCCGCGGCATTCGAGCCGCCGACCACGGATAATTTTCCTACCGGTGCGACGCTCGCGCACGCCAAGCGCACGGCAAATCGATTGGGCATCGCGAAGTAGGCTGTGCCAATCGACGGCCGGATCGCCGTCGAAGGCCCTCGCCAGTTTCCGCAAGTCCCGATCCGACCGCGAAGCCGGCCGCAAGCCGCGCTACGGGTGAGCAGGCAATCACCAAGCACAGCCTCGCGATTTGCGCTCAACGTCGGCATGTCTGGTGCACAAGATATTGAGTATGGTCAGCCACACTGTTGAACTTTCAAGAGTCGATGCCCACTCCCACGCCAGAGGATGTTGAGCGAGCACTTCCCGAATGTGTTCGTCCGTTTGTCCGCATAGTGTGCCGGGTAGAACCGCACGACGCCTTTCCTGCTCTTTGTCGAGCCATCGGGGAAGCGTTTCGACGATTTGATCAAGTTCCTGTTCGTTGGTCTGGATTGGTTTTCGGGAGTTTGGTTCTGGATTGCGATTGCGGTTGCCGTTCTAGCGGTCGTGGCCGGTTTGTTCCAGAGGCGGAGGAGACCATGACATTCGGTTCACCAACGCTGCCTAACCAACCCGGTCATCGCGCTCTGGTTGCAATTGTGGCGTCTCGTGGTCCGGGTCGCTGAGCTTGGGTCGTCAGCCAAAGGGCAAAAAGGGGTCTTAAGATTTAATACCCGAGCTGGCGCAGCTTGAGCCGGTAGTCTCCGGGACGGGAGGTTGCAAAACGGGAGAGGGCCCGCAAAGTTTCCCACATGAGCACAGTCGCCGAGATCGAGTCCGCCATTGAGAAGTTGCCGGTGGAAGCGCAACGCGAACTCGCCGCATGGCTCGAGGCCAGATTGTGGCCGGAAAGCCAGGACATGCTTGCGGCCATCGATGAGGCGGAGCGATCGCTCGCTGGAGAGGGCGGCGTACCCCTCGAAGACGTTCGCAAGAATCCCGGCAAGTGGATTGCCGGGTAATCTTTTCGCGTCCGGCACTGCGCGACTTGGGCGAAATCGCCCGCTGTGTCGCGCAGGAAAACCCGAACGCTGCTGAGCGCGTGGGGATGGAACTGATCAAGATGGCCGAATCCCTCATGACTATGCCGTGGCGTGGGGGCAACTCCGCTCACGGCCAGGTGTGCGCCGTCTCGTGCTACCGCCTGACCTCGTGACTTATCGAATCGATAAGACGACGCACGTGGTTTACGTGCTCCGGTTCTGGCACGCCAGTCGAGATCCGCAGACATTGACGTCGGACTGATACTCCCGACACGAGGACGCTGAGAGTGAAGTTCGAAGGGACAGAGTTGTGCGGCCATCTCCTGTCTCCGCTCCGGCAATATAGACCGAATTCTTCGGAGCATTCGCACGGATGCGGATCCAATCCGGACCACGCAGTCAAGTCGCGCACTGCGGCGCAGTCGTGTCGGGCTTCTTGCCGCGCCATCAGGGGTCCGCTAGCGCTCGACCTTAATCATCCCTCACTCAGCCCAGAAAAATCAACGGCACGTGCAGCGCCGCCCAGATGCCGAAGCGCATGAGCGTCGCCCTGCGCAGGCTGCGGACGAGCGACGAGAAGTAGACGCCCTTGGCCATCGTGTTTGTCATCATCGCAACCAGTATCGCCGCGATGAGCGTCGGCGTCACAGCGGCGTCGTTCACGAGCGAGAGCACGACCGGCGTGATGTCAGAGAGGCCGATGAGCGCGCTGAGCACCAACAGTCCGGATTCGCCGAAGTTCGCGCGCGCAAAGACGGTCACGACCGTGAACACGACGAACAACGCCGCGAAGACCAGCGCCGGGACGATCTCAAACGGATTCTGGAGCGCGGCGACGTTTGTGCCGGTCTCTTCACCGTTGCGCGGGCGCACCAGCCAGGCGATCACGAGGCCAGCGCCGCACAGGAGCGCGAGCCTCCACCAAAGCGCCGTCGCGAACGCCGGCGAGAGCAGCGCGATCAATGCAAGGAGCCGCAGATACATGACGCTGCTGGCGAGCACCACGGCCTGTAGTGCGTGCTGCGCCTGGGCGGGATTCTGTTGAGCGATCCGGCCGGCGGCCACGCTGAGAGCCGTGCTCGAGACGATGCCACCGGCCACGCCGCTGAGCCACCAGCCCGAGGTCTGACCGAATCGGCGGATGAGAAAATAGCCGGCGAATCCGACCGACGACACCAGCACGACAATCATCCAGAGCTTCGACGGGTTGAGCGCGAACTGCGTGAACGGCCGGTCGGGCAGGAGCGGCAGGATGAGCGCCGTGACGATGAGGAACTTGAGGACGGCGAGAAACTCGCTGCTGTCGAGCGCCTGCACGAAGTGCTCGAACCTCGCCTTCTCTGACAGGAGCAGCGTGCCAATAATCCCAAGTGAGAGCGGCAGCCACGGCTCGGCCTTCAGCGAGAGCGCGCCGATGACGAAGGTGAGCAGCACCATCGCCTCGGTCGTCCAGCCGAGCCGGCCCTCGTTGAGCTTCGCGAAGTAAGCGGACACCGCGAGCGCGGAGAATGCGAGCAGCCCGACCGGCACCGCAAATGCAATGCCCGCCTGTTGCAGCCATGCGCATCCGAAGCCCGATAGCGAAACGAGCGTGAACGTGCGCAGGCCCGCAGTGCTCCGGCCGGGTTTCGTGGTGGCAGAACGCTCACGCTCGAGCCCGATCAGGAAACCGAGCGCGAGTGCCAGAAGAAATCGGAGTTGGAGGGACCACTCGGCTGCATTCATGGCGGGGCGTTGAAACCCGGCGCGTAACGGCCGGTGAGGTTTGCCCATTCTTCCAAACGAGCCGCGCAGTGCAAGTGTGGCGAAGGAAGGCGGCGGGGGCAGAGTCGGTAGACCGCGGACAGTACTTCAGAGCCAGCTTGCGGGTAGCGCTCCCATCGCCTGCCCTGAGCTCGTCGAATGGGCCGAGGGGCGCGTCCCACGCTCCTCTCGGAGATAGGAGCGCTACCTTCTGAACCATCTGGCGGTAGCCTCGCCGCCCCGCGGACGGGTCAGTTCAGTACCCGCGCTCGGAGATCGCGGGCTACCTTAGATAAAGCCCGTGTAGCGGCGCGCCCAGCGGTCACGCCCTACCTTCTCTCCATCTCTAGCGCTTCCTCGACTTGCGCTTCGGCTTCGGCAAGGCGGCGCCCTTCGGCATCGTGGTGCCTGGGCCGAAAACGGCCGGCAGCGGCGGCGGGCGAAACGTCGACGGGACTGTGCGCCGCATCAGTTGCATCAAGTGGAATCGCTCCCCAACCGTCTCGCGACGCGCCGAAAAAGGAACTTCCGGGGCTGTTGCGAAGAGAGAGGTCATTGCTGCTGGGAGCATCGTTGGAGGCGTTTTGTTCCGCAGAATTTGCGGCGGACATTCGTGGTAGGGCGGAGCACGCCGGAAAACAAGCGGCGACTTCGATGTCGCGGACTTGTCACGCAGGATGCGCTTCCTTTGACAGAGTTTTTGCGCACGCCTGCCCCGGCGCGACGGGCGCGTGCAACTTTTTCACGCACATCCGTGTTCTTCTGGCATGAGCAAATCCGCACGCACCGCCCTCCTTGTCGTGGCCATGATCCTGGCCGTGCTCTTCGCCCCTTTCTACCTCGGGCACGTCTTCGGCGGCATCGCCGCCGCATTCGTCGTCTTGGGCATCGCGGCCTTTCTGCTCCTCGCGGGCGCTGGGGCCATCGTCATCGCGGCAGCCGGAATCCTCGCGCTCTTCCTGGCAATCTGCGTCGTCCTGCTCGTGGCGCTCTCGCCGGTGCTCGTGCCCGTCGCCTTGGTCGCCGGATTCATCTGGCTGATCTTGAAGATCGCCAGGCGGCCATCCGCTCCGCCCGCTCCGCCCGCCGCACCCGCTGTGGTCGCGTGATACCATTACTGCCGAGTTGAGATTGTAGGGCCGCGCCTTGCGCGCGCCCTTCAAACGGGCGAGGTCAAGCCCCTCGACGGGTCGGGGCCTTGAGCAAAGTCGAAACGGCCGCGCCCCTACAGCGGAGTCATCGCAAACGGTAACTGGCATGATTTGCCGCCCCCGGCACGAAGTGTCGGTTCAGGAGTTCGTGGTAAGTGCATCTCCATTCGTAAGGTGAGTCGTTGAAAATCTGAATCGTCGTTGTTCGCGCGTCCGACAAACTCCTGCCAGATGAAGTGGAAACGCCTTTGCGAGATTGCCGACGACACGGTCCGCGCCGCGCGCAAACGCCTGCCCGTCGAGTTGCGTGGCGCAGCCGATGGGCTGCCTGTGACGTTCGAGCCATGGCCCAGCAAGGCGATGCTCGAGGATGTGGACGTCGAGCCCGACATCCTCGGCCTCTTCGTGGGGCCCGACCATGGCGACGGACCCGCGGCGATGCTGCCGGCCCAGATTCTCCTTTTCTTGGAGAACCTCTGGGACTACTCGGAGGGCGACGAGGCCGCGTTTCGCGAGGAGGTGCGCATCACCTACCTGCACGAACTCGGCCACTACCTCGGCTGGGACGAGGACGAGATCGCGCGCCGGGGGTTGGACTGACGATTCCCGCCCGGGGCTTGCGCGGGTGGGAGTTTTCCGGTAACGCCTTGAGATCGTCAAAGACCATGGAACACACCTGCCGTGGGAGTTGACCAACTTCACATGAAATCAATTTCACGCATTCTGGCTCTTGTCTTGATCGCCGCCGTGGCGACACCGACCTTCGCGCAATCGAAGCGGGAGGATTTCGTCGTCCAGGTCGAGACCTGCGAGGCGATCTTGCAGGAGTTCATGGGCAGCCCGAAGACGGCCATACCTGCCAACGTGCTCAGGGAGGCGAAGGGCATCGTCATCGTGAACCAGTTCCAACTCGGGTTCGTCATCGGCGGCAAAGGCGGATACGGCGTCGTCATGGCGCGGAAGGCGGACGGCCGGTGGAGCGTGCCGGCGTTCCTCGACACGGGCGAGGCGAGCCTGGGCTTCCAGATCGGCGGCCGCACGCTGCACACGATCTACATTCTCAACGACGACACCGGCGTGCGCCTGCTCTACGGCGCGAAGTTTAACTTCGGCGTGAATGCAAACGCAGTCGCCGGCCCGCGCGTGGCCAACGCCGAGGAGGCCACCAACATTATCAAGGCACCGGTCTACGTTTACCAGAAGAGCAACGGCCTCTACGCCGGCGCCAAGCTGAAGAGCGGATGGCTCTCACCGCACAACACCGCGAACAAGCAGTTCTACGGCACCACCTACACGATGCCCGAGATTCTTTTCAGCGACTGGATCACGGCGCCGTCCGAGGTCGTGCCGCTGATGAACTACGTTTCGAAGCTCACGCAATAGCGCGTGAGGCGAGGCTGCCCCTCACCATCAAACGCGCGGCCCCAGCCGCGCGTTTTTTTGTCCTCAGACTTTTCGATTTCGCCGCTTCCGAGGTGGGGCGCGTTGTCCCTAACGCGCCCTGATCGCGCGCGAGCGCTTGGGCGTCTTGGGGACAAGCCGCTCGACGGGCTCGGGGCCTTGAGCGGAGTCGAAACGGCCGCCCCACCGACGAAGATACTCCTACCCCCTCCACGCCACCTCGCCGCATGCGTGCACGACGCCGGGTGACTCGATCGTGAAACGACAACCGCCTTCGACATCCTCGAGGCGGCCGGTCACCGCGCGCACGCTGCGTCCGATCTCGTGCTGGAAGCACATTCCCAGCCGAGCCACCTCACGCTGCTCGCCGCGGTGATGAAGGAGCGTCTGCACAAAGTTCGCGTAGATGGAGTTGTTCACGTGGTCGTTCGAATCGTAGTCGGAATGACGCATCGTGATCTCCGCTTCAAACGACGGACTCACGATATCGAACCGCGGCAACTCATCGACTCCAGGCACAGCGGGCTCGCCACCCTCGGGATGAAATTCGGCGTTCATCGCCGCATCGATCCGCCGCGGCATCTTGCGCACGGCGTCGAAATAGACCCACACGTAGGAGGCGCGCGCGACCGTCTCGTCACCCACACGCGCCTCGAAGCTCCGTCGGGCGCGCGGGCCCGACGCACTCGTGATCCAAGTCGCTGTGTTGAGCTGCTCGCCGAGCCGCGGCGTGCGCATCACGGTCATCCCAGCCCTGTGCAACAACCACGCCGTATGCTCGGCGCGAGTTCGCTCCGAGCCGAAGCCCGCGCTGTCCGCGTGCGCGATCGCCGCCTCCTGCAGGTGGTTCATGAGCCCCTCTAGAGTGAGGCCGAACCTGGCATCGACCTCGGCATGCACGATCGGGCGTGAGAATCGAAAAATCACACCCCACTCGAACACAGTTCCCCGCCGCCACGCAATCCGCGCTTCCCGCGGACGCCCCTCGTCGTTATCTTTTGCCCTGTAGGTTGCGCGCTAGCGCGTTCTGCTGGCCAGCAGAATGGCGCGACAAGCGCGCCACCTACAAATCCAAACCCCGCTGGCGCGCTCCTACACTCCAATCACCCCATGAAGCACGTCCTCGCCCTCGACCAGGGAACCACGAGTTCCCGCGCAATCGTCTTCGACCGGCGCGGCCGCGCGGTCGGAACGGCGCAGCACGAGTTCACACAACACTTCCCGAAACCCGGCTGGGTAGAACACGAGCCCGAGGATCTTTGGCGCACGACTCGCGCTGCCGCGCTCGGCGCGATGCGCGCGGCGGGTGTCACACGGCGCGACATCGCCGCGATCGGCATTACCAACCAACGCGAGACGACGATCGTGTGGGACCGCAAGACAGGCCGGCCAATCCACCGCGCGATCGTGTGGCAGGATCGTCGCACCGCCGCGCACTGTGCGTCGCTTCGCGCCGCCGGACACGCGCGCCGCGTGCGCGCTGCCACCGGACTCGTGCTCGACCCGTATTTCTCCGGCACGAAGATCGCGTGGCTGCTCGACCATGTGAGCGGCGCACGCGCCAAGGCGCGCGCCGGCTTGCTCGCGTTCGGCACGGTCGACACATGGATCCTCTGGAAACTCACGGGCGGGACGGTGCACGCGACCGACGTCACCAACGCATCGCGCACGCTCCTCGCGAATCTCCGCACCGGGGATTGGGACGACAGGATGTTGAAACTCCTCAAAGTGCCGCGCGCGATGCTCCCGGAAATTCGCGACTCGAGCGGCGCTTTCGGCGAGGTCACGGCCATCCCCGAACTGCGCGGCGTGCCCGTGTGCGGCATCGCCGGCGATCAGCATGCCGCGCTCTTCGGGCAGGCATGTTTCGAGGCCGGAATGGCGAAGAACACCTACGGCACAGGCTGCTTCATGCTCATGCACACGGGCGACAAGCCCGTCGCGTCGCGCAACCGGCTGCTCACGACGCCCGCGTGGCGGATCGGCGGTCGCACCGAATACGCGCTTGAGGGCAGCGTCTTCATCGGCGGCGCGGTCGTGCAATGGCTGCGCGACGGACTCGGCCTCGTGAAGAAGTCCTCCGAGATCGAGGCGCTCGCTCGCAAGGTGCGCGACAACGGCGGCATTTACCTCGTGCCCGCGTTCACCGGACTCGGCGCGCCACATTGGGATCCCTCGGCGCGCGGACTCATCGCCGGCATCACGCGCGGCACGACGGCTGCGCACCTCGCGCGCGCGGCGCTCGAAAGCATCGCACTGCAGGTGGCCGATTTAATCGCGGCGATGGAGAGCGACTCCGAAATTCCGCTCGCGGAGCTGCGTGTCGACGGCGGCGCATCGGTGAACCCGCTTCTCATGCAATTCCAAGCTGATTTGCTCAGCACGGCGGTTGTGCGCCCGAAGGTCGTCGAAACCACGGCGCTCGGTGCAGCCTACCTCGCAGGACTTGCCGCCGGCGTTTGGAAGAGTCGCGAGGAGATCGCTTCGCTTTGGAAACGCGACCGCGCCTTCAAGCCACGCACCGGCCGCGGCAAGGAGCTTGCCGCGATTCGGACCGGCTGGCGCGCCGCTCTCCAACGCGCAAAAGGCTGGGCGAAGGAGTAGGTTCACCCGATGCGAAGTCCCGCTCCTCACGGAGCGGGCTACATCTGCATTGTAGCCCTGAGCGTGAGCGCAGGGACTCCGTCACACCCACGCGCGGAACGGCGCCACTGTTCCCGCAGGAAACTCCGCCTGATCCGCAGGCAGCTCGACAAAACCGTCGGTGTCCACGAGCCCCGCGAAATCTCCCGACGTGTTCGATGGATCGGGCTCGGCGAGCAACCGGCCGTCCGGCGCGCTTGAAAGCCGCACGGGCAATAACCACGCGAGAGGCGGATGGAAGGTGACAGGCTTCGCGAGCGCCACGCTTCGTGGCCGTGACGCCTTCAACCCCGCGGCGCGCTCGACCGCAGGCAACACGTAGCGGTGCAGACACGTCAGCGACGAGACCGGGTTTCCCGGCAGCGCAAACACGGGCGTGCCCCTAGGTGTCACACCAAACCAGAACGGTTTCCCCGGCCGCTGCGCGACACCGTGCACCCGCTTGCGGACACCGAGCGTCTCCAATGCCGCGGGTAGAAAATCGCGTTTCCCCTTTGAGACACCACCGGTCACGACGATCCAGTCATAGCGCACGAGAAGCGCGCGCAGTTCCTTCTCCACCTCGTTGGCGACGTCGCGCAGGTGGAAGCGATCCACCTTCGGGCAACCGAAAGCGATGAGCGCCGCACGGATCGCATGATCATTCGACCGACGAATCTGGTGGTCGGCCACACGGGCCTCGACCTCGACGAGTTCGTCGCCCGTCGCCACGACGGCCACGCGCGGCAACTGGCTCGTGCGCAGCGTCGCCATGCCGACCGACGCCGCGATCGCGATCGCCGGCGAGCCCAGGCGCGTGCCTGCCTCGATGAGCACGTCGCCCTTGCGAGCGTCAGAGCCCATGCCATGCACACCCTGCCCCGCGTTGATTGTCGCACCCTCGCGGATATCAAACCGGTTCTCACTCGCGATGAGATCCTCGACCGGCACGACCGTGTCGCAACCATCCGGCAGCACAGCGCCGGTCATGATCTCGAGGCACGCGTCCGGGTTCGCGCGTGCTTTCCGGATCATCCCGGCGGCTTGCACACCCTCCGACTTGAACGAGCGCACTCCACCGGCAAACGCCCCGTGCCTGATTGCGATTCCGTCGAGCGTCGCACGATCAAATGGCGGCAGATCGCGATCGGCCCGCACGGCCTCGCGCAGGATGCGGCCGTGAGCGCCCGCGATCGGGCAGTCCTCCACCGGAAGTGGCGGCACGGACTCGAGCACGACCCTTTCGGCCTCGGAAACAGATAGCATCGCGCGGATGGTAGCAGTCGATCGGTGTCCCGCGATTTGTTTTTCCAAACAAATTCCCGCGAAACCAGCCCCACCCGTCTTCGGAGAACCCGGGCTACCTTCAAGTTTCCTCCGCGAGGTAGCCCGCGATCTCCGAGCACGGATTGTGAACATTCTCCAGCACGTCGTTGCTTCCTCCCCGCCCATGACTTCACTCACCCGGACCATGCAGCCCGTCCTCGACCAGCTCAACCGGCCGATTCACGACCTTCGCGTGTCCGTGACGGATCGCTGCAACTTCCGCTGCCCCTACTGCATGCCCGCGGAAGTCTTCGGGCCCGGCTACAAGTTCTTGAAGGACCCGCAACTGATGAGTCTCAGCGAACTCACGCGAATCGTCGCGGCCTTTGTGGCACTCGGTGTCGAGAAAATCCGGATCACCGGCGGCGAGCCGCTTGTGCGGCGCGACGTGCCCGAACTTGTGCGCATCCTCAAGCGCGACCTCGGCATCCGCGACGTGGCGCTCACGACCAACGGCTGGCTGCTCGAGCGCTTCCTGCCCGAGCTCAAGGATGCCGGGCTCGATCGCCTCAACGTCAGCCTCGACAGCTTGCGCCCCGAGACCGCGGGAAAACTCAATGGCCGCGCCTACGGTCCCGAGCGCGTGATGGGCGCGATCGACGCCGCGGCGGCGATGGGATTCGGCGTGAAGGTAAACATGGTCGTGCAGCGCGGCGTGAACGACGCCGAGATTCCCGAGATGGCCGCGTATTTCCGCGAGCGCGGGCACACGCTGCGGTTCATCGAGTTCATGGATGTGGGCAACCACAACCACTGGGATCGCTCGGGCGTCGTGCCGTCGAAGGAGATCGTCGACCAGATCCACGCGCGCTGGCCGCTCGAGCCCGCGGGGCCCAACTACCGCGGCGAAGTCGCCTCGCGCTACCGATACGCAGATGGCAAGGGCGAGATCGGACTCATCAGCTCGGTCACCGAGCCGTTCTGCAGCGACTGCCATCGCGCGCGACTGTCAGCCGACGGGCGCATCTTCACATGCTTGTTCGCCGCCGCGGGACACGACGTGCTCGGTCAGGTGCGCTCGGGCGCGACCGACGAAACGCTGCGCGAGTTCCTCGCCGGTGTGTGGGGCCGGCGGAAGGACCGCTACTCCGACGAGCGCGCAGGGATCATCGCACGCCACGAGGTGCGCGAGAAGGTCGAGATGTCCTACATCGGCGGCTGAGCTGCGCTCACCGCAGCAGGATGTCGAGTTTCTCGCTCACCGAGCCGCGCTCACGCAGGCGGATGAAGCCGAGCATGATTGCCAGTTTCAATCCCGGGCGGCGCACCCTTCGCCCAAGAGCAGCCATGTTCGCGTCGGTCCGCAACACGTGTGCCGCACGCGCGTTCTCCAGATCCATTGCCGCGAAGGCCAACGCCACGCTCCAGGCATGATCACGCGCGCGCCTGATGCTGAAGTTAATGATCGCCTCATCGACTCCACCCGCGCTCCGGTCGAGCCATCGCATCGCAGGCCAGACGTGGGCGAGTCGGTCCTGCACGTCTCCCGTCATCTCAGCAAGGATCGCGTTGATTGAGTCGAAGTCGCGCTTCAATCCATGAATCTCCGAGCCCGGTGAGACCGTTGCCGCCGCGATGCCGAGATCGAGATTAATGTGGGCGTTCATGCCGAGCAGCAGATGCTGGAGCACGACCGGCCAGAAATGCCCGGAGCAATCGAGCGCCTCGTTCCAGGATTCCGTGATCCGCTCGCCGCGCTCGCGCCGGGACCACGCGTCGAGATAACGATTGGCGAAGACAACATCCAGGCGCTCCATGCGCGGGCCATCCTGGAACCCTCCGCGCGCGATTCTCTCCTTCACCTCGGCGGTCACGCGGCGGTAGAGCGCGGCGAAGTATCCGTCCGCCGTGCCGCGTTTCCGGGAGACCTCGATGATCGAGTCGAGCCCGGCAATGACTTCATCGATTGAGCCGGCTTGCATGCTCCCGATTGGAAGCAGAGCTGGGACCTGCGACGAGCCGAATTGCGAAGCGCCGCGGAAAGAGGCCGGCCCGGTGACGTTGACCCAGGGAGCCCGAAGTGCTCTCATGCAACTGGAACATGCCTCCGAGAAGTAAAGCTCCGTCGAAGCGCGACCCGGGCTACACCGAGTCGTATCAGATCGATCTCACGCCGGCGCCGCGGCCGCGCCACCATGTGGTCCTGCTCGACGGCACATGGAACGACGAGAACGGGAAGGCGTGGACGAATCCATTGACCGGCGAGCAGCGCAACATCGTCACCAACCTCGTCAAACTCGACCGCGCCCTGGCGCCCGACACCGGGACACAGCTCGTCTCCTACCACCGGGGAATCGGAAACGACGAGACCAACACCAGGATCCAACAGTTGTTCACGGGCGCGTTCGGCGCCGATGAGATCTGCATCCGTGCCTGCGCCTACGCGCAGCTCGTGCTCGACCACCGGCCGGGCGACCTGATCTCGATCTTCGGCTTCAGTCGCGGTGCCGCGAGCGCGCGGATGCTCGCCAACGACATCGCACGTTATGGCATCCCCGAGAAGATCGACGTCACGCGCCGCAAGTGGAATGGCGACTACCGGATCGTCCGTTGCGCCGTGCCGAAGGGAGCGAAGCGGACCAAGGCCGAGGTGTTCTTTCTCGGCGTTTGGGACACCGTCGGCTCATTCGGACTGCCGTGCGACATCGGTCCGGTTCCGTTTGGGAAGATCAATGTCGGGAAGGAACTCAACCTCGCACCGAACGTGAAGCGCGCCGTGCACTGCCTCGCGCTCGACGAGGACCGCGTCGCATTCGCGCCAGTCCTGCTCGATGGTCCGCCCGGAGTCGTCGAGGAGGTGTGGTTTCCCGGAGTGCATTCCGACGTCGGCGGCGGCTACGGATTCGATGCGCTCGGAAAGATCACGATGGCTTTCATGCTAAACCGCTGGGAAACGGCGATCAGTGCCGCGGGTGCGCCGCCCTTGATTTGGGACGAGGCAAGCCGGAAGGCCGCTCTCCCCTCGGAAGACGACCCGATTGTGCGGCATGTTCACGAGGGCCGCAGCATGTCCCAGCGCCCGCGCAAGCTCGCCGCGGCGCAGGGCGCGACGCCGAAAGTGCATGCGTCCGTCGGCAGGCTGATCGCGGAAGGCGCTTCGTTTGTCGCACCCAGCTCGGAGAAAACAATCCCGATCGCGCGCAACTACACACCGCCAAACTTCACCGAGCGCGACGCGCACGACATCGTAGCGGAGTAGCGCGCCGCCGGTTGTTGCTCGAGCGATAGGATCCGAAGCGGAGAGGTTCGTCACCTATCGCTCGGAGTTGCTTGCGCCACGAAATCCACGAGAGAGGCGGGATGCCCTACATCGGCTGATGACCCGCGATGTTCTACTTCTGGCCTTGGGGACGTTCGTCGTCCGCCGCGAGTTCAAAGACTTGGATCGTCCCCCTCTCAGTGCCACCCCAGGATCCCAGATAGAACGACCTGCCACTTATCAGGTAGATTCGATTCTCGTGCACGACCGCCGTGCTATAAATCGCTCCAGCAAATCCGCATTTCACCCGATACGTCTTTCTCGTTGGCAGATCGTAGGCGAGAACGAGATCGTCCTCGTCGATATCGCCGAAGAAGAAAAGCCATCGTCCGGCATGGATCATGGAGCAACCGAAGACCGCCATGCCCAAATCGGGGAGCTTCTTCCAAACGTTCTCCGATGGAACCAACATCTCCACGGTCTTGAGCTTGTTTCCCTGCGACCGCCCGCCCGCAACGAGCACAAACTGACCGACGGGCGCCGAGTAGGCGAATCGCGCCGTGGGCATCAACGGTCCCTGCCGCCACTCGCCGGTCTTGAAGTTGTAAATGCGGACATCGTTGGTCGAGATGTAGGTGTTGCGCCCGTGAAGGCGTCCGCCGCCAAGAATATACAGGTCGTCGCCGACGACGACCGGAGCAGGTATCTGGCGTGGATCCGGCATCTTGGTCTCGAAACTCACGGTGTCCGTCACCGGGTCATACACCTCGATTGTGTCGTCCAGCGCTCCCTCCGGCACATCCAACGTCTGGCCGCCGATGATGTGAAACTTGCCGCCATATTCGACGACCCCGTGCATACGTCGCGTCCGAAATCGCGGAGCCAGCAACTCGACCTCGCCAGTCCGCACATTGAGACGCTCTGCCCGTTCGACCATGAACGTTCCGCCGCTGCCTCCGAAGATGTAAATGTAGTCGCCGAGCGCCGCCGCAGCGGCTCCCGTGCGCCCATAATTCAACTGATACTCGGCAACCTTCCGGATCGGGCTCGGGTCGAGCACGGGGACCTTCGCCCCGAATGCGCACGGCGCCTCGATCAGGATCGGCAGGAAGACAGCAACGAAGCCGGCTCGCAATTTCCATCCCGAAGCGCCCGGATCGGAAGCCATGTGCTGATCCTCTCGCGGACGTTCCAACGGATCAAACACGAATCGGCCACGAGGCCGCGAATTGACGTGTCGTTGGATCTGAGGATGATAACCGCATGTTAGTCCGTCTGCTCAGGGCACAATGGCCACTTCTTCTCGGCGCAATGATCGGCGCAGGTGTGGGTTACTATGGGCAATGCAACTCGGGAACCTGTGTGTTCAGCGCGACATGGTGGGGCGGAGCGATCGCCGGAGTTGTCTTCGCGATGCTCGCGACATCCGCCGGCCGCGCCGACGGCTGAGGCGCCTTCGCTCCTCTCCGCCCATTTCGGCGGGTTCGACAAGCTCACCCCAGGCAGGCTCAGAGCGAGCGGGGGACTCGCCACCTTTCGCTCGTGCGACAGCGAACGACGCGAGTGTGCAACTTGAACGCGTTCAGTGCCCAATCGAGAATCGAAAATCCAAAATCGAAAATTCAGCCCCGTCCCCCGGCCCCTGTCCCCCGTCTCCTGTCTCCTGTCTCCTGTCCACTGTCTCCTACCCGAGGTGCTTTGCCCGTTCGCTGTGCTGCTGCTTGATGCTGCCGCAGACCATGTCGCACATGTCGAAGATGCGCGGGTCTGCGATCGCATAGAAGACGTTCAGGCCGTGCTTGCGGCGAGCAAGGAGGCCGCAGGCGGTGAGCACCTGGAGGTGCTTCGAGATATTTGCCTGGCTCGTGTGCAACTGCGCGACCAGGTCGGAAACCGTGCGCTCGTTCTCCTGGAGGAGCATCAACAGGCGAAGACGCATCGGCTCGCCCATCGCGCGGAATCGTTGCGCGACCAGGCCGAGCGTGGCGTCGGACAGAACCTTGGAGCTCTTCGGCATCGAGATTGGGAAAAATGCAGTTGACCGGGCGGTCAATGCATTACTACATAACCATGCAGTTATCTTGTCAACTCCTGATATCTCCTCCTCGAAATGAAAATGGAATCACGCATCCGCATCCTCGCCGGCACGTTCGTCCTGACGGGCGTCGCCCTCAGCCAGATTCACAACCAGTGGTGGCTGCTCCTGACCGCCTTCGTCGGTGTGAACCTCATTCAGTCCGCGATCACCGGATTCTGCCCGGCCGAGATGATCCTCTCGCGGATTTTCAAGGATTCCGCCGCGCGTCAGGCTTGATCCGGCGCTACCTCTTATCCGTTCCCAGCTCCCGGCCGTCGATGCGCTTCGTGTCGCGGCGCATTTCCCTTCTCTCCGATGATGACTCAAGTCCGACCGGTTCTCCGATTCACAACGCTGGCTGCACTCGTGCTGCTTGTCGCAGCCTGCGGCCGGGAGAAGACCTCGGGAAATGGCGAGAACGATGCGCCAGCCGTCCATGTTCGCACGGCAAACGCCACAGCAGCGGCGACGGTGCGCTACCAGGACGCGACGGGGACGGTCGTCGCCACCGACCGCGCGCGGATCGCGCCAAAGATCATGGGCACGATCGCCCGGGTCCCGGTGGCCCTCGGCCAGAAAGTTTCGAAGGGCGAACTCCTCATCGAGATAAGCGCAAGGGAGATTGAGGCGCGGCTCGCGCAGGCCCGCTCCGCGCTCGCGCAAACGGAGCGCGATCTCAAACGGGAGACGGAACTTGTCGCGCAGGGCGCGAGCGCCGCCGACACCGTTCGCACACTGGAAGACCAGCACCGCCAAATGCTCGCGGTTGTCGACGAGGCTGAGTCGATGCTCGGCTACACCAGGATCCTCGCGCCGTTCGACGGCACGGTTTCGCGCCGACCCGCGTTCGAGGGCGACCTCGCCACGCCCGGCGTCACCGTGATCGAGATGGACGGCACCGACCGGATGCGCGTCGAGGCCGGCGTGCCCGAGTCGCTCGCGAATTTGACGCTCGGGAGTTCGCTTCGCGTGTCCGCAGGAACCGCGGAGGTCACCGGCATCCTTGCGGAGATCTCCTCCGCGGCAGATCCGCAGACACGCACCGTGCTCGCGAAGATCGACCTGCCCGCTGATTCCGGTCTCAAGCCCGGCCAGTTTGTGAGCGTCGCGATCCCTGCGGGCGAGGCATCGCCTGTCGTCGTGCCCGCCAGCGCAGTCTCTCGCGTCGGCCAGATCGAGCGCGTGTTCGTGATTGAGAGCGGACGCGCAGTGCTCCGCATCATCCGCACGGGCGCCCTCTCGTCCGACACGGCCGAGATCACGGCCGGGCTCGACGCGGGCGAGGTTGTTGCGCTCGGCGGCGTCACGCTGCGCGACGGCCAGCGCGTGGAGGTCGCCCCGTGAACGAAGTCACTCCCGGTGGACCGAAGCGCGGGCCGGCGGGCCGAATCGCGGCGTTGTTCGTCGAATCCAAGCTCACACCAATCGCGATCATAGCGTCGATCGTGCTCGGAATCGTCGCCGTGCTGATGCTCCCGCGCGAGGAGGAGCCACAGATCAAGGTGCCGATGATCGACGTCCTCGTGTCGATGCCAGGCGCGACTGCACAGGAGGTTGAGAACCGCGTCACGCGCCCGATGGAGCAGCTCCTGTGGGAGGTTCCCGGCGTCGAGTATCTCTACTCCACCTCGAGCCCGGGCTCGAGCCTCGCGATCGTGCGTTTCAAAGTCGGCACCGAGATCGAGGCGGCGCTCGTCCGGCTCAACCAGAAGCTTCAAGCGAACTTCGACCGCATCCCTCCCGGCACCAGTCCGCCGATCGTGAAGCCGCGCGGCATCGACGACGTGCCGGTGCTCGCACTCACCTTTCACAGCGGCGTGCACGATCATCTCACACTCCGCCGTATCGCCGCCGAGGTGCAGCGCGCGATCAAGTCCGTCCCGCAAGTCGCGGAAACAAATCTCATCGGCGGCACGCGGCGCGCCGTGCGCGTGGCGCTCGATCCCGCCGCACTCGCAGCGCGCAATCTCGCCGCTGACGAGCTCATCCCGATCCTCCAACAGGCCAACAGCCGCTCGCACGCGGGCTCGCGTCCGTTTGGAAACACCGAGTTTCTCCTCGAGACCGGCGTATTCCTGCGCGACGCCGACGAGATCGGCGCGGTTGTCGTCGGTGTCTTCGAAGGGCGGCCGGTGCACCTGCGCGATGTCGCGACAATCGCGGATTCCGCGGAGGAGCCGTCGAACTACGTCCTCCACGGCGAGGCTGGCACTACGGGACTCGAGGCCGCAGTCACGCTCAGCGTCGCCAAGCGCCCCGGCGCGAACGCCATCGATGTCGTCAACACCGTGCTCGCGAAGGTGGACTCGCTGCGCGGCACGCTGCTGCCGGCGGACGTAGGACTGACGATCACGCGTGACTACGGTCACACCGCAGCGGAAAAGAGCAACGAGTTGCTCCTGCATATGGGTATTGCTGTCTTCGGAGTTGCGCTGCTCATCTTGCTCTTTCTCGGGTGGCGCGAGTCGCTCGTCGTGCTGCTCGCGATCCCGTCGACGCTCGCGCTCACGCTGCTCATCTTTCTCCTCTACGGCTACACGCTGAACCGCATCACGCTTTTCGCACTGATCTTCTCGATCGGCATCCTTGTGGACGACGCGATCGTGGTCGTGGAAAACATCGTCCGCCACATCCGGCTGCCGGGCGCGTCCAAAAAGTCGCTCAGCCAGATCGCGCTCGAGGCGGTCGACGAAGTGGGCAACCCCACGATCCTCGCCACATGGGCCGTCATCGCGGCAATCCTGCCGATGGCATTCGTCGGCGGCCTGATGGGTCCCTACATGCGGCCGATCCCAATCGGCTCGACTGCGGCGATGCTCTTTTCGATCGCGATCGCGTTCACCATCACGCCGTGGGCCGCGATTCGCGTGTTGCGCGGCAAGGCGCGCTGCGAGGAGTCGTTGCCGGAGGCCGAGCGGTCCGCGCTCACTTTCGAGCACGAGCACGCGCCCGGCGATTGGTTCACGCGACTCTACCACCGCGTGATGGATCCTCTGCTCGACCGCGCGCGCTGGCGCTGGGTGTTTCTTGGAGGAATCGTCGTCCTGCTTCTTGCGGCGGCGAGCCTCGTCGTCTTCGGCGCGGTGCAGGTGAAGATGCTGCCCTTCGACAACAAGTCGGAGTTTCAAATCATCCTCAAGACACCGGAGGGCACGACGCTCGAGCAGACAACGCGTGTCGCCCGCGAAATGGCCGAGGCGATCCGCACGGCACCCGAGGTGCGTGACTTCCAGATCTACGCGGGCACCGCGGCGCCGTTCAATTTCAACGGACTCGTGCGCCACTACTATTTCCGCCGCGGACCCAATCTCGCCGACATCCAGGTGAACCTCGTCGGCAAGTCCGATCGCAGCGACCAGAGCCATGCGATCGCGCGCCGCTTGCGACCGGCGGTAGCAGCCATCGCGAAAAAGCACGGCGCCGCCGTCGCCATGGCCGAGGTGCCTCCCGGTCCACCCGTGCTGCAGTCCATCGTTGCCGAAATCTACGGCCCCGACGAGGGGCAGCGTCTCGAACTCGCGCGCGAGCTTCGCGCGATCATGGAGCGCACTCCGGGAGTCGTGGACATCGACTGGTTCGTCGAGGCCGACCAGCCGAAGGTTCGCTTCGTCGTCGACCGCGCGAAGGCCGCGCTCGCAGGCGTGAGCGAAGGCCACATCGCTCGCACACTCGCGCTCGCAGCGCAGGGCCGCGCTGTCGCCCTGATGCACCTGCCCGATGAGGGCGAGGACGTGCCGATCATTTTCGAACTGCCCGCCGCGAAGCGCTCGCAGGCGGCCGCCCTCCTCGCGATCAACGTGCGCTCCGAGAGCGACCCGACCGCACCGCTCGTGCCACTCTCGGAGCTCGTGCGGATGGAGAACACCGTCGGCGAGCGAGCGCTCTACCGGAAGAACCTCAAGTCCGTGACCTACGTGACCGCCGACGTCGCGGGCGAGGTCGAGAGTCCCGCCTATGCGATGTTCGCGATCAACAGCGCACTCCGCGATCTCGACGCGCGGCGCTTTGGCGGGACGGAAGCGCGACTGCCAATCTACCACCTCAATCTTCCGCTCGACGATCAGTCGCCCGCGCTCAAGTGGGACGGCGAATGGCACGTGACGCTCGAGGTCTTCCGCGATCTCGGCCTGGCGTTCGCCGCGGTGCTCATCCTGATAGCGATGCTCATGGTCGGCTGGTTCCGCAGTTACGTAACGCCGCTCGTCGTGATGGCCGCGATTCCGTTCTCGCTCATCGGTATCCTGCCGGCGCACTGGGCGTTCGGCGCGTTCTTCACCGCGACGTCGATGATCGGCTTCATGGCCGGTGCGGGAATCGTGGTCCGAAACTCGATCATCCTCGTGGACTTCATCGAGCTGCGCCGCGGGCACGGGCTGAAACTGCGCGACGCCGTCGTCGAGGCTGGCGCAGTCCGTTTCCGTCCGATGCTGCTGACAGCGCTCGCGGTCGTGGTGGGTGCGAGCGTGATTCTCGCCGACCCGATCTTTCAGGGCCTCGCGATCAGCCTCATGTTTGGCGAGGTCGCCTCGCTCTTGATCAGCCGCATGGCCGTGCCGGTGCTCTACTTCATGGCGAATAAGGGCGAGTAGCGCGGGTCTTCGACCCGCGACTCTGGCAGGTCAGAGACCTGCACTACGTGTCGCTACCCTGCCCGCGTTTCAGATTGAACAGGCGCGCGCGACTTCGTTGCCTGTCTCGCCGCAAGGCACTCCCCTATGAAGCGCATCATCCCTTCGGCCGCGTGCGCGGCGCTCGCGATCGCATCGCTTTTCCTTTCCGGTTGCTCGACGACGAAGACCTACGCCGGCCGCAACACCTCGGTCCTTTCCGGACTCGCCGAGGTCGAAAGCAAATCCTACCAGCCACCCGAACCGACCACCATCGTCGTCTCCAGCGCCGACGACCGCCCCGGCAGCAAGCTCGGTGGAAAACGCGTCTCGCTGTTTTGGGGTCTCTTCACCTTCGCCGACTACTGAGCGGAGCGAGCGCTTCGCTTGTGGTGAGGGTGATTCGATTTGCGCCCGACATGCGCGCGGCAGTTTGATGCCGTCGTGACTGCCCCGAGTGCCAACGTCGCCCGCTATCTGCCCGAACTCGCTGCGAGCACGCCCGGGTTCGACGCGATCCGCATCGTCGGCGACGACGGCGTGGCGGTCGTCACCCTTTCGTCAGTCGCACTGAACAGCGAGGCCGACGCGTGGGCGTGGCGGCTCCAGCGCGCCGGCGTGCGGCGCGGCGACCGTGTGCTCTTGCTCGTGCGACCGGGCCTGCCGCTCATCGCCGCGGTGTTCGCGCTGTTCAAGACCGGAGCCGTCCCTGTCGTGGTCGATCCCGGAATGGGTCGCGCGAGTTTCCTCGAATGCGTGCGGCGCACGGAGCCCGGGTTTCTCCTCGGAATCGCGCGTGCACACGCAGTGAGCTGGGTTTTTGCCGGCGCGTTTCGCAGCGTGCGAAAGCGGATTCTCGTGCGCGGCGGGACGACCGCGCGGATCGCGTCGGGCAACGTCGCTCCATTTCCGATCGCGCCGACCGGCGCGCGCGATCTCGCCGCGATCCTCTTCACGTCAGGCTCGACCGGCGCGCCGAAAGGAGTGCGCGCGGATCACGGCATGCTCGAAGCCCAGGTGCGACTCGTGCGGGATACATTCGGAGTCGAGCCCGGCGAAGTTGACATGCCGTTGCTCCCGATCTTCGCGCTCTTCAATCCCGCGCTCGGTATGACGACCGTCGTGCCGCGCGTCGATCCGACGCGCCCTGCCACGCTCGATCCGGCGCACGTTGCACGCACCGTGATCGCGAACCGCGTGACGAACAGTTTCGGCGCGCCGGTGCTCTGGGGAATGGTCGCCGAGCACTGCAACGCCAACGGTGTCTCGCTGCCGAGTCTGCGCCGCGTGCTCATGGCCGGCGCTCCGGTGTCGCCTGAGGTGTTTGCGGCGATGCGCCGCGCGTGCCCAAACGCCGCGCTGCACTCACCCTACGGAGCCACCGAAGTGTTGCCGGTCGCCACGATCGAGTCCGCCGAAGTGCTTGGGAGCGGCGACACTCCCGGCACAGCCGTCGCTACACTCGCAGGACGCGGCACATGCGTCGGCAAACCCGTGCATGGCGTCGAGGTGCGTGTGATCGAGATCAACGACGGACCGATCGCCGACATCGCAGCGACGCGCAACTGTTCCGTGGACGAGATCGGCGAGATCATCGTGCGTGGCCCGGTTGCGAGCCGTAGCTACGACAATCTCCCCGATGCGAACGCCGCGTCTAAAATTCCCGATGGCGACGAAGTGTGGCACCGGATGGGCGATGTCGGCTGCTTCGACGCTGCGGGCCGGCTCTGGTTCTGCGGCCGCAAGGCAGAGCGGGTCGTGACCTCGGGCGGCTCGCTCTTCACCGAGTGCATCGAGCCCATCTACAACACTCACCACGCGGTGCATCGCACCGCGCTAATCGGTTTCGGTAAGCAGGGAAGCCAGCGCCCCGCACTCGCCATCGAGCCAAAGCCCGGGGCCCGCCCGCGCGACAGCGCCGCGCGGCGCGCACTCGCGCGCGAGCTCCGCGGGCTCGCCACCGCCACACCCGGCGCACCCGACATCCGCGTCTTCTACTTCGTGGAAAAGTTTCCCGTCGACGTCCGCCACAACGCGAAAATCCACCGTCTGCGCCTCGCCCACGACCTCGCCGGCACGCCCGGCATCGAACTCGACAAGCGCTAAACGACCAATCCGGTTTGTCATCTATTAGTTGACAAACAGGCCGCGGCCGGCCGGAGCCACTCGTCAACTATTGGATGACAAACTTTCCGGCGTCGCCGAGGGCTTCGCCAAAGACGTTGCGCGCGGGCGTGGGAGGCGTTGTCTCGTGGCGTGGCTGACTCATTTCCTGTTCTCATCACCGGCTCCTCCGGGTTCATAGGCGGCCGGATCGCGGAGCGGTTGTTGAGTGAAGGGCGAAAGGTGCGCTGCTATTCGCGGCGCGAGATTCCGGCGCTCGCCGAACGGGGCGCGGAGGTCATCATCGGCGAGCTCGACGACACGCGCCGGCTATCGGCTGCGTGCAAGGGCGTGGGCACGGTGTTTCACGTCGCAGGTCGCGTCGGCGTTTGGGGCCCGGCTGCTCCATTCTTCCGCCTGAACGAGGGCGGCACGCGCGCCGTGATCGGCGCCTGCCGGCGGGCCGACGTGGCGCGACTCGTGCACACGAGCTCGCCGAGCGTCGTATACAACGGCGGCGACCTCTCCGGCGTCGACGAGTCCGCGCCGCTTTGCACCGTCGCGCCGTGCGCGTATCCGACGAGCAAGGCCGCCGCCGAGCGAGTCGTCGCCGCGGCGAACTCGAAGCTCCTGCGAACAGTGTCACTGCGGCCACACTTGGTGTGGGGCCCGGGAGATCGCAACGTCGTGCCGCGCTGCCTCGCGCTCGCGAAGGCCGGCCGCCTGCGGATCGTCGGCAGCGGCACGAACCGCGTCGACCTTACGCACGTTGATAACGTCGTCGACGCGCACCTGCTCGCCGAGGCGGCGCTTGCCGCACCCGATTCCGCCGCAGCGGGACGCGCGTATTTCATCACGAACGGCGAGCCGGTTGTGCTATGGGATTTCATCAACGAGCTCTGCGAAGCGTCGGGCATCGCGCCGGTGCGCAAGCACATCAGCCTGCCCGCTGCGATGGCGGTCGGCGCTGTGCTCGAACTCGTGTGGACCCTGATGCGCCGACGCGAGGATCCGCCGATGACTCGGTTCGTGGCCAAGGAGCTTGCGACCGATCACTTCTTCTCAATCGAGGCCGCGCGCCGCGACCTCGGTTACAACCCGCGCGTCTCGATGGCCGAGGGCATGCGCGAACTCGCGCCGATGCTTCGGGAGGAGTTTGGCGGGGAGTAGCGCGGGTCTATCGACCCGCGTCGGCAGGTCAAAGACCTGCCCCACTCCGCTGCCGGACCGCCTCGAAGAGCGTGATGATCGCAGCCATCGCCACGTTGAGCGAATCTGCCTGGCCAGCCATCGGGATGCGCACGCGCGCGTCGGCCTCGCGGAGCCAGAAGTCGCTCAGCCCGTATTGCTCGCTTCCCATCACGATCGCGAGCGGGCCTGTGAGATCAGTCGCCGTGTAGAGATCGGTGGCGGCGGGTGTTGTGGCCACGGCGCGCACACCGCGCGCGCGCAGCCACTCGCGCACGGTCTCGCTCGACGCGATCGCGAGGGGCACTGAGAAGAGCACACCGGTCGACGAGCGCACGACGTTCGGGTTGAAGAGATCGGTCACGGGGTCGCACACGATCACGGCATCGACTCCCGCCGCATCGGCGCTGCGCAGAATCGTGCCGAGGTTGCCGGGCTTCTCGATCGCTTCGACGACGAGGTAAAAGGGATCCGCGCTTCGCAGGACGTCCGCGGGATTCTCCAGACCAGTCGGGCGTAAAGCCCGACCCACACCCAAGTCATCGAGACCCGTGCGCCATTGAGGGACGATCGCGAGCAATCCGTCGGGACGGTCGCGATAGGCGACTTTTGCGAAAGCTTCCTTCGAAAGCTCGAACACCGCTGCGCCTGCCCCGGTCGAGCGCGCGATCAGCGCATCCTCGTTTTCCCCGAGGAACCACTCGCGCGAAACGTAAAACTCGCGCGGCACGGCTCCGGCATCGAGCGCGCGCAGGATCTCGCGGTAGCCCTCGACGATGAAGACACCCGCTTCGTCCCGGTCGCGCCGGTCGCGCAGCTTCACGAGCTGCTTGATGCGCGGGTTCTGCAGGCTGGTGATCTTTTCGGCAGGCACGCGCAGGAGTTCACCACGAAACACACGAAACACACGAAAGAAAATCGCTTCTGTTTCCGAGCTTCTGTGTGTTTCGTGTGTTTTGTGGTTAAGCCGAAAAAGTTCAACGACCGCCCATTCCCCTACCATCATGAGCTTGAGCTCACGGTTGAGTCGCTGACGAACCTCGGCGCAGGCGTGGCGCGGGTGGAGTTGGGCGATCCGGGAACAAAGTGGGTCGTGTTCATTCCATTCGCACTTCCCGGCGAGCGCGTGCGTGCGCGGATTTTCCGGAATCATGCAAACTACTCGGAGGCCGACCTCGTCGAGGTGCTCGATCCTTCACCGCAACGCATCGCGCCGCGCTGTCCGCTCTTCGGCACGTGCGGCGGCTGCCAGTATCAGAACCTCGCTTATCCCGCGCAGCTCGAATGGAAGCGTCGCCACGTCGCGGAGCTGCTGCAACGACTCGCGCGCATCGACGCGCCCGTGAGTCCAGTCGTCCCCTCGCCGCGCGAGTTCGGCTACCGCTCAAAGCTTACGCCGCATTTTTCCGCGCCTGCGCGCGGAAAAATCAACCCGGCTGCGCCGGGCAACGCACAGGGAACGGTTGAGCCGGGCCCGCTTGCCGTGGGCGAAGGACGGGCCGCGAACCCGGCTGGTATGCCACCCATCGGCTTCCTTCGCGCAGGCTCGCGATTCAATCTCGTGGATGTGCCGCAGTGCCCCATCGCGACACCCGGCATCAACGCAGCTCTCGAGAATGTGCGCGCGGAGGTCCATGCGCGGATGCTCCGTGGCGAATACTCCCTCGGCGCCACCATCCTGCTGCGCGAGGCGCGCGAAGGCGTGATCACCGACCCGGGTGCGGAGATCACTGAGGAGGTCGAGGGAATCGTGCTGCGCTTCCTCGGGCGCGATTTCTTCCAGAACAATCCCTCTATCCTGCCAGCGTTCACGCGGCATGTGCGCGAACAGGCCTCGGCCGGCGGTGCGCGTTTCCTTGTCGACGCGTATTGCGGCAGCGGGCTCTTCGCGCTCACCGCGGCGCGTGCGTTTGAGGCGGTCGCGGGTGTCGAGTTGAGCCCCACGGCCGTCGACCGCGCGCGCACCAACGCCTCGGCCAACGGCATCGCGAACGCGCGATTCATCGCGGGCGACGCCGCGGCGATCTTTGCCGGCCTGGAGTTCGCGCCCGGCGAAACAGCCGTCGTGATCGACCCGCCGCGCAAGGGCTGCGATGCGCCCTTCTTGCAGCAACTGCTCGAGTTTCGCCCCGCGCGGATCGTCTATGTCTCGTGCGACCCGGCCACACAGATGCGCGATCTCTCCATGCTCGTGCCCGGCGGCTACGCGATCGAGACGGTGCAGCCGTTCGACTTGTTTCCCCAAACCCGCCACCTCGAGTGCGTGATCACGCTCGCTCGCACCACAATCGGCCAGCTTGCCATTGCGTAGCGGACTCCGCGCCGCCAACACTCAAAGACGATCCATGCGCGACTGGCGCCAAATTCCGCTGAAGGATAAGGTCAACCTGGCGATGTTTTTCATCTCCAGTTGCGTGATCATCGCCGCGCTCGCGGCCATCTTCGTTTTTCAGGTTCTGGCGTTGAAGGACACTTTTCAGCGCGATCTCGATACCTTCGCGCGCATTGCCGCCGTCAATTCCGCGGATGCCGTCGCAGCCGGCGACATCGGCACGGCCACCGCCGTCCTGGCGTCGCTACGTGAGATTCGCTTTTTCAACGCGGCGTGGATTGCGACACCGGAGAATCCCAAGTTCGCGCGAGTCGACTCACAGCCGTCCTCCGACCCGCCCCCGTCCAGTATCATGCGCTACGAGGTGCCGGTGCGTTTCGACGACCGCGTGATCGGCACCCTCTCGATCGAGGGCGACTATGGAGCGGCTCGCGGAGAGTTGGTGAAGTTCTTCACACAACTCACGGCGGGCGTTCTCGTCGTCTGCATCACGCTGGGCTGGTTGCTCTCGAGGCGTGCACAACAAGTCGTCCTTCGGCCCGTGCTCGACCTCGCGGCGGCCACTGAGCGCGTCACCCGCGAGCGTGACCTCTCGCTGCGCGTCGCCGACGCGGGCGACGACGAGATCGGACTGCTCACGCGCCGTTTCAACGAGATGCTCTCGCAGATCGAGACTCGCGACCGCGAGCTCAAGCAAGCCCGGCGCGACCTCGCCTCGAAGGTCGTGGCGCTGGAGTTTGAGATCGCCGAGCGCCGCCGCATCGAAGTCGGATTCGCCGAGGTCGCCCAACGCGAGGAGCAGCGCATCGCAAATGACCTCCACGACGGCCTCGGCCAGATGCTCACCGGCATCGCGTTCAAGGCGCATCTGCTCAAGACGCTCCTCGAGGAATCCAGTCCGGAAAACTCGAGCCTCGCCGCGCAGGTTGTGGATCTCGCCAACGAATCCATCAAGCAAGCGCGCGACATCGCCCATGGCGTGGCCCCGGTGGACATTGCCGACAACGGTCTCGCCAACGCCCTTGCTCAGCTCGGCATACAGGTAGAGCGACTCACCGGCGCGCGCTGCGCGGTGCGCACAAACGAAGACATTCCCGCAATCCCGCTCGGCACGTCGATCGAGATCTACCGCATCTGCCAGGAAGCCGCCCACAACGCCGCGCGCCACGGCCACGCGACAGAGATCGACATTCACCTCGCGCAACGCGCGTCAGCCTGGCACCTCGAGATTCGCGACAACGGCAGCGGCCTGCCGCCCGCCGAGAAGCGGCGCGACGGCCTCGGTCTCCGGCTCATGGCGCACCGCGCGGACCGAGTCGGCGGCATGGTCGCATTCGTGCCCAACGAGCGCGGCGGTCTCACGGTGCGATGCTCGTTTCCCATTCCCAGCGACGAGCCGGT
>DATKCJ010000133.1:0-2550 GCA_035513275.1 Opitutaceae bacterium
GGACACCGTGTCCTCTCAACACCCTACCACTCGACCGTCCGTGTCGAAACTGTGCGCGAGACGCTGGATTCGGTGACCTGTCGGATGTAGGCGCGGCTTGCGGCGGCGGATCGCGGGTGCCATTGTGCTACCGCCATGCCCCGCCCCATCCGCCTGCTCCTGCCCGCACTTGTCTGTCTCGCTGTCGCCATTGCCGCGCGCGCCGATGACCCGAAGCCGATTGCCATCGGCTCGCCGATGCCCCACTTCGAGCTGCCCGGAATCGACGGGAAAACGTACACGCCCGAGTCATTCGCGGACGCGAAAGTTCTCTGCCTGATTTTCACCTGCAACCACTGCCCCACGGCGCAGCGCTATGAAGAGCGGATCAAGCAGCTCGTGACCGACTACGCTTCGAAGGGCGTGGCCGTCGTCGCCATCAACCCGAACAATGCCGACGCGGTTCGGCTCGACGAGCTCGGCTGGTCCGATCTCAACGACTCGTTCGAGGAGATGAAGATCCGCGCGGCACATGTCGGCTACAACTTCCCTTACCTCGACGACGGGCCCACGCAGGCCGTCTCGCGCGTGTTCGGTCCCGTCGCCACGCCGCACGTGTTCATCTTCGACGCGGATCGCAAGCTGCGCTTCCAAGGCCGGATCGACGACGCGGAGCTCCCGCAATACATCAAGCACCACAGCACGCGGGATGCGCTCGACGCGCTCCTCGCCGGCAAGCCGGTCGAGATGGAGACCACGCGCGTCTTCGGCTGCTCGGTGAAGTGGCTCGACAAGACCGACTACAACAAGGTCTGGGCCGCGAAGGTAGCCGCCGAGCCGGTCACCGTGGAAAAGGTCGACGCCGCTGCACTCGCCGCGCTGCGCGCAAACAAGGACTCCGGAAAAATCCGGCTCATCAACGTGTGGGCCACATGGTGCGGCCCGTGTGTCATTGAGTTCCCAGATCTCGTCGCCACGAACCTGCAGTTCCGCCACCGCGACTTCGAACTCGTCACCGTTGCCGCGGAGTATCCAAACATGGAGGCGAAGGTGTTGAAATTCCTCCAAGGCCAGCGCGCCTCGATGCGCAACGTCATGTTCGGCAGCACCGACAAATACGCGCTCATGGAAGCGCTCGATCCCGAGTGGAGCGGCGCGCTGCCGCACACGCTCGTCGTCGACGAGAAGGGCGAGGTCATTTTCCGCAAGACCGGCCCGCTCGACTTCCTCGAGCTGCGCCGGTTCCTCCTGCCCGAGCTCGAGCAGATCACGCCGTGGGGCGGTCTCGACGGAAACTGACGAGGCTGCTCCCATCATCCGTGAACGATGCTCCAACCCGCCCGGGAGTCGGTTCGCGCCCCTCGGCGAGGGGCGCGCTACCTTGCAGATCACGGTCTGACGAGGAGGAGATGCCTCCGCCGCCGCACGACTCCAACCACACAGCCGGTGACACGCCCGCTGGGTAGGGCGACTCTCGCCGAGAGGCGCCTCGCACGTCTTCCCTCTCATGAAAACTCCCGTCCAACTCTCCCGCCTCCTCATCGCGTCGCTCGCGCTCGCATCGTCACTGCCGCTCACCGCTGCAACGCCCGTGCCGCCGCCGAGCGAGCTCGCGATCCCGCAGTTCGACGACGGCATTCCCGGCCGCGGCCCGTTCCGCCGCCCGCTCTGGTATCACAACACCTGGATGCAGAAACGCACGCAGTGGGCGAAGAGCGTCGACTCCGATCAGGGCGCGCTGGTCTTCGTCGGCGACTCGATCACGCAGGGCTGGGGCGACGACTTCAGCAAGCGATTCCCCGGCGTGAAAATCGCGAACCGCGGCATCGGCGGCGACACCACGCGCAGCCTCCTCTACCGCTTCGATCGCGACGTGCTCGCGCTCAACCCCTCTGGCATCGTGCTCCTGATCGGCACCAACGACATCGACGACGGAGCGAGGGCTGACATCATCACGGAAAATGTGAAGTGGATCCTCCAAGCGATCAAAGGCCACAGCTCCTCGATCCCGATCGTGCTGTGCGATGTCTTCCCAAGTTCGCCGAAGATGAAACGCGATCCCGTGTGGATCAAGGAGCTCAACTCCAGCCTGCGCGCGCTCGTGAAGGGCGATCCGCAGATCCGCGTGCTCGACACGTGGACACTCTTCGCCGGCCCGGACGAAAACGCGAAGCTCGCTGAGATGCCCGACCTGCTCCACCTCAACGACGCCGGTTACACGAAGTGGACCGCCGCGCTCTGGACAGCGCTCGCGACGCTCGGCTACGTCGACACCGCTCCAGACGATTTCAAAATCGAGCCCGGCTTCACGAGTCTCTTCAATGGCAAGGATCTCACCGGCTGGGGTTATCGCCCGACTTCGCAAGCCGATCGCGAGGGCGCGAAGCGCTGGCAGGCCTCCGATCCTAACGCCGCCGCGTGGCCATTCGTGGACGAGGCGAGCAACTTCGACGGGTTGACTGCGTCTCCCGACGGCCGCTATTCCGCGGTCAACGGCCGTCTCGTCGTCAACTTCCCGCCGGAAGGCCGCAACATCCAGCAGCTCTGGACGACGCAGGAGTTCGGCACCGA
>DATKCJ010000134.1:0-5427 GCA_035513275.1 Opitutaceae bacterium
TCGGCATCCGGCTGGCGCTCGGCGCCACGCGTGCGCAGATCCTGCGACTGGTGCTGGGGGAGGGCGTGGGTCTCACGTTGTTCGGCATCGCGCTCGGGTTGGGTGGAACCGTGGCGCTGACACGCGTGTTGCGCGCCTGGCTGTTCGGCACCGCGCCGACTGACGTGGTAACTCTGGCAAGCGCCACGCTCGTGTTGCTGGCGGTGGGCTTGGGGTCGTGCCTGGTGCCGGCGCGGCGGGCGACGAAAGTCGAACCGGCGACGGCGCTGCGCGCGGAGTGAAACTGAGTGAAAGTGAGAGTGGAAGTGAAGGTGACCAAATAATGAAACTCCTCCGCAAAGTTCGCGCGATTTTCCGAAGGGAGAAAGTCGACCGCGAGATGGACGCCGAGATGCGCGCGCATCTCGATCTGCAGACCGAGCGCAACATCGCCACCGGCATGGGCGCCGACGAGGCGCGCTTCGCTGCGCTGCGCCAGTTCGGCAACGTCGCGAGCCTGCAGGAGCGCGCGCGCGAACAGCGCGGGTGGGTGTGGCTCGAGCAATTCGGAAAGGACCTGCGTCTTGCGGCGCGCTCACTTTGGCGATCACCCGGCTTTGCCGCCACAGCCTTGCTGACCTTCGTGTTTGGGATCGGCGCCGCGACGGCGGTTTTCTCCGTCGTTCACGCGTTGTTGCTGGCGCCGCTGCAGTATCGCGATGCCGGCCAGCTGGTGCAGTTGCAGGCCCGGCACTTGGAGCGAGGCATCTCCGGTCTCGCTCCTGCGACTTTCGGAGACATTGCCGCCACCAATGTCTCTTTCGCGACGGTCGCCGCCCAATATTACTACTACGTCAATCTCACCGGGACTGACACTCCCACGTTGGTGAACAGCGCAGATGTGACCTCGGAGTATTTCAAGCTGTTCGACGTCGCGGCGCTTCGCGGCCGGACGTGGCAACCGCAAGATCTCCTGCCTGGAGCCGCGCCCGTTGTTGTTCTCGGCCACGCACTCTGGCGCAGCCACTTCAACTCGCGCGACTCGATCATCGGCGAGCAAGTCCTGCTCGACGATGTTGCCTACACAGTCATCGGCGTCATGCCTTCGTCGTTCAAGGATCCGTCGGAAATCGCGCAACTCTGGCGCCCGATGCGCGAAGGCGCCGACAACCTGCTCGACCGGAGCGGCCATTACTGGAACGGGTTCGGCCGGCTCAAGCCGGGTGTTACACTCAAGACAGCCAACACGGAACTCGCGACTCTGGGGTCGCAGTTGGAACGGGCTCATCCGAAGGAATACGAAGAGTGGACGCTTCAAGCTGCGGATCTCCGGAACGCCGTGGTGGGTGACTACCGCGCCGGTCTCTTTATTGTGCTCGGAGCTGTCGGTTGCGTTGTGCTGATCACCTGTGCGAACGTCACGGGACTTTCCATCGTGCGCGCCACGGCCCGGCGTAAGGAACTGGCCATCCGCACCGCGCTTGGCTCCTCGCGTGGACAACTCTTGCGCCTGCTTCTGACTGAAAACCTGCTGCTCGCTGCACTTGGCGGAAGCGGTGGCGTGCTGCTCGCCTATTGGGGATTGGATGTTCTCCTCGCCAGCCTTCCCGAAGGCTGGCTGCCTCGCGCCGATGAAGTCGCGCTCAGCCTGCCTGTGCTCGGCGCCACCGCCGGCATCGCTGTCCTCACGGGAGTGATTTCCGGATTCGTCCCGGGATTCACGGCATTTCGCATCGACGCCAACGATGCGCTCAAGGACTCCTCACGCGGTTCGACCGGCGCATCGTCCCGACGGTTGCGAGCGTCGCTGATCGTTGCGGAGATCGCACTGGCCCTGATCCTGCTCGCTGCCACCGGTCTCCTCGGTCGGAGTTTTTTCGGCCTGATGCGAAAACCATCCGGCCTCGATGCCGAGCGTGTCTTGTCACTCACCGTTTCGCTTTCCGCCAACCGTTACGAGAGCGCTGCCCGAAGCTTGGACTTTTTCTCCCGCGCGGAAACAGAAGTATCCGCCGTTCCCGGCGTCGAGGCTGCGGGCTTCACTCATACCTCACCGTTTCGCTGGGGCATTCCGGTCGCCTTCGGTCCCGTGCATGCGGGTGACGTCGCGGCCATGGAGAACCTGCCGCCGGCATTCACCGATTCCGTCAGTATCGATTATTTCAGGGCGATCGGCATTCCGCTTCGATCCGGTCGGAGGTTCACGCTCGCCGACGATTCGAAGGCTCCGCCCCGCGTGATTCTCAGCGAATCTGCAGCACGCCGCTATTTCGGCACGGAGGATCCGATTGGCCGTTCTGTCGCCGGCGGTCCCGAGCCGGGTGGACGTTTCGAGGTGGTGGGAGTCGTGGGGGATGTGCCCCGCTCTGGCATGACCGCGGACACTCCTTTGCAGGTTTATCGACCGCTGGCACAGCGCACGCCGCCATTCGCAACGCTGATGGTGCGCACTTCGCTCCCTCCCGCTTCGCTGGCGAAATCGGTGCAGGCGGCGCTGTGGCGGATCGATCCCGACATCCCGGTATCAGATGTCGCGACGATGGACATGTTTGTTCGCCGCAGTGTCGCGCAGCCCCGTCTCTACTTTGCGTTGTTCAGTCTCTTCGCAGCGCTGGCAGTGCTGCTGGCCTGCATCGGTCTCTATGGATTGATCGCCTACAGCGTGGCGCAGCGCACGCGGGAATTCGGCATCCGCGCCGCGTTGGGAGCAAGACCGCGCGAAGTTCTGATGCTCGTGGTGCGCGAGGGACTGCTCCTGGTTGCGCTCGGTGTGGGGCTTGGGCTTGCGGTCTCGTTCGCCGCCGCGGGTTTGCTCGAGAGAATGATTTTTTCCATCTCTCCGCACGATCCGGCGGTCTTTCTAGGAATGCCGCTCGTGTTGGCGCTTGTGGCCGCCGTGGCCTGCTTGCTGCCCGCATGGCGCGCGACAAAGGTCGATCCTATGACGGCCCTGCGGGTCGAGTGAGAGTGAAAATGAAAGTGTCCAAACAATGACGATCCTTCGCCGACTCCGTTCGCTCTTTCGCCGCGGCCAACTCGATTCCGAAATGGCCGAGGAGATGAGGCATCACGTCGACCTGCAGACCGAGCGCAATATCGCAGCGGGTATGGAGGCCGAAGATGCGCGCTACGCGACGCTGAGGCAGTTTGGCAACGTCGCGAGCCTTCAGGCGCGCGCGCGCGCGCAGCGCGGGTGGTTGTGGATGGACGAAATCGTCCGCGATGTGCGGTTCGCGGCACGCACGCTACGAAAGAGTCCGGGATTCACGACTGCGGCCGTTCTTGTGCTCGCGCTTGGCATCGGGCTGAACACCGCGACGTTCAGCGCCATTTACGCGCTCGCCTTCAGTCCGCTGCCTCTTCCGGCACCCGAACGGCTTGTCCAGCTCCATACCCAGGACACGAAGGAGCCGGCCAACTTTCGGGCGTTCTCATACGCGGCCTACCATGAACTGCGCGAACGTCGCGACGTCTTCACCGGCGTCGTCGCGCAGAGACTCGCGCTCGTCGCCGTCGGCGAGGGTGCCGGGGCGCGACGCGCTCTCTGCGCCATCGTCAGCGCGAACTTCTTCGAGGTTCTCGGTGTGACGCCCGCCCGCGGCCGCGGCTTCACCACCGGCGAGGAAGTCCCGGGCGCCGATGAGCCCGTCGTCGTCGTGAGCCATGTCTATTGGCGCAACTCCGGTTTCAAGCCGGACTTGGTCGGCTCCGCCATTCGAGTCAACGGGCGCCTGCACACGATTGTCGGTATTACGCCGAAAAATTTTCACGGCACCATGCCAATGCTCGGCCCCGATTTTTATTTCCCACTCGGCGTCTTCGACACGCTCACGGGAAATTCAGGCAGCGAGTGGCGCCGCTCACTCTCACACCCAGGCGCTTTTTCGGTCCTCCTGTTTGCGCGACTTCAATCCGGAGTCGATTCCGTCACTGCCGCGGCCGCGCTGGCCGGCGTTTCCGCTGCGCTCGAGCGAGAGCATCCGGTCGCATATCAGAACAAGACGATAATCCTCGGCCCGCTGCCGCGCGGCTTCCCCGACGCGTCGCCGCCGAACGACGGCCCTGTCCGTTTGATGGCCATCATGCTCCTCGGCCTGACCGGCACCGTGCTGCTCATCGTGTCGCTCAATCTCGCCGGCCTCCTGCATGTCCGGGGTCACGCGCGCCGGAAGGAGTTCGCCGTCAGGCTGGCGCTCGGTTCTTCGCGGGCGCGTCTCGTCCGCCAACTCCTGACGGAGGGCCTCGTGCTTGCGCTTGCCGGCGGCGCGCTTGGCTGTGTTTGCGCGATCTGGGTGGCCGATCTCGTCATCGCCGCAGTCTCCAGCCGTTTGCCAGTCGAGATCTTCCTGACCATGCGGGCCCCGGTCGCGGTCGTTGGCGCCACGCTGGTCTTCAGCACAATGGCCACGCTGTTTTTCGCCCTTGGTCCCGCTCTCACTCTCTCTCGCCGTGATCTCATCCCCGATCTCCAGCAAAACGCCGCCGAGGATGTCGCAGGCCGGCGTCGCCGCTGGTTGCCGCGCCACCCGTTGGTCGTCGTGCAGATCGCACTCTCGCTCGCCCTCGTGATTGGCGCAGGCCTGTTCGCCCGGATGGTCGGCCAGATTCTCGCCGTCGAGCCCGGAATCGATTCCGGCCAGATGCTCGTCGCCGAATTCGACGCGAGTCTAGGGGGCAGCGATCGTGCGCGCACCCTCGATATCTTCCGGACCGTCGGCGAGCGGCTTGCCACTGTGCCCGGGGTGCGTTCCGTCAGCGTCGCCGCATCGACACCCTATAGCCTGGCGGGGGACAACCGTTCCGTTCGACGGGCCGGAAGCCGTCCGGAGCCCGGCGTCCGCCCGGGCACCGCGGCAGAAGGGCTCACAGTCAGCGTTCCCTATAACGCGGTCGGTGCCGACTACTTTGCCACACTCGGAGTGCCGCTGCTTCGCGGTCGCGCGTTTACCAGCTTCGAGACAGATCACATCGGTGCCCCGCCAGTCGCGATCATCGACGAGGCGCTTGCCGCTCTGCTCTGGCCTGGCGAAGAGGCGTTGGGTCGCCGCATCGAATGGGCCCGCCACGAGCCTGTCGACGACCGCGATTCACCGGACTCCGCCAGTCCGTCCAAAGTGGAGACCGTCGAGATTGTCGGCATCGCACGCACCACAAATCTCCGGCTCAAAGGAGAACGGCAAACCGGCGCCATCCTCGTCCCTTTCGCGCAAGGATTCACAGGCAACGTCTTCTTCTTTGTCCGCTCCGCGAGCGCCGGTGAAAGCGCGCTTGCCGGATTGCGCGATCCGGTCCGCCGCGAGCTTCAAGCCGCCGCACCCGACGTGCAATTTTCCACGGTCAGCACTTTCCTGGAGCACAAGAATGCTTCACTTGAGCTCTGGTTGTTGCAGCGCATTTCGTTCGTCGCGACCGCATTCGGAGCGGCCGCCGCGCTGATCTCGGTCATCG
>DATKCJ010000135.1:0-2570 GCA_035513275.1 Opitutaceae bacterium
CTGGTCAAGGTCTACGTCGCCAAGAAGCGCAAGCTGTCGGTCGGCGACAAGATGGCCGGACGCCACGGCAACAAGGGTGTCGTCGCCAAGATCCTGCAGGAGGAGGACATGCCGTACCTCCCCGACGGGCGCCCCATCGAGATCGATCCGTCGCCGGTGCGTATCAAGATCATGGAGATCATCGCCTCCTTCCAGTCGAAGTTCGACGAGTTGGAAGGCGACCGCGAGCGCAAGGCCGGCTCGGTCGAGCAGGGCGACGATGTGTCGTCCGGCGTGATCAAGCAGGTGAAGGTCTACGTCGCCACGAAGCAGAAGCTCGACGTCGGCGACAAGATGGCCGGCCGCCACGGCAACAAGGGCGTCGTCGCCAAGATAGTGCCGCAGGAAGACATGCCGTTCCTCCCGGACGGCACGCCGATCGAGATCTGCCTCAACCCGCTGGGCGTGCCTTCGCGCATGAACGTCGGGCAGGTGCTTGAGACGCACCTCGGCTGGGCCTGCAAAAAGCTCGGCATCAAGGTCGCCACGCCTGTGTTCGACGGCATCTCCGAGAAACGCGTCCGCGAATACCTCAAGGAAGCCAAGCTCCCGACCACCGGAAAGAGTCCGCTCTTTGACGGGCGCACCGGAGAGAAAATGGATCAGGACGTCGTCGTCGGCTACATCTACATGATGAAGCTGAACCACCTCGTCTCGCACAAGATCCACGCCCGCGCGGTCGGTCCTTACTCGCTCGTCACCCAGCAGCCGCTGGGCGGCAAGGCGCAGTATGGCGGTCAGCGCTTCGGCGAAATGGAGGTCTGGGCGCTCGAGGCCTACGGCGCAGCCTACACGCTGCAGGAACTGCTCACCGTCAAGTCCGACGACGTGCAGGGCCGCACCAAGATCTACGAATCGCTGGTCAAGGGCGACAACACGCTCCAGGCCGGCACACCCGAGTCGTTCAACGTTCTCGTGAAGGAAATGCAGAGCCTCGGACTCGACGTCCGCCTCTCGAAGAAGACCGCCATCTGACCCAGTCCCCGGCCGGCGGTCCCCCTCGCGGGACCGCCACACGGCCGGGGCCAGTCAACCAAAGAGTCCACACACAGAAAATTTCATGAGCACAGAAGAAGCACGTCAGGTCATTGGAGCGGAGCCCGAGCAGTTCGATTCCGTGTCGATCACCGTATCTTCCCCCGAGACGATCCGTTCGTGGTCGCGCGGCGAGGTGAAGAACCCCGAGACCATCAATTACCGCACGTTCAAGCCCGAGCCGGGCGGTCTGTTCTGCCAGAAGATCTTCGGCCCGGTGCGCGACTACGAGTGCGCCTGCGGCAAATACAAGCGGATCAAGTTCAAGGATGTTGTCTGCGACCGTTGCGGCGTCGAGGTCACGGTCGCGCGCGTTCGCCGCGAGCGCATGGGCCACATCGAACTCGCCGTGCCGGTTTCGCACATCTGGTTCCTCAAGAGCATGCCGAGCCGCCTCGGCCTCCTGCTCGACATGACGGCGCGTGCCCTCGAGCGCGTGATCTATTACGAGGACTACATGGTCGTCGACCCGGGCCGCACGCCCCTCGAGAAGCACCAGCTCCTTACCGCGACAGAATACGCACAGGCAGTCGATGAGTATGGCGACGACTCGTTCGTCGCGCGCATGGGCGCCGCCGCCGTGCGCGATGCGCTCGCGCGCGTCGACCTCGAGACGACCGTCACCGAGTTGCAGGAGCAGATGCGCGCCACGCGCTCCAAGCAGATCAAGAAGAAGCTCTCCAAGCGGCTGAAGGTCATTCAAGGCTTCATCAACTCGGGCTCGCGCCCGGAGTGGATGATTCTCGAGGCCCTCCCGGTCATCCCGCCGGACCTGCGCCCGCTCGTGCCCCTCGAGGGCGGCCGGTTCGCCACGTCCGATCTCAACGACCTCTACCGCCGCGTGATCAACCGCAACAACCGGTTGAAAAACCTGATGCAGCTGAAGACGCCCGATGTGATCATTCACAACGAAAAGCGCATGCTGCAGGAAGCCTGCGACGCGCTCTTCGACAACGGCCGCCATGGCCGCCCGGTCACTGGCGCAGGCAACCGCCCGTTGAAGTCGCTCAGCGACATGCTCAAAGGCAAGCAGGGCCGTTTCCGCCAAAACCTCCTCGGCAAGCGCGTCGATTATTCCGGCCGCTCCGTCATCGTCATTGGTCCCGAGCTCAAGCTCAACCAGTGCGGATTGCCGAAGAAGATGGCTCTCGTTCTCTTCGAGCCGTTCATCATTCGCCGGCTCAAGGAACTCGGCTTCGTGCACACCGTTCGCGGTGCGCGCAAGATGATCGAGAAGCAGTCGCCCGAAGTCTGGGACATCCTCGAGGAAGTCACGAAGGGCCATCCGGTGCTGCTCAATCGCGCGCCCACCCTCCACCGTCTGTCGATCCAGGCCTTCGAGCCCATTCTGATCGAGGGCGAGGCCATTCGCATTCACCCGCTCGTCTGCACCGCGTACAACGCGGACTTTGACGGCGACCAGATGGCGGTGCACGTGCCGCTCTCGCTCGAAGCGATCATGGAGTGCAAGCTCCTCATGATGGCGACGTCGAACA
>DATKCJ010000136.1:0-6983 GCA_035513275.1 Opitutaceae bacterium
CCAGCCGGGCCGCAACGACGCGGACGATCTGCACCTGCAGGGCCGCGCCGTCGGCCAGTTGCTCCCGGAAGGTCTTGCTCCAAAGCCGCGCGCCCGATCCGACATCAATCAACTCGGCCTGGAACTGAATCGCATCGCCGGTTTGCTGCACCGTGCCGGCGAGAATCGCGGGAACCCCCAACGCCTTGCCCGCCTCCATGGGCGGCGCGGAGTCGTTTTCCCATCGCAAGACGGCGCTGCGTGGCGCGACCTGCAGCCCGGGCAAGCGGCCGAGTGCGTGGATGAGATTCCGGGAGAACTCGGTGGTGAGATACTTCGACTCCGCATCCGCGGGCCGGAGCAACACGGCGAGCGAAGGCGAAGGTGGTGGCGGCGCGGCGGCGTATTTGAAACTTACAACCGCAAGCGCCGTCGCGAGAACCACGCCCCCGGCCAGCGTCGCCGGAGTCGCGTTGCGCCGGATCCATTTGCGCGCGCGATAAACCACGCTGCCCGGTCGGGCCCGGATGGGCTCGTGGCGCAGCCAGCGCTCGAGGTCATCCGCCAGCGCCGCTGCGGAAGCATACCGGTGCGCCGGGTCTTTTTCGAGGCACTTGAGGCAGATCACCTCCAGGTCGCGATCCACTTTCGAATTCCACTGGCCCGGGCGCCGCGGCTCCGTTTCAAGCACGAGGCGAATGGTCTCGAGCGTGGTGCCGCCGGCAAACGGTGGATTTCCGGTCAGCAACTGGTAGAGCACCGCACCCAGGCCATAGATGTCGGTCGCGGCGCCGGGTTGCTTCGCCCCGCCATGCGCCATTTCGGGAGACATGTAACTCGGCGTGCCCAGCAGCTCGCGCGTCTGGGTGACGGTGCTCTCCGTTTCGACGAGCTTTGCCAGCCCGAAATCGGTGATGTGCGGCCGCCCCGCGGTATCCAGGATGATGTTTCCCGGCTTGATGTCGCGATGCAGCACGCCGTGTTCGTGCGCGTGCTGGAGCGCGCGGGCCGTTTCGGCCACAATCTCGGCGGCGCGGCGCAAGGGCAGGAGCTCGACCGCGGGCAGCCGGTTCAGTCCGGTGCCTTCGATGAACTTCATCGTGAAGTAGTGCTGCCCTTCGAATTCCCCGATGTCGTAGATCGGCACGATCGCGGGGTGATCGAGCTCGGCGGTCGCCCGGGCTTCGAGGCGAAAACGTTGCAGATGCGCCTCGGTGGCCCACGGACTGACCGGGAGCATTTTCAAAGCCACGTCTCGATTCAGCGTCGTGTGCCGGGCGCGATAAACCACACCCTGGCCACCGCGCGCGATCTCGTGCAACAATTCGTAGTCGCCGAATCGACGCATCGCGCCGGACCGTGCTCCGCCGGCCGCCACGCTGATCGCGATCGAGCCGTCACCCGACGCTTCGCGAGATTCATCGACGGCCTCGATCCTCGCCATGCCCGATTCCAGCAAACACGCGGGGCAAAGGCCGCGCGGAAGATCCGGAGACAGTTCGGTGCCGCATTGCGCACACTTCTTGGCGTCCATGGGTCAGTGGCAGTTTGAGGGGGCCTCCATGCATACAGAAGCAAACGAGCGCAAAGGTTACGAACAATGTCGTCGCCCGGCGAGACGGGTCGGTCAAGCGCGCAGTGCCGCGACGAGATGTCGGAGTTCCTCCTCGACATCGCCGATCGTTGCCACCGTCTGCGCGATCTCCGTGCGCAGCAGTTTTTGATAACGCTGCCGCAGACGAAACACCGCCTGCTTCACCGCACCCTCGCTCATGCCAAGTTCGGCCGCAATTTCGCCCTGCGGACGCGGTTCCTGCTGCCCGGTCAGAAAATCCTGCAGGCACGCGAACTGGCGATCGCGACCATCGGCGGAATATTCGGCCTGCAACCGGGCCAGCACGCGGGCCAGGAGCGCAATGGCCCATTGCCGGTCGAAGGCCTGATCAGGCGTGCGGTGATCGGCGGCGATCAACTCGCCGGACTGCTGATGGATGAGATCGTCGAGCGGGATCGGAACCTGTCCGCCCCCCCGTTTTTCGGCACCCGCCCGCCTCCAGTCATTGACGAGGAAATTCTTGAGCCCGGCCAGCAGGTACGAGCGGAACCGGCCGCGCTCCTTTCGCACCGCCTGCAGGTCATTGCGCTCGAGGAGGCGCGCGAAGAATCCCTGGACGAGATCCTGGGCGTCTGGGGAATTGTAACCGCGCCGCCGCAGGTAGATGAAAAGCGGATGCCAGTAGTTGCGACATAGCGTTTCCAGCGCCGCGCGTGCTTTCGCCGAATCCTGGTCCCCCGCGGCGTCGAGGACGATGCTCCACTGGGTGGTTTCGAATGAACTTCGCCCGCCCGCAAAATCCTCCGCGGCATCGCCTGATCCGGAACCCGGCATCGCCGGCAATTCACAGCGCATAATTTCAGAAACGCGATTCTTTTGCTGGCGTGCGGGTTCGGTTTGACCCGCCGACAGCGGGCACCTCGCGAAGGGGTCAAGTCGCGGAAGCTGAGAGATGCCCACGAGGCCGAATAGCGCCGCCGGCACACCCGCCCCAACGGCGCCGCTTGACAAGGTGCGCCAATGGCGCACTGTGCCTTGGTGGAGTTTATTCGCTTCGCGTCCTTTGAGAGATCGGCTTCAGGAGTTCTGACAGAATCCGACGTTCTCGAACTCGAGCTGTTCCTCACGGAACACCCGGATGCGGGCGACTTGATTCCCGGTGGCCGTGGCCTCCGAAAGCTTCGCCGACCAGCAAAGGCTCGGGGCAAGCGAGGAGGAGCGCGCGTCATCTATTACCATGTCATTTCCAATCACCAGGTCCTGTTGATCGCGGCCTATGCCAAGAGCGAGAAAAGCGACTTGGACCGCCGCCAACTCGAAGTTCTGGCCAACCTCGTCAAATCCGAATTCCCATGAAAGAAACTGAATTCCAAAACCTCTTGCAGGGCATCCGCGATGCTGGCGCCTACATGCGCGGCAACAAGAAGGTTGTCACGCGGGTCGATCGCATCGATCCGGGCTTTGTTACTGCCATTCGCACCAAGCTGAATCTGAGCCAGAAGGCGTTCTCGGCCGCGTTTGGCATCAGCACCTCCACGCTTCGCAACTGGGAGCAGGGCCGACGCCAGCCGACCGGCGCAGCGCGCGTGCTTCTGCGCGTCGCCGCGAAACACCCCAAGGCCGTTTTAGAAGCAGTCGAATAGAAGAGGAGTCTCATGAAGCCCAAAGCACTCAACACCGACAACGAATACGAAGCCGCCCTCGCCCACGTCGAGGAGCTCATGGATCAGGATGCACCCGACGAGGATGATTTCGAGCTTTGGTCACTACTAGTGGAGAACTACGAGGAGAAACACTTCCCGATCGGGCCGCCCGACCCGATCGAGGCGATCCGCTTTCGCATGGACCAGAACTCTTCGAGAGGTTGCGGGTAGGAAACAAAGCCTGACGTCCGCTGCGTCGCTGCATTAGGATCGCGCCTCACTTCCCGATCATGAACCCCACCCTCGCAACCCGTGCGACACGAGTGCTGCCGCTCCTCGCTTTTCTTATCGTCGTAATGCCCACCACCCCGATCCGCGCCGAGTCCGCTAAACCAGATTCCTCTTTGACGTCGGGCGTCTGGCCGAACGGTGCAGTCTGCGCAGTCTCACTCAGCTACGACGACAGCGTGGCGATCCATCACGAGCGCGTCGCGCCGCTGCTGCACGCGCACGGGCTGCACGGGACGTTCTACCTTTCGATTCACAACCTGCAAAACGCGGGCGAGTGGAAGAAGGTCGCGGCGCAGGGACACGAGCTCGGCAACCACTCACTGTTCCACCCCTGCCGGCGCGAGCCACCGGGGAATTACGCCTGGCTCGCCGAAGACTACGATCTTGCGAACTACAGCCCGAGGCGTTTTCGCGACGAGCTCGCCGTGGCGAACAAGTTCATCGACATGCTCGACGGCGGCCGGCCCCGCACCTATGGCAACAACTGCACGCACCTGACGATCGGTCGTGGCGACAAGTTGGAGCCGATGGATCCGATTCTCGAGAAACTCTTCGTCGCCGCGCGCGGCGCGATCACCAGCGAGCCGGTCGATCCCGCGAATCCCGTGTTCACCCGCCTGGGCCACTACAACGGCGATGGGAAAACGTTCGAGCAGCTTCGCGCGGAGATCGAAGGCGCCCGCGCTCGCGGCGCCTGGATCATCTACATGTTTCACGGAGTCGGCAAAGAAACGCACAACCTCTTCGTCGACGACGAGGAGCACCGGAAACTGGTCGAGTGGCTCGATCAGGAACGCGCTTCGATCTGGACGGCACCGGTCGTCGACGTCGCGCAGCACCTGAAAGCGGCCCAGGCGCGCTGACATTGAGTGCCCTGCGGGCAAGCCACCAGACCCGACTACCGGCTGGGACCCGTCTCGGGCGCGAGCGGCTCGAAGACGAAGCGAAGTCCACGGGTATAGGACTCCAATATCATTCCGGCGTGCCGCTCACCGTCGACGATCCGGAACTGGTAGGCCAGGCCTGCGTGGCGCCGTGATTCTACGCGCTTGTTGTAGCGCTGAATGGCACCGAGAAAACCGGGGGATTCGTAGCCGCCGCCGCTCACAAAGAGCCGCGTCTTCAACGGGGTCCCCTTGGCGGCGAACTTCTCCTCGTAACCAAGCAGCCAGTCGTTGCCCACGACGACCGCGGGCGTGGCGGCGATGTAGCCCGAGAAGTGCTCCGGCTTCGAATACATCGCGTAGAGCGTGAAAAGCCCGCCGAGTGAGGCACCAGCGAGGACACGATGCTTCGGATCGGTGCGATACTCGCGTTCGACAAAGGGAATGATCTCGGTCTCGAGGATACGGAGGAAATCCGCTGCGCGGCCCGACTGCGCGTCGCCGTTTATTGGCACCGGCGAAAGCTCCCACCCCCGGATCCGGTCGTAGTCGAGACCCTCACCAGGATAGCCAAGCCCAACGATGATGAACTCCGGCACGACCTTGTCGTAAACCAAGGAGCCGCGGATGACGTTTATCTTTTCGAAATCCCAGTAACCGTCGGTCACGAACACGACCGGATAGCGCCGGTCCTTGTCGTTGGCGTAGCTCGCAGGAAGGCCGATGTGCAGCTGGTATTCGCGGCCGTCGGCGTTGCGAGGCAGGACTCGCAACTGCGAATTGCCGATCGTGTGCGGCGGGAAAGATGGCGCGTCCGCGCCAAAAGCGCTGGCTCCAAGGAGACCGGCAATCAATGCGGAGACAAAAGCAACGCGGGGTTTCATGGCGTCGAAACACTAGCGCGTGAATCCGCAAAACTCGCGCCTGCCCTCGCGCTAACTATCGACCACGTTCTCCAACGATCGGCTTCGCCGCATTCGCCGCCGGTTCGCCCGCCCGAAATGAACGCAGCGCTCAGCGCCAGTTCATCAAGTCGGAGAGAAACGCGGTGAGTTCACCGGCGCTTACGACTGACTGCGCGCGGTTGGGATGATAGTCGGCACCGTAGCCCAAGGCGCCCTGCGGACTCAGCGCGAAGCGGTGCACCCGATTCGAAGCCGCCTCTCCCTGGCGTTTGATGGCTTCGTTCAGCGCGGCCCTGAGCTCCTCGCTGTTCTCCATCGGCCCCTGCACCAGGACAATCTTCGCGTCTGGATAGCGCTCGAGCAGCAACGCGAGAAACTTCGTGTAGGCCGCGACGAGCTTTTCCACATTCACCCCGGTGGTGCTGAAATCGTTCGTGCCGAGGTTGAGGCACACAACGTCCGGCGTGAAGCGGCGGTGGTCCCAGTCTGAATCGGGACGGAGAAAGAACGTGTGCGGGTAGACCTGCGGCATCGTGCCGTCGCTGCCGTCGCGCGGACCGTCGAAGTTGCGCACCATGCCGATGCCCGAACGCGCCACGACGAGATAGTCGGCATCAAGCTGCCGCGCGGTCAGCGCTGAGTAGCCGAGGCAGAAATTCTCGGTCGCCGGCTCGAAATGAAGGTTTGGATCGTCGACCTCGACGCCATAGCCGCAAGTGATCGAGTCGCCGATGAACTCGATCTTTCGATCATGCGCGCCGGGCCACGGGAGCACCTCCGCACCGCGGTCGAGTGCAAAACCTCGGAAATGAGTGAGGCCGAAATTGCACTCGGTGACGCGCACGACTTCCACGGTGTGCTCGCCCTCATCCAGTCCTTCAACGACCGCGTAGAAACCATCGCTTGCGTTGAGACGGAATTTCTTCCCGGGCTGACCGTCGATCCACGCCATCGCGTAGTTCTCGCCGGAGTTGTCGTCGAGAAACACGCCGACCGACGACGAACCGCGGAACCGCAACCTCATGCGATCCCCGCTCCAGCCGAACGTCACCTTCGCCGTGCCGATGCCCTCGGTGCGACCGCTGAACTGAATCGCCCGGTTGTCCGCGGCGATCGTGACAGTGTAGGGCGCGTCTGCGTGCAGCAGGGCCGGGATAGCGACCGTGAAGAGCACGATCGAGATCGCGACGCTGATTCGTTTGGAAGGTCGGGGGTGATCGTTCGCGCGCATTTTTGGAATCGCCAATTGAGAGACTGCAGAGTCAATGCTCGCAGACTCTCGCGTGAACTCGCAACCGCGCATTCGCCCAAGAGCGTGGTCGGCTCACCGCTGACCGTTGAGCGCAGCTTCGCGAACCAACCCCGCGTAGAGTTCTCCGAGTGACTGGCGCAACGGACCGCTGGCTCCGAGACGTGTTGCCCTCTCGACGAGCGCAAATGCCTCGGCGCGCCGATCTGCAGTCAGGAGCAACTTCGCAGTGCGGCAGGCCAGTTCGGCGGAACGCGGAAAATCATCGGTGCCCTGCACAAGTAAGGTGAGATCCTCCGCTCTGGGCGCAGCGCCCGTGTGTTCCCAGACTTCCAGACCAAGTTGATACGTTTCCATAAGGCGCGGCGACTGTGCGTTGGCGACTGAGAGAAGCTGCAACACGGTCGCGGCTTGTTCGAGCGTGAGTTCCCTTTCGTGAGCAGGGTCACCGAGGAGGTCCGCAAGCTTCAATCGCGC
>DATKCJ010000137.1:0-3066 GCA_035513275.1 Opitutaceae bacterium
CTGCGTGACAGGTGGGCAAAACGGCTGATTGCCGACGGGGGCGGCAGAGTATCCGTACTCACGCCGCTGGACGACCCGCGTCAGGCGTGCGGAATGGCCCTCGTCCGCATCGATGGCGTAAGCCCCGATACGCTCGTGACGCAGATGTGGAGCCGCCATCGGATCATCATCACACCAATCAACCACGAAGAATTTCAGGGAGTCCGCGTCACGCCAAACGTATACACGACGCTCGATGAGGTCGACCGGTTCAGCGACGCGATGATGGACGTGGTGAGAGGGGGGGTGAATTGAACGAGATGCGAGAAGCGAGTTGCGAGAAAACCGAATTGCGAAATGAAAGGAATTGCGAATTGCGAAGTGCGAAATGCAAGAATTGCGAGTTACGAAGAGAGAGACCAGCGCCACCCGACGACCCCCGACTCCCGACTCCCGACTCCCGATTCCCGATTCCCGTTAACGTCTACGCACACGCGGCGATCGGATCTTTTTCGCAATTCGCAATTCGCACTTCCGCCACTCCGTGTTCCGCCGCGATTTCGATCACGGCGCGCGCCGGCAGCACCTCGTGCACCAGCAGCGCCTCGGCCAGCGCTTCGACCGCGTTATAGTGCTTGCGAACAATGGCTTCGGCACGCTCGGCTTGGGCGGTGATCAGTGCGCGAACTCCGGCATCGATCTGCGACTGCAGCCCGCCACTGGCCTGGCCGTTCGGCGATGAAGCGTCTGCGCTGACAAGCCCGACCTCCGGGCTCATTCCGAACTCCGCGACCATGCGGCGAGCCACTCCTGTCGCTTGTATCAGATCGCTGCCGGCACCGGACGTGACTGCATCCGCACCGAAAAAGACCAACTCCGCTGCCCGGCCCCCCAGGGCCTTGGCGATGATCCCCTCGAGGTAATGCTTGGGATAGAGGTGCCGGTCGGCTTCGGGCGCGAAGTGCGCCGCGCCGAGGGAGCGGCCGCGCGCCTCGATCGTGACCTTGTGCAGCTTGTCTTCCGGGCTGGCGACGAGTCCGACAATGGCGTGCCCCGCCTCGTGAACTGCGATCAACCGCCGCTCGGATTCGCTGATCACGACGCCGGCGCGAATGCGACCTAACAAAATCTTGTCGCGCGCCTGCTCGATGTGCGACGCGGTAATGGTCTCGCACTCCCCGTGCACGGCAATGATCGTAGCCTCGTTCAGCAAGTTGGCCAGGTCCGCACCCGAGTGGCCGACGGTGAGCGAGGCCAGCCGGTCGAGATCCACGTCGACTGCAAGCTTTTTCTGCGCCGCATGGATGCGCAGGATTTCGAGCCGGTCGGCCTGCGTAGGTAGTGCTACCTCGACGACGCGATCGAAACGGCCGGGTCGGCGCACCGCGGGATCGAGCATGTCCTCGCGATTGGTAGCCGCCATCCAGATGATCCCTTCGTTGCCGGCCAGCCCGTCCATTTCCACCAGCAGCTGATTGAGCGTCACTTCTTCCTCGCCTGAGCGGTTCGGCCTTCCGCGGCGCCCACCGATCGAGTCGAACTCGTCGATGAACACGATGCAGGGTGCCTGATCCCGAGCAAGCTTGGCCAGCTGGCGCACGCGTCGAGCACCGACGCCGACGTACATCTCGTTGAAGTCGGAGCCCGCCGCCGTTATCACCGGACGGCCGGCCTCACCGGCGACGGCGCGAGCGAGCAGGGTCTTGCCTGTACCTGGCGGACCCACGAGCAGCACGCCCTTTGGGCAGCGCGCTCCCATGGCTTCGAAGCGGTGAGGGTACTTGAGATATGCTATGATGTCGCGCAGATCTGCCTGGGCCTCGCGTGCGCCGCCCACGTCGGCGAGTGTGAGCCGTCTCTCGGGCGGAGTGGCGACGAACTTTCCCTTGCCCACCCCTCCTCGCGAAACTCGAGCAAAAAAGAAGATGGCAATGCCGACCAGCACCATCAGGCTCAGTATCTGAATGACCATCTGCGGGCTTTGCTTCGCGGGCACATCCTTCACCTGAACCGTGGCGCCCGACGCCGCCCAACGCTCGAGATCGGCCAGCGAAACTGATCGCAATGGCAGCGAAGCCGTGACGACGGTCACGGCCACTCCACCGACGATACGCGGTTTGCGGAGTGTTGCGACGAGCTTTCCACCTCCCTGCTCGACCGATAGAGACGCGACGTCCTCGGTTGCAAGCGCGCTCGCCAATTCCGAGTACGAAATCGCAGGTATTGTGGCCGGGGCCGGTCTGATGAGGAGTGCGAGCAGGATCGCGCCTCCGATTCCTCCGATCAGCGCAAGAACCGGCCAGTAGCGAAAGGGCCCGGGGCGCCGCGAGAGGGCGAAGGCGGAGCGTAAGCGCCAGTTTCGGCGCTCGCGGCGGAGTGGCGGAGAGCCGCCGTTGTTTGCTGCGTTCTCAGATGACACGGAGCGGATTGGACTGTTCCGACGATGAGGTTTCGGTGAGTTGAAACACAAATCCGTCGGGCGGGTGGGCGCGTTTGCGAAGATCGGGAGCCGTCGATTGGTAGACGGCACCAAGCAACAGAGGTAACAGCGTGAAAGAATCGCCTTTTGCCGTACGCAGGAAGCGCGAAATCCGATGCGCCGGCTCTTAAGGAACGTACCCTGCAGAGTCGCCGTGGTTTCCTGACTGGCCAACGTTGCCGACATGGCGGGGAGGGAGCCGCGAGTTGCGGCCCGAGGGTATTGGATCGCTTACGACTCGCCCGCATCCCTCGTCCCTCGTCCCTCGTCGCGCGTAGTCCTCAGCTCACCTTTCGAGTTTTCCTCCGCAGAAAGTCCATCAGAATGAACTGGCCGAGGGTCATCGTGTTGGTGAAATACGCCTTGCCGCGGCTGATGGCCGAAACACGCTTTACGAACTCCACGAGCGCATGGTCGCGCGCGAGCATAAAGGTGTTGATGACGATTCCGCTGCGCCGGCAGTCGGCCACCTGGTGCAGCGTGCGCGCGATGACGTTGCCATCCAGGCCCATCGAATTCTTGTAGATGCGGCCATCGGGCAGAGTAAGCGCGCTCGGCTTTCCATCGGTGATCATCACGATTTGCCGCATGTCCTTCTTCTGGTTCAT
>DATKCJ010000138.1:0-6142 GCA_035513275.1 Opitutaceae bacterium
AAGTTTAGAACTCCGCACCGAATTCGAAGCCCAAATTGTGACCTCCAAATGGTGCACGTTCGATATGAAGCGAAGCATCGTGCTCCACATAATCGAAGCGCATCGTTTGCGCTCCGACCGAGAGAGAGATGAGTTTGAGAAGTTGTTGAGGAAGGTAATGTCACTGAGGAACGCTTTCACCCACGGCGTCCTGTCGACCGACCTGCGGCGCGTGAAGCTTTCGTGGTTTGAGAGCGAACCAAAGGAACGGTTTGTCACTGATGATTGGCTTAGTGAGGTCGAGGAAGTCTTCAAACGCTGCTTTTCCATTTGTCTGAGTCTCCAAGGGGCGGGAAGCAGTAAGGTCTAGGCTCTAAACAGAAGCATTAATGAGTGACGTCGCCTGAACCCATCGTCGCCCGAAATCCTACCCCGCCGCCAGGCAGACGCCGCACGGCCATGAATGAAGCCGATTCCACCGCTAGGCCTTGAGAAGATCGAGCTGATCGCAGACCACACGGTCATGACTGATTCTCACGTTCGACCTGCAACGGATGCCGACGCCGAGGCCGCGGTGGAGGTGTTGCGTCGATCCATCACGGAGCTGTGCATTGCGGATCATCAGAATGACGGTCCGACACTCGGACGTTGGTTGCGCAACAAGACGCCAGAGAACTTCCGCGTCTGGCGGGCTGCTCCGGACAACTGCCTGCTGGTAGCGGAGATTGCCGGAGTGATTTGCGGCGTCGGAGCGATTCGTCAAAACGGCAGTCTCGACCTGTGCTACGTGCACCCCGCTTATCAACGCAGAGGTATTGGTCGAGTGCTCGTGCTTGCCATGGAGTCGCAAGCCCGCGAATGGGGCGTCCAGAATGTGCGGCTCATCAGCACCGGCACCGCTCGCAGTTTCTACGAGAATCGCGGCTACGTCTTCGTGCCCGAGGAGTCCGGCCCGGGATATGGCGTTCTGAATGACTATCGCTACACCAAGGCTCTCCGGTGAAGTTACCAACCATCCTCGCCAGCAAAGGGCGCTTCGCCCGGTGCCTGATCTTTCACCCTGGCACGTCACCTACCCTGCCGCCAGCGAGTCGACGAGGGGGCCTTGGAAGACGCCGAGGACGATGATCGCGAGTGCTTGGAAATCAGGAAATCCCGGTCAGCATCCTTGAACTGTCGATCGGCTGCTTGAGAAGCCACAAAGTATATGGGCGTTTCCTTCTACCCTCGAATCGAGAACACCGACGCCGAGTGGGTGCACAATATCAGCGGCAAGGCGCTCTCCAAGAATTTCGAGCGACTCGCGAAACTGATTAAAGAACACGGGCACAAGGATCTGATGGACTACTTCGTCGAGTCCGAGGAACAACTCGAAGACTTCGGATTGGAGAAGCGGTCCGGACAAGAGTGGTTCAACCCTGCCGAAGGTCTCGCTATGATCGACTCGATGATCCGAGAATTCTACGAACATCGCGGAGAGTTCGAGTTCCCGGATCACCTCGAAGTAGACCTGAAGGCATTCAAGGCGATCCTGGATCGGGCAGCAGGTGAAGGCCTGAGATGGAATCTCGGAATGTCCTTTTGAAACAGCCGAGGACGATGATCGCGAGTGCTTGGAAATCAGGAAATCCCGGTCAGTATCCTTGATCTGCCGATTGGCAGGATAACGCAGAACGGAAGCAGAAACCTATGGGGATGTGTCTCTCACTGATCCGGCTGTCAGATGCGACGATCGCCGAGCTCCGCTCCACGCCTGCCAAGGCGCTTCATTTCTGGCTGCAAGACGAACTCGCTGCGCCGGCGCCGGTGGGTTTCATCGGTCGGCTACTCGGCAGGAAGGAAGAGGAGCATCCCAAGTGCTCGGCCCCTCGCGAAGAAGCGGATGATGCGGAAATCGATAAGGCATGGGATGCACTCGATTACCTGATCTCAGAACAAAGGAAGAAGACCGGTCTCGCACGGTTTCTCACCGAGGGCGGAATCGAAATTCCAGAAGAGTTGGGTTACGGCGGCCCGCGGGTCTTTTCCAGTGAAGAAGTCCGGGAGATCGCGCGACTCCTAGAGGCGGTTTCCCAAGATACGCTCCGGGCAAACTACGATCCAAAGAAGATGAACGAGGAAGGAGTCTATCCTCAGATCTGGGTCCAAGGAGGCGCCGACCTGTTCGACTACGTCGTCGGCAACTTCGTCACGATGAAGAGTCTTGTGAGTGATGCGGCAACCCGAGGCCAGGGGATGATGATAGTTTGCAGCTAAGTGTGTTGCCGAAGCAGGCGATAGTGACACCGACGACGCGCCCGGCGCAGCGCTCATCGGCATCGTATTGATGATCGGATTGGTCGTCCTCTGCGTGCGCACGGGTCGACGCAATGGGTGAGCCGTGTGTCGAGTGCGGCAAATCGTCAGCGCGTGAGGACTTCGGGCTCGCGCTCGGCGATCTGGAGAAGCCGCAGCGCGGCCCCTGAGGGTGTGCGGCGGCTCTTCTCCCAACCACGAACGGTGTCCGCAGTCACGTTAAGGTATGCCGCGAAAACGGGCGTGCTCGCCTTGAGCTTGCGGCGAATCTTCGAGATCCGCGCTGGGGACATCGGCTCCACGGGTGCGGGAACCTTGGTCGTCTTCAGGGTCAGCTTGCCACGCGCATGCGCAAGAGCCTCCTGCATGCTCTGGATCAGCTCGGCTTCGTTGAAGGTGTGTTCTTTGCTCATGGGTATTCGTCTCTGATTTGTTGCGCCAGGAGTCGCATGGCCTTCTTTCCTTCGGCTGAAAGGTTGTCGGCGTCGCCCTTGGTGAAAACCTAGAGGAGATGGATCACATCCTCGTGCATGATGAAGAGATAGCAGACCCGGGCCCCGCCGCTCTTGCCCCGTCCCGGTAGCGCCATGCGAACCTTGCGCACCCCGCCGCACCCGGACATGAGGGCACCCGTCTCTGGGTTCGCTGCGAGGAAGCGTTGGAATTCAGCATAGGATTCATCGTCGACCAGCTCCGCAATCAGCCGGGTGAAAGTGAGCGTTTCGACGAATGTCAGCACTTCGCTACAGTGTGACAGAGTCACACCTTGTCAAGTACGTGATCACGCCCCGGTGATTCAAGTGACCAACGATGCCCATGAGAGCCCGCGCTCAGCTTGCCCACCAAAGCCTCGGCGAAGGGGGAGATCGCGGGCTACCTTTCAATCCAATCTTCGGCGGGCCCAGCGGTCCCGCCCTACTTCCGGACTCGATTCGATCACGTGTCCGTCTAAAGACGCGTCAATCTTCGTCACAGAGGACCCTCCGTCGCCGAGGCTATGGAGGGCACAGCGCGGGGAGCAGAAGGAGTTCACTGAGGCCGTTGTATTGCTCTGTGACCTCGGCTTGGACCTCTGTGCGCTCTGTGACTCAACTGCATCCTCTTTCGGCGGAATCGCTCGCAAGCGAGCTCCTACAACAAGACGCCGATCTTCGTCACAGAGGACACGGAGAGCAGAAGGAGTTCACAGAGGTTGATGCATTACTCCGTGACCTCGGTTTGGGCCTCTGTGCGCTCTGTGACTCAAGTCCGAGTCCTCGTTCCCCGGAATCGCTCGCAAGCGAGTCGTACCACAGATCTCCTCTATCCGCGTCTATCCGCGGCATCCGCGGGAATACACCGAGCCGCCCTACCCTCACCTCGCCGCCAGCCAGTCGCCGAGGGGGCCTTGGAAGACGCCGAGGACGATGATCGCGAGCGAGAGCATTGCCATCGTGAGGCTGCCGAGGCGGCCTGGGCCCACGGGCGCGGGCTCGGCGGAACTCGATCCCGTCGCGAAGACTGCCACACGGATCCAGCCGAAGTAGTAGTAGATTGAGATCACGACCGAGACGACGCCCACGCCGAGCAGGAGCCAGAGTTCCGCTTGGAAGGCCGCGAGGAAGATGAGCAGCTTGCCCATGAAGCCCGCGAGCGGAGGGATGCCCGCGAGCGATCCGAGCCCGATAGCGAGCGTCGCGCCGAGCAGCGGACGGCCGCGCGCGAGGTCGGTGTAGTGACGCAGCTCCTGGTCCGCGTCGTCCGCGCCGGCCACGTGCGCCATGACCGCAAACACCGCCATCGATCCGAGGAGATACGTGGCGAGATAGAAATACACCGCACCGGTGGCCCACGGCACGTCGACCGAGGCCACAATGCCCATGAGCATGAAGCCCGCGTGGGAGATTCCCGAAAGACCCATGATCCGCTTCACGTTCTGCTGGCCGATCGCAGTGATGTTGCCGACTGCCAGGCTTAGCAGCGCGAGCATTGAGAGAAGCGGCACGACGACGTGCGCCACGGGCGCGAACACGCCGCGCACGAGGAGCATCAGCAGCGCAAAGCCCGCGGCCTTCGACGAGACAGACAGGAAAGCGGTCACGGGCGTCGGCGCGCCCTGATAGACGTCGGGGATCCAGATTTGAAATGGAACCGCGCCGATCTTGAAGGCGACGCCGCAGAGCACGAGGACCACACCGACGAGCGCGATGGGATTCTCGGGGCTCGCCTCGAGGAAGCCGCGCAACGCGCTGAAGTGCATCGCCTGTTGGGTCGAACCCTCGAGCGCCGCATTTCCGGCTGTGCCGTAGAGCAGCACGATTCCGAAGAGGAGGATCGCCGAACTGAGCGCGCCGAGCACGAGGTATTTCAGGCCGGCCTCCAGCGAGAACGGGCTGTGCCGGAAGTAGCTCACGAGAATGTAGAACGCCACCGTGACCGTCTCGAGCGCGACAAACAGCATCACGAAGTGGTTGCTGTTCGCGAGGAGCATCATCGCCGCCGTCGCGATGAGCACAACATGGTAGAACTCCACGCGCGGCACGGCCTGCTTGCCGAGCGAGATCGAGGCGATAAAGCACACGAGCACCGACGCGAGCAGGAAGAACAGCCGCATGAGCTGGCCGTCGCGGCTCAGCTCGATCATCCCGCCGAACAAGTCCTGTCCGATGAACGGGCAGTCGAAGTTCAGGAGCACCGCGACAAACACCACTATCTGTCCCCAGATCGCGACGCGTGGGATCGCGGCATCGTGCAGGCGCTTCGGGAGCACCATCTCGAGCACGAGCAGGAACACCGCGAGCAGGCCGAGCGCGATCTCTGGCATGAGAGCGCCCCACTGGTTGGTCGCGGCGATGGACTGGAGGGTTTCCGGGGTCATCGGTCAGGGATTCGCCGTGGGGTTCGAGGCCACCGTTTCGGTGATGGCGGTCGGGAGTGAGGCGCGCAGGCTCGCATCGAGCGGCGCGGTGATGGACCGCGGCCAGAAGCCGATGAAGAACAGCGCCGCGATGAGAATCAGGGCAGGCAGTCGCTCGCTCCAAGAGAGGTCGGTGACAGGTTTCGCCGCCTGCACCTTGGCGAACGCCTCGGTCGGCTGGCCGAAGAACACGTGTGCCGCGGCGCGCAGCCCGTAGATCGCGGAGATCACGACGCCGAGGATCGCCGCAGCGGTCATCCACGCGGAAAAGTTCCAGAGGGACACGAACACGATCAGCTCGCCCCAGAAGTTGCCAAAGCCAGGGAGGCCGATGCTTGCGAACGTTGCCGCGACAAACAGCGCGGCGAGCACGGGCGCCTGCCGCGCGAGGCCGCCCATCTCGTCCATCTCGAGCGTGCCGGTGCGGCGGTGGATGCTCGTGGCGAGGAGGAAGAGGAGCGCAGCCGAAAGGCCGTGCGCGACCATGAGCACGACCACGCCGCCTGCACCAACGGTCGAGAGCGTGGCGATGCCAAGGAAACAGTAGCCCATGTGCATGACCGAGCTGTATCCGATCATCTGCTTGAGATCGCGCTGCGCCATCGTCACGAGCCCGATCACAATCACGTTGCCCAGCGCGAGCCACGCGAGCCACTGCGCCCAGTGCGCCGCGCCCTGCGGCACGAGCGGGAGCGCCACCTGGATCAGCCCGTAGAGGCCGAATTTCTTGAGCACGCCCGCGTGGAGCATCGCGGCCGACGACGGCGCGGCGCCGTAGCCAAGAGGCGCCCAGGTGTGGAACGGCCAGAGCGACACGAGGATTCCGAAGCCGAACATCAGGAAACCGAAGATGTAGTTTTGCGCCGTATCGCGGATCGGCGCCACGGCGAGGAGCTCGCGCAGCACCACGAGGTCAAAGGTGTCCGTGCCGCTCTTGACGTAGATCGCAATGAGCCCGACCAGCGAGAGCAT
>DATKCJ010000139.1:0-5902 GCA_035513275.1 Opitutaceae bacterium
TTCGACAACCGCTCCTTCAGCATCAACGACGAGGTCAACATCAACGTCGTCGACAAGCTCACCGCGCGCGACTTCGACGTGTCGTATCAGGACGATCTCAAAAACTCCACGCCCTACTCGCTCGAGGACTTCCGCACCCGGCCGTTCTACGTGAAGCTAACGGACCACTTCTGCGGGTGGTTCCGGGCGTTGCTTTGAGCCTTCCGTCGTATGTAGCTGCCGACGTAAGGAGGCGGTGCAAGTGGCGAGCCCCAGATTCCGCCTCGTTACCTCGGCAGCTACGGACCTTTCAGACCGTCGCCTGCATCGCTGTTGCGGGGCCTACCCCCTTACCCGAACTTCGCGAGGCGCATGGAGTCTAATCACAGTGAAGGCGAAACGATGGACGGACTATCTTCGATCCCCACGCTTGTGGGTGGTCGTCGTGACGATCGCCGTCTTGCTGATCCTCCTTCACGAGGTAGTGACCCTCGAGGAGGTGCGCGCCGAGGCTGAGAAGCTCCCGGGATGGCTCTGCTTCCTGCTTCTGACCTTGCTGCCACTAGTTGGATTCCCGGTTAACGTTCTTCACGTCGCCGCAGGGCTCCGCTTCGGTCTCTGGCCCGGGTTGCCCCTCGTCTGGCTGTCGATCTTCATTCAACTGCTCGCGAGCTACGGACTCGTCCACTGGCGTCGAGAGTTCTTTGCCCGACACCTGAAATGGATTCACAAGAAGATTCCGGCTGGATCCCATGTCCCGGTCACGGTGTTCACATTGCTGATTCCCGGCGCGCCCTATTTTGCGCAGAACTACGCGCTGGCGTTGATCGGTGTTCCGTTTCGCCTCTATCTCGGAATCTGCCTGCCCTTGCACGCCGCGCGCTCCAGCATCGCCGTGATGATCGGTGGCGAGAGCGACAACCTCACGACCGGGAAGGTGCTGGTGATACTCGCTTACGGTGCGGCGATTCTGGGTTCCTCGTGGTGGGCTCTTCGACGGCTTCAGGCAAAACTTGGAGATCAACGACGAGCGGAAAGTGATCGGAAGCAACACGCGTGAGGTCGTTGCGCGGCACACGCACGCCACTCACATCGAAGTGGGGCGAGAGCATGATGTGATCTATCCGCACGAATGGCAGCGTCGTGCTGAATGTGTAAAGCGGCGGGTGTCCCTTCATCTTCAATTGCGCATCGCTGAGCCGGGTCCTCAACAAGCGGTGTCCCGCCGTCGCAGGCGCAAGGTTCATGTCGCCGCAGAGCAGCACCGGCTCGTCCTCGGGAATCCCGCCGAGCCACTCCTCGCTCAGCAGCGCGCGAACCTGGCCGAGGCCCTCGTTCCATCGGAAGCCGAGGTGGGTAGACAGCACATTGATGTCGCGGCCGGCGACGTTGATTCTCACCCACAGCGCGGCGCGCGGCTCGCCCTTGGACCGTCCAGGCGCCGGCGGCAGGCAACTGCTCTTCACCACTTCCATGGGCCACCGGCTCAACACGGCGTGGCCATAGTGCTCGCCTTCGACCGTCACGGTCGCGCAGAACTCATAATTCATCTCGACAAGACGGGCGATGAGCGCCACCTGATCCTCGGCACGGGAGCGTTTCCGCCCAAGGTCGATTTCCTGCAACGCCACGATGTCCGGCATCTCAGCCTCGATGATGCGTGCGATCCGCCTCGGGGAAATCCGACCGTCCATGCCGCTGCACCCATGCACATTGTAGGTCATGATGCGCGCGACAGGCTCCGGCGGCTCGGCGGGAACGTGCGGCGGGCGCACGAGTTTCTCGCGCCCCAGATGATAGAGCGCGGCCTGCCTCAGTGCCGCCGGCCGGATGAAATCCTTCGTGCCAGGCGGCAGTGGCGTGCGCACCGGCAGGAGCGCGAATCCCTGCGTCTCCTCCGGACCCATCCCGCCGTGCGCGCCGTGCTCCGGCGCAAACGTCCACGTGCGGCCGCCTGGCGCCCAGCCAAGCAGAATGAGATCGCCTGAATCGCGGTTGGAGCAAAAGTCCACCAAGTCTTTCGCGATCTCCTTCCGCATCGGCTTCGGGTGCGGTAGCATCTCCGCCACCTCATCAGGCACCGACGTTTCACCCTGTTCGTGAAACCAGGTGATGCTTCCATCCGTGCGTTTCAACAGCACTCCAGGCACCTTCCCCTGCTCCACCAAACACCGTGCGAGCACCTCGCGCTTCTCATCATCGAGTGGCTTCGCAAAGTAGACGTGCCCGACCGGTCCGACTGCGATCACCGAGAATGTCTCCTGCTCTGCCGGCGTAAGTGCATCCGTCGCCTGGATTCGCTCCAGTCTGCTGCGTGACCATGGTCCCCGCCCGAGCCACATCTGGTAGTCGAGCCGTTGAGACCGCGGCCGCCATGCAGGATCTCGCTTCCGCGCAGCGTCGTAGCAGTTGTGCATTATTTCCTCGATGCCTCCGGTGTGCTCGGTCGCGAACGAGCGCGTGCGCTCCTGCCCATGGTCGGAAAAGATCCAGACCGCGTAGTCGCGCCGCGACGAGCGGTGCGCGGCGCGATATAGCGACTTGATCGCGTGGTCGATGCCGCGCAGCGACCAATGGGCAAACGCGGAGCCCGGGCCACGGCCGTGAGCCTGTTCGTCATAGCCTAGAAAGTTCAAATGAACAATCGGCAGGCCGCGCGCGAGATCCACCCCGGCGCCCAGCGTTATGACCTCGCGCAAACCGATGCCGACAAAGACGCGCGACACAGCGACAAGAAGTTCGTGCCCCACCGGTCGGCCGTGACGAATCCCGACCGCCGCATCCCAAAGCGAGATACCAACCTCCACAACCATGAGCACCGCGAGGCGCAAGGCGCGCGGAACGTTCAGCAACAGGAACACGAGCAGGTTGCCGAACTTGCGGGTCTGCCACATGTCGCCGATCCCATTTCCCGCCGCGCAGAAGTGCGCTTCGCTCTGCTCCGCGCCGCCGCTGTAGATGTTCGACCACGAGCTGCCGTCGCGGAGCAGCCCCTCGGCCTGGCCGGCAAAGCTCGTCTCGAAATCCTTCGCCCAGGTGGGATAGAGCATCCGCCCGAGCTCCTCCGTGTCGCGCCGCATGAAGGCAAACGCCGGCACACCGCTTCGCACGCCGTAGAAAAGTTCCGCCTGCACCGCAGCGGTCGTGGTCGGAATCCCGGGATAGAACGTGTGCTTCGCGTAAGTCCGGCTCTTCAGCAAACGGCGCAGAAACGGCATCCGCCCCTTTTCGACAGCGTGCTCGAGCTGCGTGCGCGAGAGCCCGTCGATCTGGATCATCAACACTCCGGGCTCCTCAGCCGTTCCTTTCGAAAGGGAAAGACCGAGGTGCCTGACCGCCCACTCGCTGCGACTCAGTCGTCGGCGCGATCGGTGAAAGAACGCTTCAATGTGGGCAAACATGGCGGCTTCACCGAACCTGCGCCTCCGGTTCGCCCTTCAACGCGACAGCAAGTGTATCCGTCTTCTGGGTGAACAGGTCCCACTCCATGGCGAGACGCCGGCCCGCTTTTCCCCAAAGCGTGTGCTCCGAAATCAGACGCTCCCTTCGCGTCGCCTTCCGGATCTTGTCATAAAACTCGAGCGCGAGGTCGGCGCAGTGCCCGGCCGAGAATTCGTTAGCGGTAGCCTGCGCCGCCACGCGCATCTCGCGCCGCTGCGCCGGCGAGTCGTGCAGGCCCTTGAGTCGTTCCGCAAACGTTTCGACTGAACTGCGAGCCGGCAGCAGCAAGCCGTTCTGCGAATCTTTCACCACCTCCACCACTCCGTTGGCTCGAAGCGCAACAACCGGCACACCGGCGGCCATCGCCTCGGCGATAACCATTCCCTGCGTCTCGCTGAACGAGGAGAACGCGAAAACGTCCATCGCGTTGAACGCGTCGTGCAGCGCGCGGCCCGTGTGCTTGCCGGCGAGGATCAGCCGGTCCGCCACGCCGCATTCGGCGCAGATTTCGCGAATCTCTCCCTCCGACGGCCCACCGCCAACGACCAGGAAGCGCGCGGATGGCACCATCTTGAGGAATTGCGCGACCGCACGTGCGAGGTAGCCAAGGTTCTTCTCCGGCGCCAGCCGCCCGGTGTGGCCGACGACGAATGCCTTGGCAGGGATTCGAAACTTTCGGCGCGCGCGCGCGCCGTCTCCCGAGGCGAATCCCTCCACATCCACGCCCGTGGGAACGATGGCGATTGGCGACTCGACACCGCGCTTCCGGATCAGCTTGGCAATGCTGCCGCTCGGGGCGATGACACCATCACAAAGATTCGCAAACCCGGTCGAGAGATTGATCGCGAGTTCCTTCAATGTCGGCGAGTCGAAGGGCACATAGTGCGTGTAGTCCTCGTAGAGCGTGTGGTGCGTGAAGATCACCGGCACGTTCTTCTTCGCCGAGATACGCAGCGCCGTGTCGCCGAGGAGAAACGGATGGTGGGCGTGCACGATGTCCGCTTGAAACGCATCCAGCCGCTCCGACATCACGGCAGCCAAAGGCAGCATCACTGAGAAGTCGCTGCCATTGAAATGCTGCATCGCCGCCACGCGTAGGACGATCCGTGCCTGGCGTTGAGTCAGCGCCGGTCCGTCAAACTCCGGAGCCACCACAAGGACCTCGTGGCCGCGTTTGATGAACTCATCGGCGAAGGTGCTCACCGAGCGGGCCACACCGCCCACGTGGGGCAGATAGGTGTTGGTCATCATGCAGATTTTCATAGCGGTGCTTTGAGCCGGACAATTGTGTCTGCCCCGGTCGCATCGCAGGATTGCGGCGCAAGCCCGGGCAGGCGGAAATGAAGTCGCGGCAAATCTTCACGCCAACCGCCGTGCAACCGCACTTCGGCACCGCCGGGCACGGCAGCCACGTGGACGCTCACAGGACCGAACGGTGTCAACACGGGTCCGAGGCGCGCCGGAGAATCACGCCACCACTCGGGCTTGATGCCGGAGGCGATGACCAGTTCACCGCCCTCTTCGCGGACGAAACAATTCCGCACCATCATCACCCACTCCGCGGCAGCCCATGCGTGCTGACCGTCTCCCATGCAGCCGCCGCCTGTGCGCGGATGAATCGCCTCGGGCCACTGGCCGCTCGGCGACGCGAGCCCGGCCACACAGTCCATCAATTCCCAAGCGGTGCGAACATCGCCGGCGCGCAACCGCAACTGCGCGAGATGCAGCGACAGATAGACGTTGATGCCGGAGTGGATCATGTGCTGGAAGAAACCCCCGCCATAACTGCTGTGGTCGCGCAGATAATCCGCAGTTCGGAGCATTCGCTCGTCGCCCGGAGCATAAATCTGCAGAGGATAATCCGCCACGATCGAGCCGATCGCGCCAGAGTCCATTCGCCGGGTCGGGGCCGCCGGCATCGCGCCAGGGAAGAGACGGCCCGGTTTGTGGGGCACAGAGCGTTCGATCGCATTTAGGAAGTCCTCCGCCTCAGTCCGACATTCCGTCGCAAACTTTGGATCGCTGGACTGCAGGAGCTCGGCGGCGCACCGAAGTCCCGCGACGCCCCAAAAATCATCCCAATAATAGAAGTCATTCGGACCGAGATGCTCGGCGCTGAATCCCGCAGGAAACAATCCGGCGCCGGGGCTCTTCGACTCCTTCGGCAATCGCCGCCGCTTTATCCAGCGCGCGCCCTTGTGCACTGCCTTTAGCCATTCCGCTGGGAGTGCTTCGCCGGTGAGTCGAGCGAAGCGGTGATAAATCCACATCGCCGCGCCGTTCGAATCCCACTCGCCTTCCTGCGAGAGGAAATATCCGTCGCCACGCTGGCGCGGCGCAAACAAGCGCAATGCGCGCCGCGTGCGATCAACGCCGCCGAGCGAGAGCAGCGCATTGAGGACGAAGGCCGCGTCGCGAAACCAAAAGCGCTTGTAGGTATAGGGCCCGGGAAAAACATCGTCCGGCGTCAGCAAGACCAGCG
>DATKCJ010000140.1:0-4388 GCA_035513275.1 Opitutaceae bacterium
CGGGAAACATCCTCCTGTTCACGACGATGCAGTATGCCGGCGTGGTGCTCGGCTCGCTGATGCTGCGAAACCAGATCGACCGGGTCGGGCCGCGGCCCTTCTTCTTTCTGGGGTTGATTCTCAATGTCACGGTCTTCGCCTACTGGATCGGCGTGTTGCAGTTCGAGATCAGTGACACCTCGTGGCTGCCTTTTGTCTACCTGCTGTTCGGCATGGGCGCGGCGACCTGGGTATCGGCGAATCTTTCGTTTCTGCCGCACGTCACCGGCGGGCCGAGTCGCGCGCTGCTCCTTGCACTTCACGGTGCCGTGACGTCCCTTATCGGCGGGCTTTCGCCGATAGTGTGGGGCTTCATCCTGAAGGAACCCGGCGACGTGCCCGCGATGGATCCGCTGATGTTCCAGTTGTTCTTTGTCGTCGGCATCGTAGGCCTCGTCGGAATCGCGCTCTGGCTGCGCACGTTGGAGATCCCGGCGTTTCTCGACGAGCGGGTCGACCTTGGCAGCGTGGTCATGCGGCCGCAGCGCGCATTCACCTACCTGATCAACCTCGTCGACATCTCGTTCGCGCCGCGTGGCACGAAGACGGACGAGCGTGAGGACGGGAGACAGGAATAGAGATGCGCATGGGCAATGAAGAGATCGTTGGGATGGCAGGCGGAGTGCCCAACAGGCTGCCGAAGCAGCGCCGCGCGCTGCACCGAACAGCCGGATGGTCTTGTTTTGCCGGCACGAAGTGCCGGTTAAGGAGTTTGGCGGAAAAAAAACTCCCCCAGCGGGAAGCGGCAATGAGTCTCCAACTCCTTGCGGTGGCAAGTCCGACAAACTCCTGATTCCTCATGGCCACGATCCACATCCTCCCCGACAAGGTGGCCAACCAGATCGCCGCAGGCGAGGTCGTCGAGCGGCCAGCCGCCGTGGTGAAGGAACTGGTCGAGAACAGCCTCGATGCGGGCGCCACGCGGATCACGGTGGAATTCGCGCACGGCGGGCGCTCGCTGATGCGCGTGGAAGACGACGGTCGTGGCATGGACAGGGAGGATGCGCAGCTCGCGCTCCAGCGCCACGCGACCAGCAAGATTGCTGTCGCCTCTGATCTCGACCGGCTCGGCACTTTCGGGTTTCGCGGCGAGGCGCTGCCGTCGATCGCCAGCGTGTCGAAGTTCGAACTGCGCACCCGGCGTGCGGAGGTCGACACGGGAATCGAGATCGCGATCCACGGCGGGCGCACCGTGCACGTGAAGGACTGCGGCATGCCGGCGGGCACGCGGATCACGGTCTCACAGCTTTTCGGCCCTGTGCCCGCGCGCCGCAAGTTTCTCAAGAGCGACACGACCGAGTCGGCGCACATCATCCAGTGCGTGCGGTTCTACGCGCTGGCGCACCCGGGCGTGGCTTTCACGCTCATTGAGGACGGCCGCGTGATCTTCCAGTCGCCTGCGTGCGAGGCGCTGCTCGAGCGCGTGACAGAAATCTTCGGCAAACAGATTGCGGCGTCGCTGATGCCCGTGGAGGCGATCGGGGAGGGAGTTGCGTTGCGTGGATTCATCGGGCGGCCCGGTGCGAGCCGGTCGACGCGGCACGACCTGATTACGTTCGTCAACCGCAGGCCCGTTGACAGCCGCACGCTCACCTACGCTGTCATCGAATCCTACCAGGCCTCACTGCCACGTGGTCGCTACCCGCTGGCGTTTCTTTTCCTCGAAATCGACCCGACGCAGGTCGATGTGAACGTGCATCCTGCGAAGCGCGAGGTGCGCTTCAGGCACGATCCCACGGTGCGTTCGTTTGTGATCACAGCGCTGCTCGAGGCGCTGCGCGGTGGCGCAGAGCCGAAGCCCGAGCCGGTGGCCCCTCAGCCGGTCGAAGTGCGACCGGCGATCGTGCTGCCGCAACCGATGCCACAGGCCGCGAGGACGGCGCAAGCAGGGCAACCGGCCGCGGCCGGCGGCCCACCGCTTGTGCGGAGCCCGACGATCGGAGCTGCACCGCCCCCGCCGGCGCCAGAGGCTGCTCCGGTGCCCGCTGGACTCGCGGGTTGGCGGTTCATCTCGGAGATCGAGGCGGGTTACTGGGTCTATGAGTCGCCAAACGGGCTCGTGATTCTCGACGAGCGCGCGTCGCTCGAGCGGATCTTGTTCGAGAAGCTCGAGCGCGAGTTCGCCGAGGGGCGGACCGAGAGCCAGCGGATGCTGTTCGCAGTGCCGGTGGAACTCGACCCGGTCGCGGCGGCGCTGCTCGGGGATCACTTGGTGTTTCTGGCGGCGCACGGACTCGAGGTCGCGGCGTTCGGGAGAAACTTCTTCAGGATCGAGGCGGTGCCTGCCTGGCTCGACCCCGCCGACGCGGAGCCTTTCCTCCGGGACATACTCGGCTCGCTCCGCGAGGGACGGCTCGACCCTGCCAAGCCTGCGGTTGCCAGGGAGAACATCGCCCGGCTCGCCGCGGCGCGGGCGATCGCGGCGAGGCGCTCCGTGGGGCGCGAAGAACCGGCGGAGTTGATCGCAATGCTGCTCGGGTGCGAGCGTCCGTTGTTAACCCCCTCAGGGCGCCCCACCTACATCGAAATCTCGGGCGCGGAGCTCGCGCAGCGGTTTCAAAAAGAGAATTGCTAGCGGCCGTGGGGCGGGGAAATGTGGCGAAGACGGTTTTCGCGGCTCCCGACGGGCCGCGAGTTCAACGCAAACCTCATTTTCAGCATGCCACGCAAGACCGCTTCCAAGACGGGTGTCGCCGGGTTCAAGTTCAACACCGGCATGACCGTGGAGGGCTTCAAGACCTCCATCCTCAACCACCTGAAATTTACGCTCGCGCGCCATCCCTCCACCGCCACGAAGCGCGACTGGTGGACCGCCACGTCGATGGCCGTGCGAGACCGCATCCTCGAGCGATACATCCGCACGATGGCTGCGCACAACAACGCCAAGACGCGGCGTGTCTATTACCTCTCGCTCGAGTATCTCATGGGCCGGCTGCTCGTAAACAACCTTTACAGCTCCGGCTTGCACGACATCGCCCGCGAGGCGCTTGTCAGCCTCGGGCTCGACATCGACGAGATCCGCGAGGAGGAGGTCGACATGGGCCTGGGCAACGGCGGTCTCGGACGGCTCGCCGCGTGCTTCCTAGATTCGCTCGCCACGCTCGACCTGCCCGCGGTCGGCTACGGCATCCACTACGAGTTCGGCCTGTTCCGGCAGGAGTTCGTCAATGGCGCACAGGTCGAGCACCCCGACAACTGGACGATAAGCGGCGTGCCGTGGGAAGTGCCGCGTCCGGAGTTTACGCGCGCGATCCCGCTCTACGGCAATGTCGAGATCCGGTGCGACGACGCGGGCAACGCCACCCGGCACTGGGTCAACACGAGAACCATCCTTGGCGTGCCCTACGACCTGCCCATCGCCGGCTACGGCACGGGCACAGTGAACTTCCTTCGCCTGTGGGCGTCGAAGAGCGACCAGGAGTTCGACCTCGATGTGTTCAACCGCGGCGGCTACGTCGAGGCCGTGCGCGAGAAGGCCGTCGGTGAGACGGTCTCAAAAGTCCTCTACCCGAATGACCGCACCGAGAACGGCAAGGAACTGCGCCTCGTGCAGCAGTATTTCTTCGTCGCGTGCTCGCTGCAGGACATCATCCGCCGTTTCCGCAACGCGCATTCGAGCTGGGACGAGTTTCCCGAGAAGGTGGCCGTTCAGCTCAACGACACGCACCCGGCGATCGCGATCGTCGAGCTCATGCGCGTCCTGCACGACCTCGAGGGCCTTTCGTGGGAGAAGTCGTGGGACATCGTCACGCGCACCTTCGCCTACACGAACCATACGCTGCTGCCTGAGGCGCTCGAACGCTGGAGCGTGCCGCTCATGCGCAAGGTGCTTCCGCGGCACATGGAGCTGATCTTCGAGATCAACGCCCGCCATCTCAAGGAGGTCGATGCACGCTGGCCGGGCGACGTCGCGAAGGCGCGCGAGTGCTCGCTCATCGAGGAGAATCACGTGCAGTCGGTCCGCATGGCGCACATGTCGGTCGTCGGCTCGCACTCGGTGAACGGCGTTGCCGCCCTGCACACGGAGTTGCTCAAGAAGACGCTCTTCCCCGAGTTCGACGAGCTGTTCAAGGGCCGCTTCAACAACAAGACCAACGGCATCACCCCGCGCCGCTGGTTGCTCGCCTGCAACCCGCGCCTCTCAGCAGCGATCGGCAAACGCATCGGCATGGGCTGGGCGCGCGACCTCGACCAGCTCCGCCGGCTTGAAAAATGGGTCGACGATGCGGCGTTCCAGAAGGAGTTCATGGCGGTCAAGCACGCCAACAAAGCCGAGCTCGCCGAGCTCATCCGCCGGCTGTGCGGCACCGAGGTCTCGCCCGACGCGCTGTTCGACGTGCAGATCAAGC
>DATKCJ010000141.1:0-2698 GCA_035513275.1 Opitutaceae bacterium
GAACATGAGTTTCTTCCTCGATTGGGCGAACCGGCTGCTGAAGCACTGGCCGCCGTCGCGCCCCGCGGACCAGCCGGTCATGCGACTCGACCGCACTTCGCATCTCGCGCACGCGGACCTGCTCGCGAAAGCACGTCACGGCGGTGTCGACACCTACTTCATCGGCGACTCGATCACACGTCGCTGGGGAGCGACCGATTATCCCGACTTCCTCGCGCACTGGCGGAAGACGTTTCACGGCTGGAACGCCGGCAACTTCGCCTGGGGCGCGGATTCCACGCAGCACATGCTGTGGCGTCTCGACAATGGCGAACTCGACGGCTTGAGCCCGAAGGTCTTCGTGATCCTCGCAGGCACGAATAATCTCGGCCGCGGTGCCGACGATGCGAAGGTCGCCGACGTCACGCGCGGCATCACGGCGATCGTCGAAAAGTGCCGCGAGAAGGTGCCCGCGGCCTCGATAGTCCTCATGGGTATCCTCCCGCGCAACGACGTGCCCGACATCATGCCTGCGATCGACAGGATCAATGCCAACATCGCGCGCCTTGCCGACGGAAAGTCGGTCCGCTTCCTGAACATCAACAACCGGCTCGCCGACGCGAACGGCACGCTGTTCGAGGGCGTCACCGTCGACAAACTTCATCTTAGCATGAAGGGCTACGAGATATGGGCCGACGCGCTGACGCCGCTGCTCACCGAAATTCTCGGCCCGCCGGCCGGGACCGACACCTCGCCGCCGCCGACAGGCGACCCGAGCGCTGCACCCCGCCCGTAGGTTCTCGCAGACGGGTGGAATCACGGGCCCTGGCGGAACGCGCATGTCTCGCGGTAGCCGGCAGCTGCGGACGAAGGCGCGTGAGCGTTTCGAAAGCTCGGCGAGACTCGCAATCGCTCCCGCCGAAAAACTCACGTTTTCCGCTACAGAATGCGGATCAACGTTTCGACCTGTAGCGGAACACGTGAGTGTTTCGACTGATTGGCGGCGTTCGCACGGTTGCGAAAAACTCACGTTTTCCGCTACGTGAGGAGCGCCCACGCTTCCCGCTCGCCTCAGAGGGCACGTTTGCTCAACAGTTGAGCGAATGAACGTCCGCCACATCGCCAAGCTCGCCGGGGTGTCGCCGTCGGCCGTCTCGCTGGCGTTGCGAGACAGTCCGCGGATTTCGGCCGGCACCAAGACGCGCGTCTTGCAGATCGCGAAGGACTCCGGATATTCGCCCGACGCAAACATCGCGCTACTCATGCGCCACATCCGGCAGCCGCCGGGAGTGCGGCAGCTCGCCTGCTTCGGGGTAATCTCATTCTACGACATGCCCAAGCCGTGGGAGCGTTCGCCGCACCTTGGGCGGATCTATGAGGGGATGCAGCGCCGAGCTGGTGAACTGGGCTACCGGCTGGAACCTGTTTGGCTTCGCGCGCCGGGAATGTCGTATCGCCGAGCGGCATCGATCCTCGCTGCGCGCGGGATCAAGGGTGCGCTCAGTTTTGGCAGCCCCGATTTCGACCAGGAGTTTCCCGCGGAGGTCGATCAACTGGCCGTCGTGACGGTCGGGCTGAGCATCCGCACGCCGTTGCACCGCGTGACGAGCCATTTCTACAACGACACGCTGCACGCACTGCAACGCGTGCATGAGCTGGGCTACCGTCGGCCCGGTCTCGTGCTTGGCGCCTACGAAGACACTCGCAGTGCGTATGCGCATGCATCCGCCTATCTCGGCTGGTGCGAACACGTGCTCGGTGCCGACGCGGCGCTGCCGGTGCTCCGCGTGCGTGAGGTCGAGGAACCGGCGCTCACCGGCTGGTATGTGAAGCACAGGCCGGATGTCGTGTTGTTTGTGCACACGCCCGACATGATCGCGCGATTCCGCGCATTTCTCGACCGGCTGCAGGTCGAAGTGCCCAAGCGGCTCGGCGTCGCGGTGCTAAGTCACCAGGTCGAGGGCTCGGGATTCTCAGGACTGCAGCAGAATCAAGACCTGATGGGCGCGTGGGCCGTAGAGTTGCTCGCCTCGCGAATCGCAAACAACGACTTCGGCATCCCCGCCAACCCCCGGATCGAAATGGTCGAGAGCGAGTGGGTTGAGGGAAAGTCGCTGGCTTGCACTTGAGCACCAACAGGACGACTGGCACCGCCCGAAGTCCTCCCGTTTGTTAGTCTGCAAATCGGACTCCGCCCATCATTCAGACGTGAAACTCGCCGTCGGGACACGCGAACGAAACCTTGTAGGTAGCGAAATCGCTCCGATCGAGCGTCAGGGCAAATGCATCGCGCCTCGAGCGCACAAGCTGTACGACGCATGCGTCGGCGAAGTCCATGTTGGGCGAGAAGCGAACTACTTCAGCGAGGGCGTCGCTCCAGGGTCCATCGGCGAAACTGACGACCGTCATCCGCTCGACCAAGCGCCTGAGAGCGGCCACGGCCGGCGCGGAGTTTCCTAGCAGATGGACCGCCTCGGTGATGCACGCCTCGCACGTCACGAACCGGCCACGCAATGAACTCAACGACCGAACCGACCATTCATGGTCTGATTCGTCAGCGTCGATCGCCGCCACTAGAACACCGGAATCAACTATGACGCTTCGCGCGCAGTCGGTCACGGATGCGCTCACGGTGGGAACCTTGCTTCTTCCCGAGTCGAACCGCCCCAAAGACACCTTCGAGGCCCACGAACGGATTCCGCTCTTCGGAAGCCAGCTC
>DATKCJ010000142.1:0-3000 GCA_035513275.1 Opitutaceae bacterium
CAGCCGGGTTGCATTCTCTGTGCTGGCCTCGACGAAGATGTCCAAGTCGCCCGTGTATCGTGGATAGCCATGAATGGCTACCGCATAGCCACCGACCACGAGGTATTTGACCTCATAGGCGTTCAGTAACTTCAAGAACTCCGCGAAGTCTCTGTGCAGAATAGGCATCTGGATCGGCGCCACCGCGGAGAAACTCGAGCGCTGCGATTCTCCTCTCGGGAGGCTGAGATAACCAGTAATCGACCTGGCTGTCATCCTCTTCGACCCGTCCCACCGAGAAGGCGGAACGATCCAATTTGAACAACTCAGGCTCCCGTTTCGGCATGCATGAACTCTAGGATCGGCGGCTCGTCGAGCAAGGGCGCATTCCGGAAATGCCTTTGCGCTTGTTCACTGCCCGCGCCAGCGCCACCAGCCGGCGAGGACGCTTCCAATCACGGAGTGGAACACGCTCGAGATCGCGCACGGGACCGCCGTGAGCGGGTCGACAAAGTGTTTGCGCGCAAGCACGACGCCGAGACCGGAGTTTTGCATGCCGACCTCGATCGACACCGTGCGGGCGATCTTGACATCACATCCCATGAGCCGAGCCGCCGCGTAGCCGAGCGCGAAACCGAACACATGGAGGCAGAACACCGCGCCGAGCAGCCGCAGCGCAGCGCCTTTCACGGCGTCTGCGTTTGCGCCGATTATGCTGGCGCAGATGAGCGCGATCACGATCACGGAGACGAGCGGCAGGCCCGCCTGGGTTCGCCGAACAAGATTCGGTGCGCGCCGATTCAGCCACGCGCCGACGAGCACCGGGATCACGACGACTTGAAACGTCGTCTTGAACAGACCCCACTCGTCCACGTCGACCAAAGTTCCCGCGAGCAACGACGTGAGCAACGGAGTCAGGATCACCGCGGCAAACGTCGAACACATCGTCATCACGACAGACAGGCAGACGTTTGCGCGCGCGAGGTAGGCAACGACGTTCGACGCCGTGCCGCCCGGGCAGCACGAGACGAGGATCAGCCCGACAGCGAACGGCGTCTCAAGCGCGAATGCTTTCGCCATCGACCAGCCGAGTGCAGGCATGATCGTGAATTGTGCCACGAATCCGAGTGCGACGGCCTTCGGCATTCGGCCGACCGCGCGAAAATCCTCGAACGTGAGCGTGAGCCCCATCCCGAGCATGATCACGGCGAGGCCCCACACGATCCACGGGCCGCTGAACCACGTGAACAGCGCCGGCTTGAAAAGAGCGATCACTGCAAACGCGAGCACCCACACGGGAAACGCGTTCGTAAGCGCGGGGAGCAGGCGCGACATGGGCGCGAGTCAGTCGGAGGAGCGAATGCTTGGCGAGCGCGGAGGCGGGTGATTGCGGATTGGGCCCGTCATGTAGGAGCCCGCTTGCGAGCGATTGGTTTCGTGTAGGTGGCGCGCTCGCCGCGCCACAGACCCCCGGAGTTGCGCGACAAGCGCGCAGCCTACGAATCGCCCGCAAGCCCCCTCGATAAGCTCGGGACAGGCGGGCTCCTACAATTGCACATCCTCGCTCAACCGCCCGTGGGTCGCGGCGGTGTTCCGCCGCTCGGCGCCGCCGGATCCGGGGTGGTGCGGCCCGACGACACGGGCTGCGCGCCCTGCTGCGCTTGCACGCTCGCGCGGCCGGCGAAAGTGCCATCGGCGTCGACTTGCACCACCACAGGATCGCCATCAGCAATCACGGCGAAATTCTGTTTCGGCACGGTCACGTTCATCGAGATCCTGTTGGGCATGCCGCTGTTGATGTTCTCCTTCGCGTAGGCCGCGGCCGCTGCGCCGCCGCCAGCGCCTCCAGCCATCGTCGAGACGCTCGACACAGCGGCCGAGGATTCCGCCGGCGCATCGGTGGCGTGTCCATCGCCTGTGACGTCGCCGGCTGCGACCGAGACACCGCCCGCCTGCGTCTCTTCGCGCGCGCGGATGTTGCCGATGGAGTTCTTGGCGGTGTCGTGCTTCGTCTTCGAGTTGCCTGCAGTGGCCAGACCCGCGTTCACCTTCTCGCCGAAGGTCGCGCCTTGGGTTTGCTTGGGCACCGTGACTTTCGTGTTTGGGTCGGTGGCTGGAGACCCGCCGTCCAAGCTCGTCGACTGCCGGGGACCTGCGGGAAACGAAATGCGAAACTCATAAGCGCCGGGCTTCAGGCCCTTGAACGAGAATGTGCCGTCCTCGGCGATCGGGCATGTGACTGCGGGAGCCGATGCGGCCCGGCCGGTCGCGGCGTATGCGGCGCTCGCTGCGCCGCCGCCAGCCCCGGCAGGAGTGAGCGACACAACAGCGGAGCTGAGGATGGCACCGCCCGGGAGCGCGCCGCCCAAGAGCGAAGCGCCTTGAGCGACCTTCGGCGCCGTGCGCTCTGTCTCGAGCTGGGCAAACGAGGAGGAAACGACAATCAAGGCGACGGCACAGGTCGCTGACGTGCCGGCAAGCAAGCGAAACGGGGTGGGGCGCATGGTTGCCCTGTTACGGGGACCGAATCGGGCAGTCAATTTCCGCGTGATCCGCCGTCCTTCGCCGAGGCTACGGAGGGCATGCAGGATGCCGAAGGCGCACGTCGGATCGCAGTGTGACTCGTTCTGGGCGATCTCTTGCCCCACGGCTTGCGCATCGGCGCGGCGCCCAGCAAGGTGGGCGGTTCATGGCTTTGCTCAACCTTCTCGACGTCAGCCTCAGCTTCGGTGGACCCGCGGTTTTGGAGAACATCAATTTCCAGATCGAACCGGGCGAGCGCGTCTGCCTGCTTGGCCGCAACGGCGCCGGCAAGTCCACGCTCATGAAGGTGATCGTCGGCGAGATGAAACCTGACCTGGGAAACGTTTACCGCCCGGCCAACGCGCTCTACTCGCGCCTCACGCAGGAGGTGCCGACGGATCTCGAGGGCAGCGTGCACGACATCGTCGCGAGCGGCCTCCGGCCCAATGACGACCACCACGAGGAGGACTGGGTGCGCGACGTGCGCGTGGAGGATCT
>DATKCJ010000143.1:0-10748 GCA_035513275.1 Opitutaceae bacterium
GGCGAGGCGGCGCCACGTGGCGCCATCGTATTGCAGCAAGGTGACGAGATTCGCGACATGCAAAAAACCGCGCGAATCCAACGCGAGCCTCAGCGACTGGCTGTGTGCGCCATACTCGCGCGGCGTGAATCGCTCGACAAACGGGATGCCCTCCTCGGCGTGCGGCAAAGCCGCTGTCGCGAACGCGGACTCCGCGCCCGAGATCGCGACTGCCGTCGCTCCGAGCACGAGCGCGAGGCGGCGGCCGGAGTGTTGAAGCACATGATGCATTGGGGAAAGGCCGCGGCTTTTTTCTGCGGGCTGCGGCGAGATTAGCAAGCATTCCGCCCTGAGGCTATCACCCGTTGGGAGCAGACCGTGAGGGGCGGCGGGCGCGAGTCGCCTCCTCCGTTGGGATTATAGGTGAAATCGAGTGCGCGGGTTACTCTCGGGGCGCATCGAAACCCGGCACTTCACCCATTCATCCCCAGGAAACGCCATGCACTCGTCCCGCCTCACCGCAGTTGTCACGCTTTTCGCCGGCTTTGCCATGGCTGGCCTCTCCTCGTTGTCCGCCCAGCCCTCTTCGCCTCCGACCCACGAGATCGGTTCGATACCGCCGCTGCGCGTCTGGTATAGCGCACAGGCACAGGCGGAGTTTTTCGTGGAGGCCACCGCGCTCGGCACGGGTGCAACGCTTTCGGCCACGTTCGATTCCGGCGACGGCATCGCGGGCTCGCGCACGTTTGACGCGGCGACGGGTCGCTTTCGTTATGTGCCGGCGCCAACCGATGCACAGCCGTTTTCCGTGACCTTCGAGGGTGTGAACGGCTCCGCCTCCGCGGCGCAGACAGTGGTGATCACGCCGCTGAGGCCTCTGCCGGCGGAGAGCGTCGTCTTCGGACTGCAGCCCAAGGGCGCACTGCCGGACGGCGCGAGCACGGATTTTCTCGATGTCGCGACCAAGGTGATCAAGGGCACTTTGAGTGCTCAGACAGTTTGGTTCAACACGCTGAACCGGCCCTCGGTTCGTTCCGTCACGATCGTCGGGAAGACCGTGGTCTTGGAACCCGACCATCCCAACGGACTCTGGGGCTTCAACAACGCCGCGGATATTCGCGACCTCACGATTCACGCAGAGATACTCGTCATCCGCGGTGCGCTCGAGCTGCCGCAGACCAACATCGAGATCCGCGCGACCGAGGTGCGCTTCGAGGATCAGGAGGGCAAGCCCGCGGCCTCGATCTCGACCAAGCCGCTGAGCATCGGCACGCAGCCGGCGCAGTTTTTTGACGGCCGCGCGGGTCACAACGGCGGCGGCCTCGTGCTCTTCGCCGACGCGGTCACCGGCGCGGGCAGCGCGAAGCGCTTCATCCTCTCCGGCGGCAACGGCGAGCGCGCCGGCCAGGGCAAAAAAGGCGACAACGGCGCCAACCGTCCCGTCGTCCATGAGATCAAGAACGGCATCTACGGTTTCAAGTGGACCGACAACAACACGATCTACGCCCACTTCGATGGCCTGTTCGACACGTCGGCGGGCAGCACGACCTGGCCAGGCGACGGCAAGCCCGCGACGGCCGGCGGCAAGCCCGGCATCGCAGGCGACGGTGGCAGCGTGCTTTCAAACCTCGATCTGAGTGCCTGGATAGTAAACGCCGGTGGTGTGCAGGGCACAGTTGCGACGTATCAATCCGGCGGCACCGGCGGCACTCCGCGGCAGGCATGGCGGCGCTATTACACGAGCAGCGGACTTAAGAGCTACGACGAGCGGTTCTCCACGAACGGCAGTGGAGCATCCGGCCCGAATTCGGCCAAGATATCCGGAGCTGTTGGCGCGATCACCGCTTCACCCGGCGATCTGCGCTGGCTCAGTCCGCTCGCACTCGAGAAGGTGCTGATGCACGTGCGGCAGGCGTATCTTGCCCAGCACTTCGACTTCGTGCGCGAGACGCTCGCCGACTATGTCGAGCTGCTCGAGCTCGCAAACTCGCTTCCGGAATGGGCGGCCCTCGACGCGGCCGAGCATCGCAAGCTCCTGCAGATCCTCGACGAGATGCGCATGCTGCGCCACCGCGTCGACAGCAACCTCGACTACTTCGGCAATCCCGCCGGTTGGGTGCCGATGCTGTCGTTCGAGGTCACGAAGCTCGCCTTTGAAAACGAGATCCCTCGCGCACTGCGCGTGATGTATCTCGACTACTGGCTGCGAAACCGTGCGAACGCGCAGCAGCGCAAGGTCGACACGATGACGCAGCTTCGCACCCAGCTCCGCGAGCAGATCCTCGCCGATCGCGCCGCCTACGACACCGCCGTTGCTGCCGTGCCCGAGCTCCAATACCAGGCGCGCCAGGTGCAGGACGAGATCAACCAGGTGAAAACCGACATTGAGACGATCAAGAACGACCTCCTCCCCAAGGCGAAGAACATCGCGCTGCTCAAGAAGACCGCGAGGGCACTCGGCGCGATCGCCGAGGTCATCCCAGTCGGCCAGCCCTTCGTTGGCGTCGCCGGCAACGTGCTCGGCCGCCTGCCCGACGTCGACCCGGACAAGCCGTTCGAGCAAAACGCGCTGATCATCGGCACGGCCGTCGCGGGCGACGTGGCCGATTCGGAAATGGAGTCCGCCACGCTCGCGCTCAAGGCCCGCCTCGGCGCGCTCGACTCCGACGACATCGACAACGCCGTCGCGAGCCGCACGGACGAAATCCGCGCGATGCAGAAACCCGTCATGGACCTGCTTGGCGAGAGCCTGAACCAGATGCGCACCACGCAGAACCCGAGCCCCGAGGTCGAGGCGGAGCTGCAGCGCCTGCTCGCCGACGAGCCCGGATTCAAGGTGCTCTCGAAACGGTTGAAGAAGCTCGACGGCCAGAAGCTCGAGTTCGCCACCAAGCTCGCCCAGACCTTTCAGGAGGTCTCGCGCCTCTCGCTTGCGATCACGCGCGACCTGCTCACGATCGATATTCTCAACCGCAACATCGCCGACGTCACGATTGAGCTCGACGCTGAGACGCTCGGCGCGCTCGATGAGATGACCCAGCGCGCGCGCGACCGCCTGCTGCGCTACCACTACTTCATGGCGCGCGCCTACGAGTATCGCATGCTCGACGCCTACGACGGCGACCTCGACCTGACGAAGATCACCGACCGCTTCACCACGCTCGGCACCGCGACGGGACCGAATCTCACCGCGGATGAGTTCGACTCGCTGCGCGCGGTTTACGAGGACCAGATCTCCTCGGTCGTCTTCACCATCCTCAACACCTACAACTCGAACCGCCCCACGCTCTCGGCGCCCGTGCGCCTGACGCTGCCCGCGGCGATTCTCGACGAACTCAACGCGGGCAACCCCGCCGCGCTCAACCTGAACTCGCTGGGCATCTTCCTGCCCGACCAGGAAAATGTGCGCATCGTGAACCTCAAGGTGCTTGAGATGGATGTCACCTACACCGGCAGCAAGGACGACATCTTCTACGCCGACGTGATCTTCCAGCACTCCGGCGTGTCGCGCCTGCAGAAGGAAGGCGAGACGCACCTCTTCCGGCACTACAACGAGGAAACGCGCAGCAAGATCGAGTGGGCGAGCCGCTTCGATCCGTTCGACAGCTCCATCGATCCGGTGCAACCCGCCGCAGCCGACCAGTCGCTGCTCAAGGCCATGCTCTCGACCGGCTCGAGTTCGCCGTCCACCGACGACCTGCTCCTCTACTCACGGCCGGCGGCTGACGCGGAGTTGATCCTTTCGCGGCAAATCAACTCGCGCAACGGCGCCGCGCTCACGATCACGCGCGTGCGCATCGAGCTGCAATACGACTTCAGCCGGATGAGCGACCAGATCAGGACGCTCAACGTGGCGCCCGCTGCGGATGGTCCGCAATCGCGCGTGACTGTGGTGCAAACCGATCGCAACGGCCGCACCGACGGCGAGGGGGAGTTTGAGCGCGCCTACAATGTCGGCGCCACCGTCACGCTGGCGGCTGCCGAGCGCATCGGCCAGTATCAATTCGATCGCTGGGAAGGCGCCGGAGTCGCCAGTCCCAACGCCGCGACGACCAGCGTGTCGATGTCCGCCAGCCGGAGCGTTACGCCGGTTTACCGTCTCCTCACTCCGCGGACGCTCAGCGTCACCGGCGGCACCGGCAGCGGCACCTACGTGAACGGCGACGTTGTGCCGATCGCCGCGGTCGTGCCGCAAGGCTATCGTTTCGTGCGATGGAACGGCCCAGGAGTCGCCACGCCGACCGCCGCGCAGACGACGGTCACCCTCACGGCCGATCAATCTGTATCGGCGAGCTTCGAGCCGATCGTCGCAGCGAACCCAAGCGCCATCATCAACGTCTCGTGCCGGGCATTCGCGGGCGCGGGCGACAGCACGCTCGTCGTGGGCTTCTATATTTCTGGAACCGGATCGAAGACCGTCTTGATCCGCGGCATCGGCCCGAGGCTGCTCGACTACATCCCGGGGCCGGTCGTCGCCGATCCCGCGATCACGCTCTACTCGGGCGACACTCCCATCGAGTTCAACGAGGATTGGGATTCGGCGCTCGCTGCCGACTTCGCCCAAGTGGGGGCCTTCTCGCTCGTGCCTGGCAGCAAGGACGCTGCGATGAAAGTTACACTTCAACCCGGCCTCTACACCGTGCACCTGGTGAACGACGGTCCCGTCGCCGAGGGACTCATCGAAGTCTACGACCTGTCGCGCGATCCCGGCAGCCGGCTCACCAATGTCTCGTGCCGGCTCGACATGCAGCCCGGGCAGACGGTGATTCTCGGCACCTCGCTCATCGGCGACGCATTGCCCGTGCTCGCTCGCAACGTCGGCCCCGGAATCGCGCCATACATCCAGAATCCTGCCGACGCGTTGGTCGATCCGCACCTGCGGGTCTACTCAGGGCAGACCGAGATCGCAGTGAACGACAATTGGGATCCGGCGACCGGCGCCTACTTCGGTCCCGTCGGCGCCTTCGGCCTTCCCAACGGCAGCAAGGACGCCGCTATCCGTCTCGAGTTCCAGCCCGGCGGCTACACCGTTCACGCCACAGGCAACGGCGGCGGTGGCATCGCAATCATCGAGCTCTACGAGTCGCAGTAGGAAATTGGCGGACCCGAAGGTCCGCCAATTTCCTAATTTCCGAGGTAGCGCGCCTCTCTCCGAGAGGCGCTGCTGTCTCTCCGGCTGTAGGAGCGGCTTTACGCCGCGACCTTGTGGGTTCGTTCGCGATCGGGTCGCGGCATAAAGCCGCTACAGTTTCAGAAGGCGGGATCTCCCATCGCTAGATCCTGCAGGCGGCAAGACGATTTCTCGCGCCTGCGCTCCTGCGGCTTTGCTCTTGCAAGGTCTCCGCCCCGTGCCGCTCATCGTCTGCTTACGGACCCGCTTCTCCCGACTTTTGAAGACGTGCTCGCAGCACGCGACCGGCTTGCCGGCGTCGCGAACCGGACGCCTGTGCTCACATCGCGCACGCTCGACGCGATGACCGGTGCGCATGTCTTCTTCAAGTGCGAGAACTTCCAGCGTGTCGGCGCGTTCAAGTTCCGCGGAGCTTTCAATGCGGTCGCAAGCCTCGACGACGCGGCAGCCGTTCGCGGGGTCGTCGCGCACTCCTCGGGCAATCACGCCGCAGCGGTCTCACTCGCCGCACGCATCCGCGGCATCGCGGCGACCATCGTGTTGCCGCGCGATGCGGCTCGAGCGAAGATCGCGTCGGTCGAGCGCTGCGGCGGGCGCATCGTCTATTCCGAGCCCACGGTCGCCTCGCGCGAGGAGATCGCGGCGCGGATCGTCGAGGAGACGGGCGCGGTCTTCATCCATCCGTCCAACGATGCCCGAGTGATCGCGGGGCAGGGGACCGCCGCGCTCGAGCTCGTTGAGGAGATTCGCGAACTCGATGCAATCGTCACGCCCGTGAGCGGAGGCGGACTGCTCGGCGGCACCGCACTCGCTGCGCACGGGATCGATGCGCGGATCCGCGTGTTCGGAGCGGAGCCCTCGGGCGCGGACGACGCGATGCGCTCGCTCGCCGCGGGGCGAATTGTGAAGCCGGAGAATCCACAGACGATCTGCGACGGACTGCGGTCGCACCTCGGCGCGTCCACGTTTCCCATTCTTCGCGAGCACGTGACGAAGATCATCACCGTGCCCGATGAGGAAACCACGCGCTCGATGCGACTCGTCTGGGAGGTCTTGAAGGTGCTCGTCGAGCCGTCGTCGGCCATCGCTCTCGCCGCGGTCCTCGCGAGCCCGGACGAGTTTCGCGGTGCGCGCGTCGGCGTGATTTTCTCGGGCGGGAATGTGGATCTGGATCAGTTGCCGTGGGGGTAGACTTGAAGGAGCGCGCGTGTGGGAAGGTAGTGCGGGTCTCTGACCCGCATGACTTGGCAGGTCAAAGACCTGCCCTACTCAAGGCGACCCGAAGCGCCATGACAATCGTCCCCGCGAATTAGTCTTTCCGCGCACCGGTCGTGCGATAGAAGCAGGGTTCCGTTCAGCGCTCGTGACTTTCAATCGCACCAAGCCGCAAACCACTTTCCCGACCCGACGCCCGGCCGATCCGGTGCACGCATCCTCTCATGACTCTTGTCCGAACCCGAGGCCTGACCTCCTTCGCTTTGTGTTTGCTCGCCGTTCTGCCGGCCACGCCGGCCGGCGCTGGAGCCGAATACGACGCGATCGAGGGCGAAGTGATCGTCCTCGATCCGTTTGAGGCACAGGGCAGGACAGACGATTCCCCACCGCTCAAATTGATCGGACTCGTAGGTGAACCATCGAACGTGCCGCGCTCGCTCGAGCGAATCGGTTCCGACAAGTTGCGAGACTTGGACGTCCGGCGGATCGAGGATCTCGCACCGTTCGTGGCCGGGGCGACAAACGCCACGATCTACGGCATCGCGGGCGTGCCATTCATTCGCGGCGATCTCGGCGATGTCGCGCAAAACGGCCAGCGCCGCGCGTTCAACCGCAATGCGTTTCCGGTTTCGTTCAACTCGGTCGAGTCCGTCGACGTCGTCGCAGGCGCCGCGCCCGTGGTGCTTGGCTACGCGACCGGCACGGGCGGCATGGCGAACTTCGTCACGAAGTCGCCGATCTCGGGCGTGACGCGCACGACGGTGACTGTTTCCGCGGGATCGTGGGACGACTACCGCGCTCAGATCGACACGATGGCTCCGCTGAGCGAGACGCTCTCGTGGCGCTTCAGCCTGGAGCGCGCACACGCAGACGGCTTCCACCGGCTCGCCGATAGCGATTCGTGGAATGGCCACCTCGCACTTGCATGGCGACCGTCGGACCGCGCGCGCTGGGACCTGAGTTTCGAAGCCTATTATGTGAACTTCGTCGAGAACCCCGGCACGAACCGTCCCACGCAGGCGCTCATCGATCGCGGCGAATACATCACCGGCTCCTCGGTGCAGAACGGCGGCACCGGTTCTTATTTCGGAAACACGTTTACGCCGACGGGTGTCGCGACGATCGACGGCTCGCAGGTGCTCATCGCGCCGGGCGACGAGGGCTTGGCGCGCACGCAGACCGTGCAGCTCGTCGGCGAATTCGCCACGGACGGCGACCGCACGATCACGAGCCGCACGCTCGTCGAAAACGTGAGCGGCGAGAAATACTCGGGCTACACGTTCTACAGTTACTTCCCGCGCAGCCGCACGTTTGAGCAGCGCATCGAGATCGCCGAGTCGCGCACGCTAGGCGGACTTGCACACGATCTCCTCTGGGGCGCGGCGATCCGGGGCGAAGATCGCGTGAGCTATGTCGATTTCTTCAACGAGGCGATGAACCCCTTCGACCTCACGCTCGACCCCGCGACGTATGTGTTTCCGGTGAATCAGCTCTTTGGCGTGCGACCCGTTCCGGGTCGACCGGGGCGTTTCGCGGTGTCGGGCGCGAACTACGGAGTTTTTCCGACGACGTCGCTCAGCCAGACGCTGCACTCGCGGCTCTTCAACGCGGGCGTGTTTGTGAACGACGCTGTCGCACTCACGGAGCGCCTCACGCTGAACCTCGGCGCTCGTGTCGATGCAGTCTCGGTAAGTTCCGAAGATCCGCTTCCAGCAGCGGGTCGTGATCCGATCTCCGACAGCCTCGTGAAATATCTGCCGGCTGGCACCGTCGGTCTCGCGTGGCGAACGAGCGAGTTGGCCACGGTCTATTTCACCTGGCAGCGCGCTGCTGCGGTCGAGAGTTCGTCCGGCACCGGCGGCTTCGGTCTCACGGCGAACCGCTTGCCCGACGAGTTGTTCGAGAATGCGTCGGAGCTTTTCGAAGCTGGCCTCAAGTTTGCGTCGCCGGATCGCCGGCTCGCGGGAAGCGTCGCCGCCTACCGCCAGCAGCGCCACCGCACGAATCCGCGGCAGGGCCGGCCCGACGAGATACTCGTGAGCGGCGTCGAGGCGGTCGCGGAGTGGAAAGCGAGCGACGGTTTTTCGTTATCGGGAAACTTCACCTATCGCGACGCGCACTACATCGACGGCCCGTTGCCTGGAAGCATCGCCACGGTGCCGCGCTTCGACCCGGCAACACCGAGCGGGACGTTTGGCGCATTCCCGGCTGGCGACTACCGGCTGCCCGGCTTGTCGAGATGGCAGGCAAATGTCTTTGCAACATGGACGTTGACGCAGGGACTGACCGCCCGGCTCTGGGGCAGCATGCAGGGTGATCAGAATCTCGACCTCTTCGGCCATGTCGTGATTCCGGCGCAGCGCACGTGGAACGCGGGCTTCACTTATACTCGCGGCGGTTTCGAGGCGCGGATCGATGTGCTCAACTTCACCGACGAGTTCAACTGGCGGGCGACGAGCACGCCGTTCGCCGGGGCGGATTTGGTCACCCGCGAACTGCCGCGAAGCTGGCGGGTGACGTTGCGGCAGTCATTTTGAAGTAGGGCAGGTCTCCGACCTGCCGGCGTCGCAGGTCGGAGACCTGCGCTACACAGAGGCACGCATCTCACGTCCGCGCGAAACGCGCACTCGACGAAGAACCGCGCACGCGTTAGGACTCGTTTGCCCCTCCTAATTATATTATGAATCCCCTTCTGAATCTGGACGTCCGAGAGCGGCGGCAGTTCGCTCTCGCTTGGTTTATGGTCGGAGTGTTTTGCGTGTGGCTCGATTTCTGGACCGGACCGTGGGTGAGCATCCCGGTCGCGTTGATGATCCCGATCGTGGGTGCCTCGTGGGTGAACGGACTGAAGGCAGGCTTGACCTACACGGTGCTGCTCTCGGCGGTGCGGTTCGCGTTCTCGATGGTCTGGCCCGAGCCCGAGCCGCTGCTCTACAGCATCATTAATGCGCTGGTCATCTTCACCGTGTTTGCGGTGGTCGCGTGGTTCGCGCATCGCGCCGCGGAATACGGTCGCTCGCTCGAGCGCGAGGTGAAGCAGCTCGAGGGGCTCCTGCCGATTTGTGTCTTCTGCAAGAAGATCCGCGACGACCGCGAAGAGTGGCAGCCGATCGAGGGCTACATCGCCCAACGTTCCGAGGCGGATTTCACGCACGGCATTTGCCCGACCTGTGCAGACCAGCACTACGGTATTCCGCCGGAACAATACAAGCGGATGGAGCAGGCGAAGGATTGAGTAGCGCGGGTCTCTGACCCGCGTCGGCAGGTCGAAGACCTGCCCTACAGTTCTGACCTTGGGCGCCGCTCATATCCCTGCATCGGTTGACAGGCCTCTGGGCCGGACCAAGCTTTCTTGCATTCTAAACCGGTTCCCAACCCCGTGAACTTACGATCATGAGCACCACTGTTTTCAAATCCGAGAGAGACAGGGCCACGACGAATCCGCTAGGCATCAAGTGGATCGACCACATCGAATTTCTTGTCGACGACGCGGACCAGTGGCGCGACCACTTCGAGGGCAAGTTCGGCATGTATCGCCGCGCCTACGCCGACGAGCGGGCGGGCGTGAAGGGCCGCCGCGCACACGTGGTCGGCCAGGGCAGGATCAACTTCCTCATCGCCGAGCCCGAGGGCAGCAGCTCTCAGGCTGACACGATTCGCGAGCATGTCGCAAAGCACGGCAACGGTGTGAAGGATGTCGCGTTCCGCGTCGGCAACGTGCGCGCCGCACATGAGGAGGCCGTGCGCCGCGGCGCGCAGGTCGTGCGCCCGATAGATTCGAACACGGAGTTCACCGCATTCTCGATCGCCGCCTACGGCGACACGATCCACACGTTCATCGAGCGCCGGCCGCACGCGTCGTTCGCGCCGGGCTACATCAACGTGCCCGGCGGCATCGAGGAGGGCGACATTCACTTCGCCATGATCGATCACGTCGTCGCCAACGTGGAGCACATGGAAGAGTGGGTCGACTACTACGACCGCATCTTCGGCTTCGAGACGGTCATGCACTTCGACATCAACACCGGTCGCAGCGCGCTCATGAGCAAGGTCGTCGGCGACCACGACGGCTACATCAAGATGCCGATCAACGAGCCATCGTCGAAGAACTCGCAGATCCAGGAATTCCTCGACGCCTACAACGGCCCCGGCGTGCAGCACATCGCGCTGCTCACCTCGAACATCGTTTCCACCATCCGAGCGATGCGGCTGCAGGAGGTGGCGTTCCTCGAGGTGCCCGACACGTATTACGAGCCCACAGTGTTCGACGCGCGCATGGGCAAGATCGACGAGGATCTCGAGGAGTTGAAGTCGCTCAAGATACTCGTCGATCGTGACAGCACCGACGGCTACCTGCTGCAGCTCTTCACAAAGTGCGTGTTCGCAAGGCCGACGCTGTTCTTCGAAGTCATCCAGCGGAAGG
>DATKCJ010000144.1:0-6687 GCA_035513275.1 Opitutaceae bacterium
GGCGGTCGTCGCCCGCATCCCGAAGCGAATCTCCCATTTGCCGGCCTCGATGTGGTCGAGGAAGAACACGCCGCGATCGTCGTGTTCCTCGCGGTAAATGGGCGTGCCGGGATCGACGTTGCCTTTCTTATCCGGAGGCGAGTCGAGGTTTCTAATGCGCGCATCCCATCCGCTCAACGGATTGAGCGGCTCGCAACCCGCCGGCTTTGGCACTTCCACGGCGAGATACTCCAATTCGTTTGGCACGGTAAGGGTGATGACTGCGATAACCTCTTCACCCGCATTCACCGTCCCGCCGCTCGCGATGGACTCGCTGGTAAACCGCATGGTCCCCGAAACCATCGGGACCGGGACCCGCCGGTCAAACCCGCGGCCTGCCTCAACAAGGTGTCCACTCGGCTCGGCGCTTTCGTTCTGCGCCCACGAGGAGGCGAGCGCCAGGGCGTAGACCGGTCCTTCGCCCGAGAGCAGACGGATGCGGATGCTGTTCTCGCCGGGCTTAAGGGCTTTTGCGGGAAGCGTGACGCTGAGTTCATCTGCCAGGAGTGCTTCGCGCGTGATCGCGAGCCGGCTCGGAGCAGATTTGTTGGAGGCGATCTCGATTGAGGCGCTCGAGTCCAGCGACGGTCCGTTTGCCACGACCTTCGAAAGCGCCAGCACCGCGAGCGCCGTGTCGCGAGTGTTTGACCAGCGCGCGCTCCTGCGGTTCAGCGCAAGCCAGTTCGCTGCCGGCTCAATCAACGGGTGCTTTCCATCGTGCGCTTCAAGTGCGAGGAGCGTGAGCGCGGTGCATTCCACGGCTCCATCCGTTCCGCGCCAGTAACCCGAGGTGCTGCCCCAATGCACTGTGGCGCCGAGTCCTGCTGCCTGCGAGTGCTCCGCGCCGTTCTCGAGGTTCCGAACAAGCGTGGCTTGGTCTTCATCCGAGCCCCATCGTTTCGCAGCCAGCGCGAGGCAGGCACGGCCGCTTGGGCCGAGACGCGAGCGTTCGGTCATCACACGCGTGAAGACCTTTGCGACACTCTCGCTTTGCTTGTCCTCGAGTTCGGACTGACTGGCGGCGAACAGAGACCACGCCAGCACATCTGTCGTGTTCTCGGTCCGTGAGATCCAGCCGCACATGGCGTCGCGCGCATTCTCTTCCATCTCTTCTGGCACTTCGAAGTCTGAGTCACGCGCGAGTGCGAGTCCCCAGACGACGTAGGCCGTCATCCACGGATCGATTGCGCTCTGTCCGGGCCACCAACCGAAGCCACCGCCCCAGCTCTGCGCCTCGGCAAGTTTGGACAGGCTCTTCTCGGCGACTTCGTCGATCATCAGAAGGCCGGCGGTCCTCTCCCTGCGCGCGCGATCCGATGCGCTTTCCTTCGCCACTATGCGGCTTTCCACGTCTTCCTCGTCGAGTCCGAGTTCGACGAGCGTGTGACGCACCACCAACGCGGGAAGGAAACGGCTCATTGTCTGCTCGACGCAGCCGTAAGGGTAGTCGACGAGGTAGGGCAGGGAATCGAGCAACGCCGGCACGTGGCCGTGTGAGACCTTCAGCTTCACATCCACCTTCTCAGGATCGAGCGGATCGGGCAGCAGCAGTTTCAAGACCTGCTCGTTGGAGCCGGCGCCGAGACGGCCGCTTGCGGCGGTCTCCTGCCAGAACCCGTCCGGCAACACGGGCAGCGGGATCTCCATCGCATCGCCGAGGTCGCCGGCTCTCGATGTCGTCGTGACCTTGGCGTATCCGACTTCGTTTGCTTCGACGGGCCAGGTGACGCGTGCCTCGCCCTGCTGCGGCACCTCGACTCCTTTTTTCACGGCCCGATTCGATCGACGGATCGTTGCCGCCCCTTCGACAGCGAGCGAGGCCTCGGCCGTCAACGGGTCGTCGGTGCGGTTGAGAAGCAACACGCCCACGTCGGAACGATCGCCTTCGATCAGGAACCTCGGCGCCTGAATCCGCGCCTGAAGTGGGAGGCTCGTTCGCGTAAGGATGCTCGTCCGCCCGAAGGTGTTGCCATCGGCGCCGACGGCGTAGGCATCGAACCGCCACTGCGTGAGATTGTCGGGATACTTGAAAGAGACGCGCGCCTCGCCGTTTGGATCCGTCACAATCTCCGGCATCCACGCGGCGGTGAAAGCGAAGAACCGGCGGGTGATGATCGGGGGTGCTGCAACTTCGAACCCCGGAGGTGGGGGTGGTGGCATACCCTGCACGAACGCTTCGACACGAGGCATCTCTGCTACGAATTCATCGCGTGAGCTCGCGACCTCAAAGGGACTCAGCACCACGACATCCGCGTCCAGCATTGTGCGGTAAGGCGAACGAACCGCTCCGGGGCGCGGGTCTCCCGTCGAAATCCTGAACTGCGCCTTCCGGTCTTGGATCGAGTGTGTCACGTCGATCGACCCGACGAGCCGGTAGTCGCTGAACTTCTGGTTTCCTTCGGAATAATCAAAGTTGCCAGCCAGCTTTCGCACCGCCTCGTCCGTGACGCCGAGCACGATCTCCGAGCGCTGCGGCTTTCCCGACGAATCGATCGCGCGCAGCACAGCTTCTACTTCCGCGCCAGGACGCGACTCCGCATCACGCGCCTTGACGACGAGCGCGATTCGCGACGAGTGATCGACAAAATCGAAATTGTGCTCCGCGGCACGCATCGACGGATCACTCAACGAAGCGATCGCAGCTGTTCCGCCGCCTGCGAACCGAGGCAGGTCGGTCACTTCGATCCAAGCCACCGAGTTCGCGAACTCGATCCTGCGGACGACGTGGTTGCTCTCGCCGGAAACTGCCAGTGCGCATGGACCGATTCCGTCGGGCACGATCGTGAGCAGACGGAGCGGCGTGCCAGGTTGGATTTTGGCGGGGCCCAGGAGATAGAAGCCGGGCGCCACTGCGAGGTTCCCCGTCGTCTCGTCTGCGGCGACTACCGAAAGCGGGAGATTTTCCATACCGGTGCGCTCCATGGGAATCGCTATGCCACGGCGCGAAAGCTCGAGTTGGAAAAGACCCGCGTGGGGAAGGTCGAACTTCGCGCGAACGAGTCCGTCGGCCGACGTCTCGACGGGCGCCGTTTCGACAACGCGCCTCGCGTAGTTCGCGTGGAGCTTCTTCCATGAGGAAAGTCGATCATCGTCCACTGCCAGTCCCCGGTCCTTTCGCGCCTTCGCGAGCGCGGCGCCCGTGACAATCTCTCCCTCCGTGTTGAGCCATACCTCGTTCCATGTGAGTTCCACGAGCGATGCCTGACCGGCGAAGGTGGCGGGATTCCCGCGCCCGTCTTTCACCAAGCAGGCAAACTCGACAGATTCGCCCGGGCGGGTTGGACGAAAGACCTTCCATCCTAAGGGGTCCACGCGGAGGCCCGTCCGGTTGACCGACCATTCTTCATTTGCATGGCTGGCCTGGGCGCCCGATGGCGCGACATCCGCGTTCACCTCGAGGTTCGTGCTGTCGGGAACTTCCGCTGGCAGGGAGATCGAGAATTCCGCGACGCCGTTGCCGTCGGTCTCCCCCGTCCTCACTTCGCTCTCGAGCCGCTCAACCCAATCATCCTCCGTCGCGCCGCTTTCTCTCCTGGCCTGCCAATACTCCCAGCCGGGAGTGGCCTCGAGGCGGAGAGTCACCTTGGCGCCGACAACAGGCCCTCCCGAGAAATACGTCGAGCGCACCCGGATCCGGACTTCGCCGCCGGGCTGAAGCGAGTAGGCCGGGCTCGCCAGCTCAATCGCGCTCGTGATTGCGGGAGGGACGAAGTTGTCGACGAGGAACGATCCACTTCCAATCCAGTTTCGTCGATTCGCATCGTTGGTTGTCTGAAACCAAAGACTGCACTCACCCGGCCGGGCCGACTCGGAAATGACAAAGCTTCCGTGCGCCGTCCCATACTCGCCGGGATCCACCGCGAGTCGGTCGACGAGAGTTTCTCCGTTCGCATCCTGCGCCCGGAGGAACACGCGCGTGCGGGAGACCTTGAACATTCCCTCGGTGCGCTCGCGCAGGATCAGTTTCCAATGCACGGTCTCACCCGGTCGGTAGAGCGGCCGGTCGAGGATCACATCGGCGAGCAGGAGCGATGCGCTGAGAACCTCCTTCCGACTGAACGGAACGCTCACCGGCCGCTGGCCGACGAAAGCGATCAACCGATTTGATGCCCAATATCCTTCGGCGATTCCCTCCATCGTCGTCAGCACTCCTTCGGCGTCGGTCGTGCCCTCGAGGGAGATCGAATTGCTCTCCGCGCGAATCGCCCCGCGCACCGCTTCGCCTGCGAACGGGCGGTTGGATTGCTTCTCGCGGAAAAGGAATGCGGTGCCGCCCGGCCGCACGGAGATGCTGGTGGCTGCGATGTCGGTCATGATGATGTCCCTCTTCCACGCGACCGTCCCTTTCGGTCCCGATGCCTCGGCCAGCACCGTGTAGAAACCCGGGTCGAGCCGCTCCGCCAGATGCACTTCGCCGGCGCGCCAGGCGAGGTTCGACGCTTCCGGGAACGAGATCACCTGCTCGTGTAGAACGGCGTCGGCGCCCGATCGGATTGTCTCCACCGTTCGCTCGTCTGCGTATTGAAACGAGCCGGCGGGTCCACCGACGTTCTTGCCGCGGACAGGCGCGAGGGCCCAGTTCTCCGGCGGCTGACCGAGGACCGTGATCCTGAGTTCAGTCGAACCTGCCCCACCGTATCGCAGCTTCAGCGGCTCGCCGGGCGCGAGTTCCTCGGGGGCGTCCAGAATCAGTTTGGGCGAGGTCAGTGCCTTTCGGAGATCCTCAGTGCCGGTTGTGGCTTCCTGCAGGGCGCGCGCGAGCGGAGTCGCCCCCCTGCCGCTTGGCTGTTCGATTTTGCCGAGCCGGGCAAGGTGACTGCTCGTTTCCGCGATCACCGCGGGAATTTCGGCCGGTGTCTCTTCCGTGACTGAGGGATCATACCCGGACCGCGTGTAGAACAGGAACCGCAGCGCGTCGGCGAGCGGTTCGATCGACGTGCCCTTTGCGGCCGCTGCGGCGACGTCCCAGCGCGCGGCCTGTCGGTCGATCCCCTCGTAGACGAAAGTCGCTCGCGTGCGCGTCGCGATCAGGAGGATCGTTGCGCGCTCCTCCGCGTTTCTTGCGAGTTCGACGGCGCGCTCCAAATTTGCCTGCCAACGCTCCCGGTCGTCGGACTCCCCCCAGATGGATTGCAGGGGATCCGACGATCCATACAACACGATCTCGATGTAGGAATCGACCGCACCAGGATCGCGAGGTCGCGACCCGAGGTGATCGGCGATTTCGAGGAGAGCAGTCGCAGATTCCTGCCGCTCGTTCATCTCCATCTGAAACTCCAACCGGCTCCGCATCGCCGCGACCCAGATGTCGTCGCGCTGTGACTTTTCGGAGTAGGGGGCGAGGAGTGCGTCGAATGCCGCCTTGTGTTTCTCTCTCCATCGGCGATGCGCCTGCCAGTCGTCGGGCTCGCCCGCTGATCGCCATCTGGCGTCGGTGAGCCAGAGGTTCGTCCAGCGCGTCGCCTCCTCGTCCGGTGCAAGTGGCAGCGCGGCGGCGTAGGCGTCGCGCGCGAGCGACCACGATTCCTGTGCGGCATGTTCGCGCGCTTCCTTCAGTTTCGCCTCGTAGCCGGCTTGGGTCGCCTGGGCGAGGAGTTCACAATGCGCTGCAACGAGCATCAAGATCGCTGCCAGCCGGGCCATGGCGTGCCTGGGGTTCATGTGAATATAGACGCGGAATGCGGATCGGAGGATGAGCGATCCCGGTGAAATAGGCTAAATGAATCTGCAGGCGCCGCGAGCGCGGCGCTTTATCCCGGCCGGCCCTCGCGGAAGTGGCGGCGGCAGACGGAGACGTAGAGGTCGTTGCCGCCGATTGCGATTTGTGCGCCTTCCTTCATCGGCACGCCGTCGGAGCCGATGCGCAGCACCATCGTGGCCTTCCGGCCGCAGTGGCAGATTGTCTTTATCTCGACGAGCTTGTCGGCCCACGCGAGCAGCCAGAGGCTGCCCTCGAAAAGGTTCCCCTGAAAGTCGGTGCGCAGACCGTAGCAAAGAACCGGGACGTGCAGCACATCGGCCACGCGCGCAAGCTGGTCAACCTGGTCCTTCACGAGGAACTGCGCCTCGTCGACGAGTACGCAGGCGAGCGGCGCGTGAGTCGATTCTGTGAGTGCTCGTGAGAAGAGGTTGTCGCGCGGGTTGAACGCGACCGCATCGGCCTCGAGCCCGATCCGCGAGGAGACTTTCCCAAGGCCGAATCGCGTGTCGACTGTCGGCGTGAGGATGAGCGTGTTCATGCCGCGCTCGCGGTAGTTGTAGCTCGACTGGAGCAGTTGGGTCGATTTCCCGGCGTTCATCGCCGAGTAGTAGAAGTAGAGCTTGGACACGACCGGCCATGATGTGCCCTGGCCCGGCATGCGCGAAGCGAAAAAGCGTTATTGTCTGCTGCGCTTCTTCAGCGCGTCTGCATCGACACGATCCTTGCCCCGGCCGGTCGATTCCTTGTTCTTGATCAGGTCGTCGTAGGAGATGAAGGGCACCGTCAGATCTTCGAGCGCTACTTCGACCTTTCGGGCGAATGCATCCTCGAAGGTCACTCCCGTGATTCTCGTCAAGACCTCGAGACGCACTGGCTCGGATCCGACGTGAACGACATTCCCAAGCGTGGTGAAGAGAGATATGTTCAGGCCCGGCTGATCAATCCCG
>DATKCJ010000145.1:0-3087 GCA_035513275.1 Opitutaceae bacterium
CCCCTGTCTCCTGTCTCCTGCCCCCTGTCTCCTGTCTCCTGCCCCCTGTCTCCTGTCCCCCGTCTCCAGACCCCTGTCTCCTGTCTCCCGTCCCCTGTCTCCTGCTCAAAACAACTCCCGCTGCCCGTAGCGCCTCAACGCTTCGGCCGCCGAATTCATCATCTCGAACGACTCGAGCAGCGCCGCCAATCGCGGCACATCCGGCTCGCCGCGTTTCAACCCGAGCGACGGCAAACCGGTGTTCAATGTCGTCAACCGCAGATTCGCCCGCAACCGGTCGGCCGCCGAGGCCACGGCATCGCGAAACCTGTCCGGCTTCAGAACCCCGCCCGCCGCGGCCGCGATCACGCCCTCGAGACCGCCGTATTCCATGAGCCACTTGGCGGCCGTCTTCGGGCCCACGCCCGCGATTCCTGGGATGTTGTCGACCGTGTCGCCCATCAGCGCGAGCAGCTCGGCGATCTTCGCCGGCGGCACGCCAAACTTCTCGATGACGCCTGCAGCGTCCACAGGGCGCCAACCGCCCTTCGGATTCACCGGCGACGGCGGGAGCAGCATTCGCACGCGATCGTCGACGACCTGCGCGAAATCTTTGTCGGCGCTCACGATCAATACCTCGTCGCCGGCTGCGGCCAGATACCGCGCCTGCGCCGCGAGAATGTCGTCAGACTCGACGCCATCCTGCTCGATCCCGTGCATGCCCATCGCACGCGTGAGCTCCTTCATCGGCTCTAGCTGCTTGTCGAGCGCCTCGGGCATCTCTTCGCGCTGCGCCTTGTATTCGGGATGTATGGCGAGCCGGTCCTGGGCTCCACCGAGATCCCAGAACACGACCGTCGCGTGCGGCCGCTCCTGATCATCGAGCTTCCAAAGCGTTTTCACCCACCCGTGGATCGCGTTGGTCGGAAACCCGTCAGAGCGCGTGAGCTCGGGGATCGCAAAGAAACAACGGTAGGCCAGGTTGAAGCCGTCGACTAGGAGCCATTTCGCCATCGCGCGATGCTGGTTGGCGCGCGGGCTTCCGGCAAGTGCGCCGCGCTGCGCAGTTTCGGTTTGTTGCCATCTCCCGCGCGCAATAAATATCACCTCGGAGCCGCGCCGCCGCTGAACGAACAAACCTTTGATCCCAATCACGCGCTCACGATCCAGCTCCTCCAGTGGATCGCGGATCAGCCGCGACCTTACTCCGAGGCGATGGAAGTTTGGCGCACCTCGTGCCAGCGGCTCTCGATTTGGGAGGACGCACTGGCCGCGGGTCTGATCGACACGGACCAGAGTCCCGCGCGAGTCCTCCTACTTAGCAAGAAGGGCAGCGCGATGCTCGTGGCCCACTGGCGCCGGGTCAGCCGCCCGGCAGATACGAGCGTGAATTGAGGAACCCAACTGCGATCGATGCCCGGCTATTCAGGCACACCACTTTGGAAGAAACTCGGTTACGCCGACGGCACACGCGCGTGGGTCCGCGGCGAGCCTGCGGACTACACTGCGATGCTCGGGCTTCCGTCGGAAGTGCGCGTCGAGTGGCTCGCGCGCGCCCGTCGCGAACTCGCGTTCGCCCACATTTTCGAGACTGAAGCCGCGAAGCTCGCGAGCCAGATCACAACGCTTCGAAACACAATCGCGCCGAACGGCATCGTTTGGGTCTCGTGGCCGAAGAAGGCTTCAGGCGTCGCGACCGACATCACGGAGGACCGCATCCGCGACATCGCGCTGCCGATGGGATTCGTCGACATCAAGGTCTGCGCAGTCGACGAAACGTGGTCCGGGCTCAAGCTCGTCATAAGGAAATCGGAGCGGTAGAAGAACGCGCGACCCATGATGCTCCTGAAGGCGACCGCGATCTGCATTGTCATCGCCGCGGCGGAAACGCTCCACGGGATCGCGCGCGTGCGGCTCCTCAACCGCAGGCTCGGCGACAAGCGCGCGAGGCAGGTCGCCGTATTCAGTGCCTCGGCGATCATCCTTTCGATCGGCTGGTTCACAGTGCCGTGGATCGCACCGGAGTCGCGTGCCGACTGCCTTGCGATCGGTGCTTTGTGGCTCGCGCTGATGCTCGCCTTCGAGTTCACCCTCGGTCGCGCGGTCTTTAGGATGCCGTGGCGGAGAATCTTCGCGGACTTCGATCCCACAAAAGGCGGACTCCTCGCGATCGGGATGCTCGTGCTCTTCGCCACCCCATGGATCATCGCGAGCTGGCGCGGGCTCTTTTGATTGCTTCCTCCCGGACTCAGATCCTGCACAATGCCCCCCGCATGGACACCCGCGAAATATTCGAGCGCTACGCCGCGCAGGCCCTGAATACGGATCAACCCGGATTCCGCTCAGAAATTTTTCCCGAGTTCCTGCGCCTGACTCCGACCACGTCGGAGGCCGGCGGGTTCATCCAGTTGGCGAAACTCACGCCTGAGAATGTCGACGCTGCGATCATCGAGCAGAAGAAATATTTCGCTTCGATAGGCCGGGGCTTCGAGTGGAAGGTCCACGACTTCGACACACCGGAAAATCTGTCCGAGCGCCTGCTCGCTCACGGCTTCGAAGCCGATGACACCGAGGCGCTGATGGTCTACGACGTTGCGGAACACATGCCATGGACCGGCACACTCGACGCCGGTTTGCGACTGGAGCACATCTCCACTCGCGAAGGCATTCAGGATGTCGTGAAGGCGCACGATCTCGCAAACGAAGCGCCCTATCCGCCGCTCGCGAGCCAGCTCGAGGTCGCCCTTGATCGCACCGCGATCTTTTGCGCCTACGACGGCGACGAGCCGATCGGCTCGGGCTGGATTGAATTTCCGCCCGGCGGAGAACTCGCCGAAATTCACGGCGGCGCGGTCACCCCTGAGTATCGCGGCAAAGGCATCTACTCGGCGCTGTTCGACATCCGCGTGCAGGAAGCACGACAGCGCGAAGTGCCGTTTCTCGTCGCCGACGCGGGCCCGATGAGCAAGCCGATCCTTCTTCGCAAGGGCTTCAAGTTCATCTGCGAGACGACTCCGTATCGGATCTAGTCCTGAGCGCGTCTTGCTCAGAGGTAGGAGCCCGCTTGCGGGCGATGGTTTGGGCGTCGCGGCCGAGGTGACGAGGCCG
>DATKCJ010000146.1:0-4521 GCA_035513275.1 Opitutaceae bacterium
TCAGCCGACAGGGCGGTCCACCGGCAGACATGGTGGTCAAGAACGGCCGGAGAATTCCGTCTTGGTTGAACGAAAATCCGACGACGTATCCGCACAACGTCGGACACCCCATCGGCACATCGATGGAACCTGTCGTCTACAACAATCCCGCCGCGTTCGCGTTGAACGTCACCTACGTGCCATTCATTGCGGCCGGTCAGGATCCCGCGGAACGCGCCGGCCGTGACCAGAGCTGGAAGAACGCACTCGCGCGCGGGTGGACGGTTCGCACGTTTCCCGGCTCCCACACCGCGATGCTGGAAAACCCCAAGGATCTCGCCGTGTTGATGCAGGAAGCGGTGAACGACACCAACACGCCCGTGGCAAAGTAGCGCTTCCCACACCCGGCGAATACCAATCACCGGTCTAAGTGAAACTGTAGGGCTGGCCCTTGCGCCATGCCTCGCCGCGCCGCTCAGTCCAACGTGCCGTCGCCAACAAACCATCAGGAGCCTGTTGCCCGAATGTAATCTTCTGAAGGTAGCCCGATTCCGCCGTCGCCAAGGCTATGGCGACACGTGCGGGCGATTCGGGTCGTAACCAGTTGGCTGGCGTTCGAACCACCGCTTTTTGCGGGACGCTCGCCTCAATCCATTCGAAATTCTTGCTGGAGCAATAGTTGGCATTATCGTCAGGCGCATGACGAAGCTCGCTGAAATCCAGTCCGCCATCCGGAGGCTGCCAGCTCACGAGCGTGCGGAGTTGCGCCATTGGGTGCTGGCTCGTGGCGATGAACCCGTCGACCCTGAACTCGATTCAGCGGAGTTGGAAACCGAACTCCTGCGCGTAGCGGAAGAACCATTCGCCAGCTATTCGCGCGACGAGGTGCATGCCGTGTGCGAACAAGTGGCCCGCGAACTGCGGCGGTCATGATCGGATCGGTTTTCCCCGTCGCACTTCGAACCATGGCGGACAAGTCGGCGGGCACGGCAATCCGCATCACCAATTCTGAGGCTCTGCGAACCCGGCCCGGACCTGCGCGACGGGAACCGATCAGACAGCGATCGCGCGAACACTGAGGACTTCGTCGTCGCGCAGCGCCTCAAGGGCCGAGGCCGACACCGCGACAACGGCCAGTGTATGGCCCTTCGCTCCGAGCACTTCAGCCGAGTAGCCTTCTTCGCCGTCGGGTGACCGGTGATTCTCGACGAGACGCACAAGGTCACCCCGACGCAGCCGGTATTCCGGCAGGTCGCGGTTCAATGCCACTTCAGTGTAAAGCGGGAACTTCATGGCGTTTCGTCGGGGATCAAGGTGATGAACTTTGTGATGCCTGACAAGTGCTCTGTCATCCACACGGTATTGACCCGCAGCGAGACACCGTTGGGACCGGTTATCGAGGCGCGCACGGAGTAGAAGTCTCCAAACTTGTTCGTCTCAACGTGCTCCGCGTCGGCGTCTGCCGCCAGCCGCCGGAGGTCGGCGAGGAGAACGCCCCAGTTGGATTGCCCGTAACCGGCTCTCGCGAGGAACTTCGACTTGTCGTTGCGAGGCAGGTTCACGAGCAGGTAGCGCGTGAGTTTTTCTGGCGCGATTTCTAAGTCTGCAGGCAGTTTCATCGGCGAGCCGGCTGAAAGTGTCGCCGGCCAGCATGCGACTCAAGCACCGAGCCTGCGGGAGAGGTGGATGATTCAGCCTCTTCGTGACGGGTTCACCGCGCGAAGTCGGTTTCAGAATTCCCAAGCCGGCGCGTTGAGAGCCCGGTCTTCGCGCGAGGCTTCCACCGTCGCTCTTCGAGCCAAGGCGGACATGTCGGCGGCCACAGCAACACGCCCCTCCTTGCGTGATCCCTGGCTGCTACTCCGCTCTGAATTTTTCGGCGTCGGCCTTGTTCCAGGTGATGGTCGCTTCGCCGTGGCTGAAATTCGTGTCCAGGTATTTGTTGAAGGTCATCGGCTCCTCGCGGGCCCGGCCGGCTTTGATCTCCGCGATCAGCTGCTGCATATCGAGGACATACTGCATCGTGAGTTTTTCCTTTTCGCGCTTCTGCCAGTAGTGGCCGCCGAAGATCAACAGCTTGCTCTCGTCGACCCCGTGGACGGGATTGCGGATGCAGTCGATCAACCGGCCGACGCTTTGGCGGTAGCGCGCAAATCCATCGGCGGAAAATATCCAGACCCCGTTCCCGGAGCCGATGCCGTCGCCACTGAACAGCAGGTTTTTCCCCTTGAGGAAATAGGCGGTGGAGTGATCGGTATGACCGGGTATCTCCAGCGCGTCCACCACGACGCCGCCGCCCAGGTCCAGCGAGGGGTTGGCCGCGATCGATGTGGTGCGCCCGGCTGGAAAGAGATCCCGCCCCTCAAACTCGGCGGTCTGAATCCAGAACGTCACGTTCTCGTCGCCTTTGAACGCCGGCAGCATGCCGGTGTGGTCGCCATGATGGTGGGTAAAGGCGATAGAGAGCTTCCGTGCCCCGATCTCCTCGCGCACGAGGGCTTGGAGCGAGGCGACGGCCGTGGGATCCCACGTGACAAAGTTGGACAGATCGATCAGCAGCGCCTTGTCGCCGCCGACGATGAGATACATGTCGGAACAGTTGTTGAGTCCCGTGGGATTGCCATCGGCACCCAGATGAATGCCGGCGGGATTGAGGTGGTTGGCGTCCTCGATGCGCGTCACGCCCGGGATGATCGGGTGCAGCGTGTAGGGACCCACTTCGCGGGTCTGCGCCATGGCGGTCGCGTCCTGCGCCGAGAGAAGACGGGCGCACAGCAGGGCGCCGACGGCGAAAAAGTGGGTTGGTTTTCTCATAGTAACGGAAGGATTTTGGGGATGGGGACCTCGGCCCACGTTCGGGCCGACGTCGTGATGGTCTCGACCGTGTCGCCTTATTGCGCACTCAGCACCGACGCGAAGAACGCCTTCATCTCGGCGGCGTAGTAGACGCCGTGCTTGTGAAATTCTCCCTTCGTCCGCGCGTCCGGTTTCCAGTCGAAGAACGCGTGGCCGGCGCCGCCGACCTGCACGTATTCGACGCGCTGTCCTTTCGCGACGAGTGCGTCCATGAACTCGGTGCACATTGCGTCGCTGATGAGCGGGTCCTTCGTGCCGCGGGTCAGGTATTGCGGGACGGCACGCACCGAGGCCTCGGGGATCGATTGGAGCGGCATGACACCGCGATTCCACGAGTCGTCGGCCGCCGGGTTCTCCGCATCCGCGCGCAACCACTGGCCGGCGAACACACCGTAGCTCGGAGCGGCAGCCTGGATCGACTTCAGCATTTTCGCCTTCAGCTCCGCCACAGACATTCCCTCGGGCACGTAGGTCGGCTTGAACTCGAACACACCCGGCTCCTTGCCGTAGCCGCGATCGCCGATCCGATCGACCATCAGCGAAACCGAAGCGGACAAGTGTCCGCCCGCGCTGTCGCCTGTCACGCCGATCCTTGTCGGATCGCCGCCGTAGCCGGCTGCGTGCTCCATGATGTGTGCGATCGCGCCGTAGCAGTCTTCGATGAGATTCACCATCGAGTTGCCCGTGGCATCGCCATCGGCCTTGCCCGCCCAGCGGTAGTCGATGCTGACGGCGACGAACTTCCCGTCCTTCGTCAGCTCGCGGGCGAGGCCGCGCATCACATCCTCGTCGTTCGTTGTCCAGCCGCCGCCGTGGATGATGACGATGATCGGCAGGCTCTTCGCGCCCTTCGGCGAAAACACGTCATACTTGAGCGGCTTCATGCCGGGCTTGGCATAGACGATGTTGTTGCGGACATCGATGTGGGCCACTGCCGCCTCCTCGATGAACGATGCGCCGATGTGCTTGTCCCGATCGATGACGACCTTGAAAACCGCGGTCGGCGATTCGTGATACATCGCGCCCCACTGGCCGGGCACCGAGTAGTAGCCCGAGTCGAGTGTGAAGCCCGCGGCGGGCTTCGCGGTGACGGTAACCACGGCGCCGGCCGCATACTCTCCGTCGGCCGGAAGCGCGGGATCGACGGTGAAGCTGCCGTTCACCGGTTCGTCGAGCACGACTTTGAACATTTGCGGTTCGGCGGCCATCACGGCGGCCGACAGGAGAACGGAAGCGCAGAGACACGGTAGCAGTTTCTTCATGGGATTTGGGTCAAGTGTTGGAGGTTGGAGTTTGATGAGTGGAGAGCATTTCGTCGTCTGACCGCGTTTCGCGCGATCGGCGGGTGATTTCCATGTCCAGCAAGATCGACGAGCAACACTTCCCGTGCGCATCGAGCGCGAGCGATCGCGTGACGCCGCCGCCGAGTGCGCCGCGCAACACGAACTTGATCGCGCCGAGTTGCGGGAGCAGATGTCGTTCAATCTCTCCGCTCACGAGGCCGTTGAACACCGAACGCACGCGCTCGACCGTCAGCTCCGCCTCCAGGATTGGATAGTCGCGCGGCTCGTATGCGAAGACCGAGATGTCGGAAGTGTCGCCCTTGTCGCCCGCGCGGGCGTGCGCGATTTCGTGGAGCTTCATGTCACTGAGTATTGGATTTTGGGCCGCGCGAGTTCGCGCGGG
>DATKCJ010000147.1:0-2699 GCA_035513275.1 Opitutaceae bacterium
CAACACCGCGAGCGAGTGCGGCTACACGCCGCAATACGAAGGGCGGGAAGCGCTGCACCGCGAGCTGTCGCCGAAAGGATTTTCCGTCCTCGGGTTCCCGAGCAACGACTTCGGCGGCCAGGAGCCCGGCAGCGCGCAGCAGATCGCCGACTTCTGCCGGAAGAACTACGGCGTCACCTTCCCGATGTTCGCCAAGCTGTCGACGCGCGCGGGGGCCGGCCAATCCCCCGTCTACGCGTTCCTCGGCGCCAGCGGCAATCTGCCCGCCTGGAATTTCAGCAAGTATGTGGTGGGCAAGAACGGAAGAGTCGTCTCGTTTTTTCCGAGCGCGGTGACGCCCGCCGCACCCGAGCTGCGGGCTGCGATTACGAAAGCGTTGAACGCCGTTCAATAGCCTTTTCCTGCAGTCCCGGCGCTCGTCCTTGCTAAACTATTCATACTAAATGCATTGCACTCGCTCACTGACGGCGTCCCTCGTGCTCGCACTGGCGCTCGGCGCGGCATCCTGCGGCACGCGGGACACCCTCGAGATTCCATACAGCACCCTGAAGCAGCACATCGCCAAAGGTGACGTCCGTGACATACAGATGTCGGAGACGGAAGTACGCGCGATCCCAACCGATAGCGCGCGACAGGCCGGCGCACCCGCCATGTGGGTCGCGACGCCCGTTCCGAATGACGCCATCGTGCCGCTGCTCGAGTCGAAGAACATCACGTATCAAGGCATCAAGTCGGACGACTCGAACGTCCCCCTTATTCTCGGCATCCTCGCCGGGCTCACCTTCGTCATCGTGCTCGGCATGTCGTACAAGCGCATGAACCCCGTGAAGTCGATGACGGCGCTCACCCGCGGCCGACGCAAGCGGGACAAAAAAGGCGCCCTCCACACAGGATTCGATGACGTCGCGGGCGTCGACGAGGCGAAAGAAGAGCTCGAGGAAATCGTCAAGTTTCTGCGCAGCCCGACGAAGTTCGCGTCGCTTGGCGCACGCGTGCCGAAAGGCGCGTTGCTCGTGGGGCCTCCGGGCACAGGCAAGACGCTCCTCGCGCGCGCGGTCGCCGGCGAAGCCGGGGTGCCGTTCTTCCCCGCGAGCGGCTCGGAGTTCATCGAGGTCTTTGTCGGCGTCGGTGCGTCGCGCGTGCGTAAGCTGTTCGAGCAGGCCAAATCGAAGGCGCCCGCGATTATCTTCATCGACGAGATCGACGCCATCGGCAAGAGCCGCTCGGGATCGCACGGCGGCGGCGGAACCGACGAGCGCGAGCAGACGCTGAATCAGCTGCTCGTGGAGATGGACGGGTTCGACTCGCGCGACGGCATCATCGTGATGGCGGCCACGAATCGTCCGGAGATTCTCGATGCCGCGCTGCTTCGGCCGGGACGCTTCGACCGCCAGGTGCTCGTCGATCGGCCCGACGGCATGGGCCGTCACGCCATCCTTCAAGTACATGCGCGCAAGGTGAAGCTGGCCGGCGACGTCGACCTCGAGTACGTCGCGCGGCGCACCCCCGGCATGGTTGGCGCCGATCTCGAGAACGTGCTCAACGAAGCCGCGTTGCTTGCGGCGCGCGGCGAAAAAAGCGAAGTCGGCATGCCTGAGCTCCACGCCGCCATCGACCGCGTGGTCGTCGGGCTCGAGCGCAAGAACCGCCTCACCAACACCAAAGAACGACGCATCGTCGCCTTCCACGAAGCGGGGCACGCGATTGTCGCCGAGCTCGCCGCCAGCGCGGAGCCGGTGCACAAGGTCTCGATTGTTCCGCGCGGCCTCGCCGCCCTCGGCTACATGCAGCAGACACCGGAAGATCGGAATCTCCTGCAGGAAGATGAGCTCCTCGACCGTCTGGCGGTGCTTCTGGGCGGCCGAGCGGCCGAGCATATTGCGTTCGGGAAGTTTTCGACCGGCGCGGCCAACGATCTGGAGCGCGCGACAGGACTCGCGCGCCGCATGATCTGCGAGTTCGGCATGTCGACGGGGATGGGTCCGGTTGCGTATCAGACGGACGGACGCGGCCGTCGCGCCGGCGATCCCGGACCGAACGAGTGGAGTGAAGATGTGACGGGCCGAATCGAGGCGGAAGTGCAGGTGGTGCTCACGCGCGCGTTCGATAGCGCCGTCGAGACATTGAGCCGCCGCCGCGCCGTCCTCGACGGCATGGCGGAGGCTCTTCTTGCGCAAGGCAGTCTCGAGCGCGAAGAATTTCTCGCGCTGCTGGGAGAAGCCGCCTAGATCTCGTCTTCAACCTTCGGCCGCGGATGCTCGGCTCGCACCCCTGTGCCTTCGCCGCCGCCGCCCATATCGACACCCGACGCGCCATCGCTCTGCGGAATGTCCTCAATGCCCCAATGCCGCTCCCGCTCGGGTCGCACGTCGATACCGCGCGGGGTGGTGCCGTCGGACACACACGTCCAAAGCCTCGCTGGAATTGGTCGCAAGGTGCGTACCACGCCCCTTTCAGCCTGTCTTGAACGTCGTTCAATCTCTTCGGTACGCCCCGTGCATGAATCAGTTACATGAGAACGATCGCTTTGCTGCTCTGTGTCCTGCTCGTGCCGCTCACGGCCGCCGCGCAACCCACAGAGACGTCTGCGAGTACACCGGGTGATCTCGATAATCTGCCTGTTCCCGGATGGGCGGAGGGGATCATCGATTCGTTCTCGAAACCTGTTCACCCCGTGATTGGGGGCGTCGCCTCGGGCG
>DATKCJ010000148.1:0-14590 GCA_035513275.1 Opitutaceae bacterium
TGGGCGCGGTCGCACGCGGCGTGAAAGCCGGAGGCGGTCGCGTGGTCGGCGTGATCCCGGACTTCATGAAGGCGCTCGAACTCGAGTTTCGCGAAGCCGACGAGCTGATCACCGTCTCCACCATGCGCGAGCGCAAGCAGGCGATGGAGGAGATGTCCGACGCGTTCGTCGCGCTTCCGGGCGGTTGGGGCACGCTCGAGGAAGTGATGGAGATCCTCGTCCTGCGCCAGTTGCAGCGGCATGAGAAGCCGACCGTATTCCTCAACCACGCTGGCTTCTACGACCACTTGCTCGCGTTCTTCGAACACATGATCGCCGAGCGATTCGGCAGGCCGACGACCCGGTCGTGCTTCGCCGTGCGCGACACCGTGCCGGGAGTGCTCGAGTATCTCGAGGGCTACAAGCCGACGCCGCCCGACCAGCCGTGGTTCGTCACCCGATGAACAACGACAGTGAGACGGCCGCGATCCTCCGACTACTCGACGATCACGCGACCCGTGCCGTCGATCCGACCGAAGCGGAGGCAGTCGACTTCATCACTAAGTTTGTGCGCTCGCATCCGGATGCGTTGCACCGTTCCCAAGTTCTCGGTCACCTGACCGGCTCGGCGTGGATCGTCGACGCCCCGCGCACGCGCACGCTGCTCACACATCACCGCAAGCTCGATAAGTGGCTCCAGCCCGGCGGCCACGCCGACGGCGATCCGGATTTGCGCGCGGTGGCGATGCGCGAGGCAATCGAGGAGACGGGCGTGGCCGGGATGGGATTCGTCTCGGAGCGCATCTACGATGTGGACCGGCATTGGATTCCCGTGCGCGGCGAAGTCGCAGGCCACTGGCACCTCGACATCCGCTTCATGATCGAGGCGGATCCGAAGCAACCGTTTGTCGTGACCGACGAATCGCACGACCTTGCCTGGGTCGCGCTCGAAGATGTCGCGCGCCTCAATCCCGAGGAATCGATGGCGCGGCTGGTTCGGAAGACGCGAACATTCTGAATCGTTCTCGTAATCCTAATCGTTATCGTTCTCTCGGGATTCGGACTGAGAGAACGATTAGGATTACGAGAACGAGAACGATTCGTTACCTATACAACGGCACCACCGTCTCGCGGCGCACCCAGCCGGTCTGCCCGTCTGGAAACTCAAGCTGCACCCAGCCGAGGAAGCGCCGTTCGATCCGCGCGAGCGTGCCGGCGCCGAGGGGTTGCGTCTGCTGCTCGCCGGCCTCGGTCGGGATGCTGCGAAACTCGGTCGGAGTCCATACGAGCGCGATGTTGGGATCGACGAGCGGCCCCCACGTGTGCAGCGCGCCCGTTGAAGTCGCGGCGGCGGCGACGCCCGTCGCGAGGAGAGAGGCCGCTGTGAAGAAGCGCCAGCGTCGTCGCCCGGCGTAGCGGTCCCAAAGGTAGAGCACGCCTGCGGTCGCCGCGAGGAGCGAGGCGATCCCGAGCAGCGCCTGCCATTGCGCGGGCGAGGCGCGACGCGCGAGCCAGGTCGCGCCGCGACCCTCGGCAAACTTCGAGAGCTCCGGCGCAGTGAACTCCGCGCGCGCGACGCCGAGCTCGAATTGAAAACGCGTGGCGTGGTCTGAGGGATTCTGAGCGAACGCCGCGGCCCAGTGCCCGGCAGCCTCGGACCAGCGGTCTTGCTGCGCGAGCGCGAGGCCGAGGTTGTTGTGGGCCTTCCAATTCAACGGCTGGGCGGCGACTTGCTCGCGCCAGGCGCGCTCGGCAGTAGCAAAATCGCCGGCATCATACGAGGAGCGCGCATCTGCCGCGTCGATGTCAGGCGGCAGCGCGAACAGGATCGCGAGCATCGCCGCAGGCCAGAGATTCGCGGGCCGCAAGGCGCTCGTCGGACTGAAGCCCGGCAATCGCAGCGCGCTCGATGCGGCCGATGCGCGAAGCGTCCAGTCATCGGGCAGGTTGATCGAGTGGCCGTAGATCGCGGCCTCGGCCTCGACCCAGAGCGCGCGCCAATGCTCCGCCGCGGAGGGCGAAAGGAATTGCGACGCGGCAAACATGAACTCGGAAGGCGAGGGCGCCGCGCGCTTACGGCCGAAGATATCGATCGCGGTGTTCTGCCACGCGCGCAACGTCGCGGCGGTCTGCGCGGGAGTCGCGGCGGTCTTCACGGCGGCGATGACGGCATCCATGCGCGCGTGCGCCTCGCGTTGCGGGCGGAGCGGGTCGGTCGAGCGCGCGCGACGCAGCGCGAACGCGAGCCAGGCGAGCAAGAGCGGAATCGCAGGTGCGAGCAGCCAGCCGATCGGCACGCCGGCCGATGGCAGCATCGCGGTCGCCGCGCCTTCGAGTGGATCGAGCGGCAGCCGGCCGGGCTGTGTCGGCGCGGGAGTTTTCTGAACTGGATCGTCCGGCGTGAAGGAGAACACGCCCGCATCCGGCGTCTGCGTCGTGGCTGCGACCGCTGGCCGCACGATCACCGTCACTGAATTTGTCCTTATTGTCTCATAACGACCTTCCTTCGGATTGAAGAATGAGTAGCTCACGGGGCCGAGCGTGTAGGTGCCGGCTTTTGTCGGCACGAGCACGACGTCCTCGGTGACCGAGCCCTCGAAGAGCGTGCCGTCCTTCGTGGTGCGGTTCACCTGCGGACGGATGAGCTGAAAATCCTTCGAGACTTCGCGGGAGGGAAGCGCGAGATTCTCCGGCCAGTTGCCCGTGCCCTCGAGCTTCAGCGTCCATGTAACAGGCTCGCCGACGGCGGCGGCTTGCGGCACGACGGTCGAAGTGAGCTTGAACTCGCCGACGGCCTTCATGAAATCCGCAGGCGCAGGAGATGGAAGCGAGCGCACGGTGAGCGTCGTGCTCGGGCTCGTGATGAGATACTGCTCGATGTTCGGGCGCTGGAAGAGCCCGAACGCACTCGAGCCGACCTCGAGGTTGATCATCTGCGTCGCGGGTGGGATCGTGAGCGTGCCGGAATCGCGCGCGTAGGCGCGCGTGCGGTATTCGACGCCGACACGCGGCTCGTTCTCGACGACAGCCGAGATGTTCTGCGGCTCGGCCCACGGCTCCGTGACGAGCCCAGCGGGCGCATTCCATTCGAGATTCGCCACGCCCGTCGGGTTGAAGCGCCGCACGATCAGCAGATCGTATTTCAAGCCAAACACCTGACCTGCCCAAACCGCGCTCGAGTCGGTCGTGAGGTGTGAACCCGCAATCGACTCGATGCTCAGGTTCGAGCGGCCGACCGTGGCGTCGCCGATCTCGAACGAGACCGCCGTCACTCGCAGCTTGCCCTGGTCGGTCTCGACTTCGAACGACGGGATCGTGATCCGGCCCTTTCTGATCGGCAGCACCGGGTAGCTGAGCACCGTGCGCCGCGACATCTTGAAGTTCACGATCGAGGTCTGAGAACTTTGCGACGGTCGTCCGAAACTCACGTCGGGAATCTGGGGCAGTGTGATCGCGGCGGTCGGCTCACACTCCTCGAAAACGAGCTCGATCGACGAAGTCTGGCCGACGCCGAGCGTGCCGCCGGCGGGCTCCCAGTGGACGTCCGCGGCTGTTGCGGCGAGTGCCGTGGTTGCACCGAACCAAAGCGCAACGAGCAGTCTTCCGAGCCTTGTTCCCGGTTTTCGCGAAACCAGTCGTAGCCCGCTGCGTGAGCAGCGGGACCCGTTGGGGCATTCGTCCCTGCGCTCACGCGCAGGGCTACGAAGCTCTCCCGGGAGTGATGTCCAGGTTCTCACCAATCGCGCTCCTTCTTTGTGGGCTTCTTGGGCTCGTCGTCCTGCATGAGTTGAAAGAGTCTCGCGGGCGAATCCTGCTGCTTCACGCGGTCGAGCTTCTGCAACGGCACTGCGAGCTCGGGCCTTTCCTGAAGTTCTTTGTCTTCCGTCGGTGCGCCGCCGATGGTTTGCGTGTCTTTCTTGGGCTGCTGCTGTGGCTCCTGCTGCTGCGGTTCGCCGTCTTCCTGTTGCTGTGGTTCTGAGGGAGGATCCTCAAATGCCTTCTGGCCGGAGCGCTTCTGCTCCTTCTCGTTCTCCTTCTGTTCCTGATCCTGCTGCTCTTGTTCCTGATCCTGTTGTTGATCTTCTTTGTTCTCCTGCTGCTCCTCGTTCTGTCCGCCACCTTGCTGCTCTTGCTGATCTTTCTGTTCCTCCTCCTCTTTCTTCTCTTCTTCGTCCTGCTTGTCCTGTTGGTCGGGCGGACGTGCAAGCTCCTCGAGCTTGCGCCGTAGCTCCGGCCAGTCGGCCGCAGTGCGGTCGCTGCGTTCTCCCAAGTCGACCGACGCGAAACCGTCAGCGAGCACAGTCGGCGGAATCGGCTGGCCGGACTGCTTCTGCGCCTCGCCGTAGCCGATCGTTGCGTTGGCGAAGCTCGCCGCGTCGCCCGCGGAGAGCGAAGCCTGCTCGGAGAGTTTCTTGGCGAGATCCGACAAGTCACCATCGGCGGCCTGCGCGTCGGGCGGTGTGAAAATCGCGAGGATTGCAAGGGCGGCCGCTACTGACGTCGCCCGGCCCTTCAGATCGCGCACGCGCGGTCGCACGGGAAACTCACGCCAGAAACTCCACGCAAGCAGCACAAGCCCTGCGGCGAGGAACCACTGGAAGCGTTCCTGCAGGCGCAGTTCGGAGCGCTGCACGAAGCCGCCTTGCTTGCCGCGCTCGACTGTCTGTTCCAGCAAGGCCGCGATGTCGACCCACGCGGCTGCGTTGGCGTAAGTGCCCCCGGTCATGCGCGCGAGGTCGCGCAATGTCTGCGGCTCGAGCCGGCTGAGAATCACCGCGCCACGTGCATCCTTCACGAAGCCGCCGCCCTCTGCCGGCATCACCGCGCCCGACTCGGTGCCGATGCCGAGGGTGATCACGCGGATGTTGCGTTGCGTCATCCTCTCACTCCGGTTGCGCCACTCTGTGGTCTGGCTCTCGCCATCGCTGAGCACGATGAGGAAGCGATCCGCACCGCCTTCGTTGCTGAATGAATCGAGCGACGTCGAGAGCAGCCGGTCGAAGTCCGTCCCGCCCTCGGGCAGGTAGTCGGGCCCGAGCGCCGGCAGGAACTCGCGCAGCACCTCGTAGTCGGGACTGAGCGGACTCTGGAGAAACGCGGTGCCGGAAAACAGGATGAGGCCGACGCGCTCGCCCTCGAGGCGATCGAGCAGACTCTCGATCAGGAGCTTCGCGCGTGCGAGCCGCGAGGGCTTGACGTCCTCGGCAAGCATGCTGCGCGAGAGGTCGAGCGCGATGAGCACCTCGCGCGACTGGTCGAAGGTCTGCTCCTCAATACGGCCCCATTGCGGACGCGCCCCGGCGACGATGACGAGGATCATGCCGAGCCAGAGCAGCCAGCGCCGGTGAGTTGTCGCGACGGTTGCGTTTGAGAATCCACTCGGCCCGGCCCAGAGCCGGCGCACGCGCGGCCATGCCGAGCCCGCCGCACTCGCGGAAACGTCGAGTATGAACAACACGAGCGGCACGACTGCGAGCCAGAGAACCGTGGGAACGGCGAGCGTCATGCAACGGCCTCCTTGCCTGCGCGTGCGGTTGCGATTGCTTGCGATGAGCCGTTGCCGAACGGCCACGCAGGCCGACGGGCACCGATGCCGCCGAGCGCCATCAAAAGACCGCCCGCTCCGGCAAACCAGTGGAAGACCTCGCGAGTGAGCAGTTGCGACTTCGCTTGAAACTCGATCTTGCGCGCCTTGTCGATCGACGCGAAGGCCGTCTCGATCGTGTCGGTGTCCATCGCGCGGTAGAATTCGCCGCCCGTCGACTTTGAGATCGCCTGAAGCGTGCCTTCGTCGAGGTCGGAGATGACGCGGCGGTAGCGGCCGGTCTTCTCGCCCTGCTCGTTGAGGACTGGCATTCGCACATAACCGGGCATGCCGGCACCGACCGTATAGACTGGGATGCCGCGCGCGGCGGCGATCGCGGCGGCGTCCTGCGGCGACATCGCGCCGCGGTTGTTCGCGCCGTCTGTGAGGAGCACTACGAACGCGCCGAGGCGCTTGCCCGCGTCGCCGCGCGAAGTTTGCTCAAGTCGGCTGAGCGCGACGCCGAGCCCGTCACCGATCGCAGTGCCGTCCTCGATGAGGCCCACTTCAAGTCGCTCGGTCTGCCGACGGATCCACGCGTGATCGAAAGTGAGCGGTGCGAGCGTGTAGGCGCGGCCGGAAAAAACGATGAGGCCGATGCGGTCGTTGGGCCGCCGGCTGATGAATGCGTCGATGACCGGCTTGATCGCCTGCAGCCGGTTGATGCTGGTGCCGCCGCGCTCATAATCCTCCGCGAGCATCGAGCCGGAGAGGTCGATCGCGAGCATCAGGTCGTAGCCTTCCTTGCGGTCCTCGCGGCGATCCTCGATTTTCTGGGGACGCGCGAGCGCGAATACGATCAACGCGACGCCCGCCGCAGCGGCGACCGCCGGCCAGCGCGAGCCTGTCGCGAATCCCGGTTTGAACCACGATGCTGCAAACGGCACCACGAGCACGGGCGATCCGCGCCGCGTGCGCAGCCACGCGACGAGCGGGATGACCAGCCACGCGGCGAGCCACCAGGGATCGTGAAGTGTCCAGTCGCCGATTGTCATCGCCGCGAAGTGGCGCCCATGCGGGCGCGGAAGAAGGCGACCATGGCCTCGAGCATGTCGTCGCCGGTGGAAACGATGAGACGGGAGTGCGAGTCGGGTTGGAGCTGGCGAAACGCGGTATCGCGCTCCTCGCGCCACTCCGCGTGCCGCTCGCGTTGTGCGCGTGAACGCGGGTCGAGCACGACGATGCGCTCGCCGACGGGATCGTAAGCGCCGAACGACGCCGCGCGCGGAAGCTCGCGATCCCACGGATCGTCGACACGGAAGGTAAACACCTGGTAGCGGCGGCGGATCACGGCCCAGCCTTCAGGCTGCGGCCCCGGGGGAAAATCGCCGAGCCAGAGAAGGATGCTGTGCCGCGGCGCAGCGTGCGCGATCTGCTGCCACGGAATCTGCACGGTGGATGGGCCGTCCATCGGCGGTTCGGCACGGCCGAGCAGGCGCGTGGCGAGGTGCATGATGCGGCCGCGGCCGCGCACCGGCTGGATGAGCTCCGTGCCGGACGGCGTGGCGTGCACGATGCCGACGCGGTCGCGGTTCACCGCGCCGAGGAGGGCGACTAGTCCCGCGAGTTCGAGAAGCGCGCCGCGCTTCGTGCGATTGCCCGAGCCGAACTGAAGCGACGGCGAATCCTCGAACAGGATGAGCAGGTTCACCTCGCGCTCCTCGACAAACTTCTTGCGGTAGGGTTCGCCAAGGCGCGCGGTGACGTTCCAGTCGATGTCGCGCACGTCGTCGCCGAACTCGTATTTCACGACCTGGTCGAACTCCATGCCGCGCCCGCGGAAGGCCGAGCGGTATTCGCCGCTGAGTGCGGTCTCAACGGCGTGGCGCACGCGCCACTCGAGCCGGCGAAGCGCCGCGATGTGCCTTGCTGCGTTGGGCGAGGTCTCCTGCACGGTGGGAGGCGCCGCGTTCAAACCGCGGGGACAGGTGTGTTTGCGAGGAGCTCGCCAATCAGGCGGCCGGCGGTGACTTCGTCAGCCTCGGCCTCGTAGGTGAGCCCGATGCGGTGGCGGAGAATGTCGGGCGCGATTTCCTGCACGAGCGCCGGGGTGACGTAGTCGCCGCCGCGCATCCACGCCAGCGCGCGGCCGGCTTGCAGGAGACACAGCGAGGCGCGGGGCGATGCGCCGAAGGAGAGCATGCGCTTGCGGCCGGAGACCGCCGCGGCCGCCGGGTCGGCGAGGTCGCGCGTGCGTCGCACGAGCGCGAGGATGTAGTCGCGCACGGCTGGCGCGACGTGGACGGCGTCGACCTCCTTGCGAAGCGCGAGCAGCTCCGCGCCGCTCGAAACAGGTTCGAGCGCAGGCTGGACTGTGACCGAGCCCCACATGTCGAGCATGGCGGACTCTTCCTCGGCCTTCGGGTAGCTGACGATGAGCTTGAAAAGGAACCGGTCGGTCTGCGCTTCGGGGAGCGGGTAGGTGCCCTCCTGCTCGATCGGATTTTGCGTCGCCATCACGAAGAACGGCTCGGGCAGCTTGTGCGTCGTGCCGCCGATGGTGACCTGGCGTTCCTGCATCGCCTCGAGGAGCGCGCTCTGGACCTTGGCGGGCGCGCGGTTGATCTCGTCGGCGAGGACGAGGTTCGCAAAGACCGGCCCGAGATGCGGGCTGAACTGGCCGTCGCGGGGCTGGAACACCATCGTGCCGACCACGTCGCTCGGGAGCAGGTCGGGGGTGAACTGGATGCGCTCGAAATCGACGCCGAGCGCGCGGCCGAGGCTGCGCACGAGGAGCGTCTTCGCGAGGCCGGGCATGCCCTCGAGGAGCACGTGGCCGTTGGCAAGCAGCGCGACGAGGAGACGCTCGACGACGTCGTCCTGGCCGACCACGGCCTTGCCGATTTCATCGCGTAGTTTTTTCGACCAATTTGGACCTGAATTCATGCGTGACGATTGGGAGAGTGTTCGGAGTAGGCGGATCCGGAGACGTGCTCGCGCCGGGGGCGCGAACGGTGGATTGAGGCATATTTGACTGCACAGGGAAACCATAGTTTCAATGATCTATGCACGCGGCGCCCGGTCACAGTTTCCAGTTTCTCGAGGACGAGGCGCTCGCCTCCCGGCTCGCGGCGCTGGGAGTGCGGCCGGACGACTGCCGCGAGCAATTCATCCTCGGCAGCGGGCCGGGCGGGCAGAAGATCAACAAGACCGCCTCGACCGTCCGCGTGTCGCATGCGCCGAGCGGTATCGATGTGCGCTCGCAGGGCGAACGCAGCCGGTCGGCGAACCGGCACCAGGCTTGGAGCGAACTCGCGGACCGGCTCGAGGCGCAGGCCGCGGCCGAGAAGGCGCGCGTGATCAGCGAGGCCGAACTCTCTCGCCGGCAGCGCCGCCAGAAGAGCCGTTCCCAAAAGGTGGTGATGATCCGCGCGAAGAAGCACCGTGCGAAGATCAAGGGAAGGCGCGGACGAGTGGGAGAAGAGTGAGAGTGAAAGTGAGAGTGAAAGTGAAAAGGGGAGGAGTAGCACAGCAGAGTGAAAGTGCCCCGCCTGCGCCTCGTGGGTTTCGGCGCGGCGGCCCGTTGGGCCGGAGTGGGTGACGAGTAGCGCAGGCATCTTGCCTGCATCGATGAATCAAGGTGCGCAGGTTAACACACGCGTGACAATCTGTGCGGAGAAATGGGTTGGAACACACGAGGGCGGCGCGTTACAAAAGTGCTGTAGATTGCGTGAATATCATCCGTCCAGCCACAGCGCATCCATTTCCAAAGATCGCGACCGCGGTATTCGTCGCGGCGGCGCTTCTCATTCACGCGGGCTGCACGACCGCAAAGTCGCCTGCGCCCGAAGAAGAGCCAGTGCCCGAACTTGCACCGTCTCCGCCTCCGACGGCGGAGCCAGAGCCGGAGCCACAACCGATCGTGGTGAAGCCTGAGCCGAAGCCTTCAGTGGTATCGAAGACCCCTCCGGCCATCGCGCCTCCGGTGGAACCGGTCCCGGAACTTCCCGAGCACCTGAAGATCCGAATCGAGTCGAATCCGGTTGGGGCGATGATTGTCGTCGACGGCAAGCCGCTCGGCCGCACGCCGGTCGAACTCGAGGTCGACGCGGCCAACAACGGATTCTTCAAGGCTCCGATGACGATCCGCGCGCGATTCGTCGCGAGCGACGCCGCGAGCGAGTCGGTCTCAGTCGACGAGCGGCTTGGCCCTCTCGAGCGCGTGCCGCAGGCGCTCGTGTTCAGCCGCGAAGGCGTGCAGCGGGTGATCCGGCAGCATTGAGCGGGATTTCAAGCAATTGGAAATGGTGTCATCCCGTAGCTGCCGAGGTAACGAGGCAGTCCGACCGCATTCACTCGTCTACCCGCCTCGTTACCTCGGCGGCTACATTTGGCTGCATTGCGACGGCTGATCGAGACGCGCGCCTCGCTCTGCCGCTCGCGCGCGGATCGATCTGATACGCTCGCTCGCGGTATTCGAACCAGTCGAAGTCCGCATGCTGCGCGGTGCCGGCCATGTCCTGGCATGCCACACCTACGAACGCGCCGGTGAAGTTTGCCAGGCCCGGCATCGTGGCCTCGTCGGAGAGAATGCTCGCGTCGAAGTGTTGCGGGATCCAACACCACTCCTCGCCCGCGCCCTCGACGCGGTAGCCGAAATACATCCGCTCCTCGTCGACCTCCACGCGCAGCTCGATGCGTTTTCCCGCGGGGATCGCGATCGGCGCAGTGAACGCATCCGCCGCGACGCCGTCCGGAATCGCCGACATCACGCGCACGTGTTTGCCGAGCGCCTCGTCATGCGAGACGTAGAGATAATGGAACTTCGCCGTGCCGTAGTAGCACACGAGGCCCGCCAGTTGCTGGAAATGCTCTGGCTCAAACTCGAGGACAGTCGATGCGCTGTAGCAGAGCGCCTGCTGGCGGCGCGCGACGAGCGCCTGTTTGAAATGGCTTCCGATCGTATCACGTCCGAAGAGACGCAGGCGACCGGGCCGCGCTGTGAGGCTGAACAACTCGTCCGGCCACGGCGTGCGCAGCCATTGGAAATCGATCGGAAGCTGCGCCGAGTTGAAATCGTGGCGCGCCGGATTCTCGGGAAATGGGTGTGATGGCAGATCGGGAGCAGGTGGGGTTAATTGCGGGATCGCCGCGCCGTCGGTCGTGCGGAGCCAGCCGTCTTCTCCCCACACCATCGGCTGTATCGCAGTTTCGCGACCCAGCACGCAGCGGCCGCGGTTGCGCAGCGGACGTCCGCAGAGGTAAGCGATCCACGTTTCGCCGGCCTGCGTGTCGACGAGGTCGGCGTGGCCCGCGCGCTGGAGCGGAGCATCGGGCCGGTTGCGCGCGCTTAGGATGTAGGAATCGGGGTGCAGTTCGTAGGGTCCCTCGATCTTGCGCGAGCGGCACATCGTGACGGCGTGGTTCCAGCCCGTGCCGCCCTCGGCGGTGATCAAGTAATACCAGCCGTCGCGCTTGTAGAGGTGCGGCGCCTCGGTGAATCCCAGCGGCGTGCCCTTGAAGATGTTGATGCGCTTCCCGATCAGCGTGCGGTCGGCGACAGAGTATTCCTGCAGCACGACGCCGGCGAACCGGTTGTTACCCGGGCGGAAATCCCAGAGCTGGTTCACATACCACTTGCGGCCGTCGTCGTCGTGGAAGAGCGACGGGTCGAAGCCGCTGCTGTTCACGTAGACCGGGTCCGACCATTCGCCGTCGATCGCGTCTGCGGTGACGAGGTAGTTGTGGAAATCGCGGAGCGACGCACCCGATGTGCCGCCACCGGACGTGCGGCCGTAGCGCTTCACGTCGGTGTAGATCAGCCAGAATTTTCCGTCGGCATGCGAGAGGCACGGCGCCCAGATGCCGCACGAATCGGGATCGCCGAGCATGTTAAGCTGGCTCGCGCGGCGGAGCGGACGCGTGAGCAGCCGCCAGTGCACGAGGTCGCGCGAGTGGTGGATCTGCACGCCGGGAAACCACTCGAACGTCGACGTGGCGATGTAGTAGTCGTCGCCGACGCGGAGGAGCGACGGATCGGGATTGAACCCGGGGAGGATAGGATTTCGGACCGATGGAGCGGTGGCGCTCACGCGGACTTCCCGGACTTCCTATAGGCCGTGTAGTCGATCTCCATGAACGCCGCGACTTCTTGCAGCCAGCGGTTCTTCACGAAATCGACGTGCATCGGATGCTCGTTGTAGGTGCGGTAGTCGTCCATCGACGCGAACTCCATCGAGAGGCCGAATGTGAACTTGTTCTTCGGGCTCACCTGCCGGTGGCGCCTGAGGTGCTTGACGCCAGGAATATCGGCGAGCCGCGCGATGGCCTCCTGAAAATCCTTTTCCTTGTCGGAGTTGAGGGGATGCTTGAGACGGTAGACAACAGTGTGCTGGATCATGAGGTTTGGTGGGGTTCACCAAACCTAAGCGTGCGATATCAGAGGATCGAGCCAAGAGAACATGTGCAATAGCAGCGCGCTAAGCACTCGCGCCTGGCTGGGCATGGATTGGTCATTGCGGAGCTCGGGTTCGAGGGTAGGGGCGGTTATCCCTAACCGCCCTGTTGAGCGTCCGAGCGACGAAGGGCGCGCAGGATACGCGGCCCTACCGTGAATCGTCGCACCCGCGCTCGGAGATCGCGGGCTACCCCAAGGCAGGATGACTCTCTTTTCTGTCATTTGATGACATTGCCACTGATGATTCACCCTCACCGATCCACAACACTCTGAATGGTGACCACCGTCGGTCTCAGTGATTGGGAGTCCGCCCTCACCGTTATCGTGCCGGATTCGCCGGGGCGGGTGCGGATGATCGCTAGGCAGAGGCCGCTGAACGCTGCGCGCTCGTGGGACGGGAACGGCGTGAAGTCCGTGGGATCGCCGTTGTCGGTGGCCACGATGTCGCCGGGGCCGTGGATGCTGAACCGGATCGTGTTGTTCGCCACGGGCACGGTGAGCCCTTCGCGATCGGTGACGCGCACTGTCACGAACGCGAGATCCTCGCCATCTCCCAGAAGCGTTGCGCGATCCACGTTGGCGGCGAGCGCGGCGGCAGCTCCGGTCGTGCGAACGTTCGCGGTCGTCCATTCCGCGCCATTTTTGTAGGCGACGACTTTTAGTTCACCGGGCTCGTAGACAACGTCGTCCCAGCGGAGGCGGTATTCGTATACGCCCATCCGTTTGCGACCGAGCGAGCGCCCGTTGAGGAACAGTTCTGCTTCGTCGCCGGATGTGAAGACGTGCACCGGTGTGATCTGGCCGGCGCGATCGGGCACAGTCGCGCCGGAGCCAGCCGCGGAGGCGGACCAATTCCAGTGCGGCAGGATATGCGCCATCGGCAGGTCGGGCCGCCAGCGTGCCTGATAGAGATAGAACCGGTCCTTCGGGAAACCGGCGAGGTCGATGATGCCGGTATACGAGCTGCGCGCAGCGTAGTAGGGTGTGGGCTCGCCGATGTAGTCGAAGCCGTTCCAGACAAACTCTCCCGCGACATACGGGTGGCGGTCGAGCTGGCCGAAGACCTTGTCGGCCGTGGACCCGAAGTCGACTGCGTGCAGCTCGTAGGAACTCACGTGGTTGATCCCCGAGTCGCCTCCGCGACCGTCGCGAATCGGCGCGCTGAGCTGCGGTGAAACGGGAAACAGGTAGACGCCGCGGCTGCTGGCCGCCGATGCCGACTCGGCGGAGAAAATGACCTTGCCGGGAAACCTCTCGTGAAAGAACGGATACTGCGGTGGCGTGCGGATTCGTTCGGTGCCCTCGAACTCCGGATCCTGACGGATGCCCTCGCCCTGGTAATTGAGCCCGATGACGTCGACCACTGCGGGCAGCGGCATGTCGGGCTTCGCCCAGTTCATCGCCGTGGTTGTGGGACGCGTGGGATCCTCGTCCTTTGTGAAGTCGCGCAGCCGACGCGCGATCTCGGCGCCTGCCTCGTCGGTGTATTGTTCGCCGACCTCGTTGCCGATGCTCCACAGGATCACCGAGGGCCTGTTTCGATCGCGGCGCACGAGCGCGCGCATGTCCTGCTCGTGCCAGTCGGGAAAGATGAGGTGAAAGTCGTGCGGCGTCTTCCTTCGCTCCCACGAATCGAAGCTCTCGTCGATAACGAGGAAACCCATCCGGTCCGTGAGCTCGAGCAGTTCGGGCGCCGGCGGATTGTGCGCCATGCGGACGGCGTTGCAGCCCATCTCGCGCAGGATCTCAAGCTGGCGCTCCGCGGCACGAGTGTTGAACGCCGCGCCGAGCGCGCCGAGGTCGTGGTGCTGGTTCACTCCGCGGAGTGGGACGCGCTCGCCGTTGACGAAGATGCCGGCGTCCGGATCGAATCGCACGTCGCGAATGCCAAAGCGCGTCTCGTAGGTGTCGACCGTCGCGCCGTCGCGCGTGAGCGTGGTCACCGCGACGTAGCGATTGGGTGTCTGATTTGGCGGCGGCCCCCAGAGGCGAGGATTGGCGAGCGTGACGGTGCTTGCGACCTTCGCACTGCCGCCGGCCGGGACGGAAGTTTTGCGCGGGGCGAAACTCGCCACAACAGCGGCGGTGCGGCGGCTGTTCGCGTCCAACGCGAAGATCTGCGACGTGACTTCGACGGCGGCTACGGCTGCGTCGCGGTTGTCGATCGTGACCTCGAGATCGACGCTGGCGGAATCCGCCGAAACATTTCGGGCAGTGGCATGCGTGCCCCACTGAGCGACATGCACCGGCGCGGTCTTTGTGAGCCAGACGTTGCGGTAGATGCCGCCACCGGGATACCAGCGCGAGGACTCGCGCGGATTATCGAGCCGGATCGCGAGCTGGTTCTCGCCGCCCGGCTCGACGAACGGAGTGAGGTCGAGCCGCCACGAAGCGTAGCCGAACGGCCAGCCGCCGACGATGCGGCCATTGAGCCAGACCATCGCGTAGGACATCGCGCCGTCGACATCGAGAGAGATCGATTTGCCGGCATCGGTCGCGGGGATGTCGAATTTCCTGCGATACCAACCCACGCCAGGGCTCGGCAGCCGGCCCATGCCGCCGCCGACCGCAGGGTTGGCTCCGGTGTAGAACGGTCCCTTGATCGCCCAGTCGTGCGGGCGTTTGACGCG
>DATKCJ010000149.1:0-2127 GCA_035513275.1 Opitutaceae bacterium
CCCACTCCCAAAAAGGTAGCCCGCAAACACCGCTTAGGTAGCGTCGCGAGCGTCGCGAATGCGGTGGAACTTCCGGTTTGGCTGCTCCGGATAGGTGAGGCTTGGCCGTGTCAGGCGGCGAGGTCAAGGGTTTTGGGATCGAGAGGCTGAGAAAGCGTCGGCCATCCGTCGACCTTGCGCATCACGATCTGGCCCGAGGCCAGAAGCGCCCAGAACAGCATCGGCGCGGTCTCGGCATCGGGCAGAACGGTCTGTGTCTTGATCCGGCGCCGGAACTCCTCGTGCAGGCGCTCGATGGCGTTGGTCGTCCGCGCGGACTTCCACTGCGACGGGTCGAGGCGCGTGAAGGTGAACAGCCGGTCGCCGGCTTCTTCCAGGCTGTCGGCCACCGCCCTGCACTTCAGCCGCCATTTGCGCAGGAACGCCGTGCGGCGCTGCGCGATCTCGGCCTTCGTCTCGGCAGAGACCATGTCGCGGTAATCCTCGGTGAGCTCGTCGTGCAGCGACTTGGGCGCGTGGGCGAGGAGGTTGCGGTGCTTGTGAACCGTGCAGCGCTGGACAGGCGCATCGGGCCACAGCTCGGCCAAAGCCGCCTCGAGCCCCGGGGCGCCATCGACGATGACGAAGTCCGGCGCCTTCAGGCCGCGGGCGTCGAGGTCGGCAAGGAACGCCCGCCACGCCGCCGTGCTCTCGCCGCCCAAACGAACGGACGTGGCCAGGCGCTGTCCTGCAAATCCCTAACGGCTCCCTCAAGGGAGAAACGCGTGTATCTCGCACGAATGGCCGAACTGCAACAGGTGCAGCCGAACTGGCTCCCGCATGTCTCATCCCGTGTGTTGAGGCGTCCTGAGTGTGGTACTGTCCACCTACGTCAAGGGAGAAACAGTGGAATCAGTTGATGTTCACCAAAACTGTCAACACTGCTGCCGCGATACTGATCGTGGTCAGTGCCGCGGCATGTTCGAGACCCTTCGACATGCCTGTGTTCGACGCGGGTGGTGGCAAGCATGGTCTCGCATTCTACGGGCTTTCGGACGCGGTATCCGAGAGCGACGTTCGCGTCGTCTGGATTCATGGCATGTGCCGGCACGACGGCGCCTGGGCGCTCGAGACGTTTGCCATGGTACGGCAGCAGTTCGGCGTCTCGCCGGGTCTCGAGCGAGAGATCGCCGATGGTCATCCGGGCGACCCGGAGAGAGTATCATTTTCGATCGATGTCGGCGAAAACCGCCTCAGCATAGATTTCCTCGTGTGGTCGCCGCTGACCGAAGCCGCGAAGAGAATGCTCGTGTTCGACGCACCGGAGGCGGCGGGCGGCAAATTTCCGTACGAAAGGGCCTCGCTCAACGACACGCTCAAACGCGAGTTGCTCAACGATTGCCTGGTCGATCCGCTGCTCTACGCCAGTCCCGCCGGCGACGCGATTCGGGAGTGGGTCCGCTCGGAGCTGTGCCGGTCGCTAGGTGGCACGCGAAGCGGTCGCGCCTGTCTGCTACCCGCGCGACGCTCGCGGCACGCCACCTTCGTGGTTTCCGAAAGCCTTGGATCGAAAATCATCTTCGATGCGATCCGCTACTTTTGGGACAACGCCCGGGGCGTCCAGCGGCAACGGCTCGCGGCGGAGATCAACTCACTGTCGGGCATCTTCCTGGCCTCGAACCAGCTTCCCCTCCTTGACATCGCAGATACGCCGGCCGATCAGGCGCGCGCGCTCGCCGCGGGCCGGGAGGAGGTGACGGTTCTGTCTGGGCTCGCCGAGGTGATAGACGAGGCCAGACAGAGCGGGCCGCGGACCTTTGATGCCGGGCCCGAGCCGCAGCCGGTGCAGGTGGTCGCCTTCACAGACCCAAACGATCTGTTGAGCTACAGACTCCTGCAGGAGCACCTTGGGCCGCTCTTCCGTTTGGTCAACGTTATCGTCTCGAATGATCCGACCTACCTCGGTTTCCTGGAGAATCCGCTGAACGCCCACCTGGGCTACCGCACCAACCCGGACGTGGCGCGCTTGATCGTGGAGGGGAACCCGGCCGACTAGAGCGCCTTCGACGAACATCCGTTCGCCGAAGGCGCTCTAGTCCTTGTTCTTGCGCGCTTTCTGGGCGGGAAACCGCACACGCTTTCCCTGAA
>DATKCJ010000150.1:0-4227 GCA_035513275.1 Opitutaceae bacterium
TCAACGCCTCGGGCACTTCGTGCACTTCGCCGAGGGCGCCGAGGATCCGGTCGACTCCCGCGCGGTCGTCGGTGTTGAGCGGCCTGTCGGCGCACCACGCGCTGATGCCAGCGCCGATCCGGCCGGGAGTGTTCGGCATCGCGCGCACGATCGCACGCGCCTTGGGAAAGGCAGTGGCGAGCGAGGCCAGGGCGCGCCCGGCGAGGATCGAAACGACGAGCATGCCGGCGGATGCTTCCGCAAACGCGGGTGCTGCGGCGGGCAGGTGCTTCGGCTTGAAGGCTACGACTAGCACGCCGGCGCCACGGCAGAGATCGGCGGGTCCAGTCGCGAGTCGGATGCCGGCGCGCGCGGCGAGCGCGGACGCACTCACGCCGCCGCCACCGAGGCACGCGAGAGAGCCGGCCGGCGTGCCGGCGCGCAGGATTCCATCCACCATCGAGCCGGCCATGTTGCCGGCGCCGAGGAACGCGATTCCGGTCATGGCTCCTGAATTTCGGCCTTCGTCGGATGCGTGAGCACCGCGACGGTGCCGCCGCCCGGACGGTCCTCGACATCCACGTTGCCGCCGAGGCCGCGCATCGAGTGCCGCGCCACGGTGAGGCCCATGCCGACGCCCACAGTGTGCTTCGTGCTCGTGAACGGCTCGAACATGTGGTCGCGGATCTTCTCGTCCACGCCGAGGCCCGAATCGAGCACACGGATTTCAAAACGGTCGCCCTCGAGCGGATCCGAGACGATGCGCGCGGCGAGGGTGATCGGGCGATCGTCGTCGTGGTCGTCGCCGTAGCTTTCCCACGCGTTCATGAGGAGCTTGGAGATCGCCTCCTCCATGACCTCGATGTTCGTGTCGAACTCGTGCTCACCGAGTGCGTTCTCGATCGCGACGGGCGCGTTGACCTTGCTCTCGACCTGGAAGCGGCGCACGGCGTCCTCGAGCAGCTTCTGCATGCTCGCCTTCGAGAGGGCGAAGCGGCTCTTGATCGCGACGGTGCCGAGCTGCCGCAGGATCTGCACGATGCGGTTCACGGCATCGTCGACGGCGTTGACGTTTTTCTTAACGAGCTCGGGCCGGTCGTAGTACGTCTTGATGAGGTCGACGTAGCCGATGACGACGCCGAGGAGATTGTTCAGGTTGTGCGAGATGCCCTGCGTGATCGCGCCGATGGAGGCGGAGCGCCGGGCCTCGGCGAGGCGGCGCTGCAGGAGGAGCAATTCGCGGTTCATCGACACGAAGCGAAGCTGCGTCTGCACGCGGGCGAGCGTCTCGTCGAGGTCGATGGGCTTGGTGATGTAGTCGACGGCGCCGACGCTCAGGCCCTCGAGCTTGCTCTCCTTCGTCGTGCGCGCGGTGATGAAGATGACAGGGATCGAGCGCGTGGAGACGGCCTGCTTGAGCTTGTGGCACACCTCGAAGCCGTTCATGTCGGGCATCATCACGTCGAGAAGGATGAGGTCGGGCAGCTTCTCCTGTGCGAGCACAAGCGCGTCGGTTCCGCGGCTCGAGGAGAGCACCTCCATCCCTTCGCGTTCCAACTTCCTCCGAAGCAGTTGCACGTTTACCGGCTGGTCGTCTACGACGAGGATCTTGGGCTTTTGCATGAGGACTTTAAAATGTGATGCGGCGCGCTGCGGCGTGGCAATTTGATTATCTCCCCGCGGCTGAGCCTGCGGCAAGCCTGCGGGCCTTTACCGTGTTCTTCATCAGCATCGCGACAGTCATCGGGCCGACGCCGCCGGGCACGGGCGTGATCTTCGAGGCGAGCGGCGCGACCTCGTCGAACTCGACGTCACCGACGAGGCGGTATCCGGACTTCCGGGTCGAGTCGGGCACGCGGTTGATGCCTACGTCGATCACGACGACACCGGGCTTCACCATGTCAGCCTTCACGAAGCCCGCGCGGCCGATCGCGGCGACCAGCACGTCGGCGAGACGCGTGATCGCGGGAAGATTTGCGGTCTGCGAATGGCAGACGGTCACGGTGCCGTTAGCGCCGGCCCTTTTCTGAAGCGCGAGCAGCGCGACAGGTTTGCCGACGATGAGGCTGCGGCCGAGCACGACCACGTGTTTGCCCTTCAAGTCGACCTCGCTTCGCGCAAGCAGCTCCATGATCCCGGCGGGAGTGCACGAAACGAATCCCGTGGCGTCATCCTGCGCGACCTTGCCGAGGTTGAGCGTGTGGAAGCCGTCGACATCCTTCTCCGGCGCGACGCGGCGGAAGACGGCGACTTCGTCGAATCCCTTCGGAAGCGGAGACTGCACGAGGATGCCGTCGACGTTGGCGTCGTTGTTGAGGCCGTCGATGATCGCGAGGAGTTCGTCCTGCGTGATCGTGACGGGCGGGAGGACCATGCGGCTCTCGATGCCGATCTCGGCGGCGGTCTTGTCCTTCTTGCGGACGTAGGAGACCGACGCGGGGTCTTCGCCCACGCGCACGAGCGCGATGCAGGGCTTCCGGCCGTGGAGGGAGGCGACCTCGGCCTTGAGTTCCGCGACGATGTCGGCCGCGATCTGGTTGCCATCGATGAGTTGCATGCGAAGGGCGAAGTTCACCGGAGCGCGGCGATTGCGCAAGACCGGGTTGGAAGGTCGGAAAAAGCGGCAGGGGACTGCCGCAGTCCAAGGCGCTGCGCGCACTTCGAACAACGTGGTGGTCACCTGGGCTGGATCCGGGACACGCGGCTGGACACTACGCCCGGCGCGCCGGGAGCGCTTTTCGGGACAGACGAGACGGTGTCACAGTAGAGTAACTTCGCAGCGAGGGCAGCCGTCTGCTTGACCGGTGGTGGGGCTCCTCCATCGTTTTCAGACATGCACTTCACCCGTCGCAAAGCCCGAGCGGGCATGACCCTGATTGAGATTCTGATTGTCCTCGCGCTTGTCGCTCTTCTTGCGGGCACCGTCATTTTCAACGTCGACAAGATTTTCGGCCAGAACCAGGAAGCGATCGCCCGGCTGTTTGCAAACGAGAGTCTCAAGGTGCCGCTGTCCACCTACAAGATTCACATGGGCAGCTATCCGTCGACCGAGGAGGGCCTGCAGGCGCTGATCACTCCGCCGGCAAACCGCGCCGATCGTTGGAAGGGGCCGTATCTCGAGGCACGCACACTGCCGCTCGATCCGTGGAACAACCCCTACCAATACCGTTATCCGGGGACCAAGAATCCCGACAGGTTTGATGTGTGGTCATTCGGCCCCGATGGACGCGAAAGCGCCGACGACATCGGCAACTGGTAACCGGTCCCGCCTCCGGCATTGCCCCGGGTAAACATGCGATTTGTAGCCGTCCGACTCCGCAGTGCATTCACGCTGCTGGAGGTGTTGCTGGTGCTCGCGCTCATCGGTTCGGCCGCGAGTGTGTTCGTGATAAGCATCGACTCGATCGCGCGGACGACGCCTGCCGACTCGCTCGAGGGCGCATTCTGGGCCTCGCTGCGCGACGCGCGCGAGGCGGCCATGCGCACGCGGCGCGTGCAGCGGATCACGTTCAACCCCGACGACATGCAGTTCGTGGTCGAGGGAGGCGGGAACGTCAGGACCGAGAACGTGGACCTCGAGGGGACATCCGGCAGCGACAAGTTCGAGGCGGTCTTCAAGCAGGTGCTGCCGTCAAACACCTTCACGCTCATTCGAGGCCGGCTCGTGACTGAGCGCGAGATCACGTCGATGCTCGTGTTCCCCGACGGCACGTGCCAGCCGGTGACCGTCGAGTTTCGTTTTCCAGGCGGCACGCGCCGGCTGCCGATCGATCCTTGGACATGCGCTGAGTTGATCGATGGGGACGAGGAGGATGGGGGATGATGACGCTTCCCGCATGCCCGCTGCGTGTAGCCCGCTCCGTGAGGAGCGGGACAAGATTGGAAGCGTTCGAAGTCCCTGCGCTCACGCGCAGGGCTACACTTCGGAGGTTCCCGTCGCGCGCGTTCACGCTCATCGAGGTGCTTCTCGCGGTGGCGCTGTTCGCGATCGCTGTCGTTGTGCTCGCGGGCGCTTATGTGAACGTGATCGAAGGCGTGGAGAGCGTGAGGTCGGACCGCGCGTTTGAGCAGGAGCTTCGCTGGATCCGCGAGAAGGTTCTACTCGAGACCGATCTCGAGAAAGTCGAGGAGGGCGACGAGGTGCCGACGCCGGATTTCGGCAATGCGCGATGGGAAGCCGTCGTCGAGCCCACCGGCGTGGCGGACCTCTTCCTGATTTCGTTGCACGTTGAGATGGAGGGGAACGAC
>DATKCJ010000151.1:0-9982 GCA_035513275.1 Opitutaceae bacterium
AGGAACGTGTCGAGGGAGCTGATCAGCCGAATCAGGACCAAGTCGTCGTCGCCACACCGCAGACGACGCCCGGAAGGCCTTCGCCGCGTCCGCAGCCGCGGGTACAAAACGTCCGTCCCGCACCGCTAGCGAACCGGCCGATGGGCGTTTCGAATGCGGGAGTAATCGGAGTCGATTCGCAGTTCAGCGAATTCGGTGACTACCTGCAGGAGCTAATCGAAATCGTAGACGCCCAATGGGATCGCGTGCTTTCAATGACCCCCACTCGTCCCGTTTCCGGCTCCAAAGTGATCATCCGGTTCACGCTGAATTCGGAAGGAATTGTCACGCGGATCGAGGAGGTTGAGGAGACAGCAGGCAAGCAGGGCACCTATGCGTGTCTCAGCGCGATCCAGGCTCGGCAGCATTACAGGCCGTGGACAAAGGAGATGGTGGCGATACTCGGTAACGAGCAGGTGCTCACGTTTAAATTCCACTACCGGTGAGTGCGGCGGCCGCGGGAGAGTTCTGGACCTCGCTGCCGGCAGGGCGCGGTGTGACTCTCATCAAGTGCGACCCAAACGGACTCGCAGCGCTTTCAAAACCAGCCGGGGTGCTCTCGCACCCGAACACTCCGAAGGACCAACAGCGGTCGCTGCTCGACGCACGCTACGACAAGGAGGGTGAGTATTTCGTCTGGGCCTCCGCGAAAGGTGCCGAACAGCGTCTCTGGCTGCTCAACCGTCTCGACTCCGCCACGTCCGGCGTGGTGCTTGTCGCTTCAAACGAATCTCTCGCGCACGAAATCAAGGAGCAGTTCGCGAAGCACGCTGTGACGAAGCTCTACAACGCGCTCGTTTTTGGCCGTCCGCGCGCCGCCTCGGAATCGTGGCGCGACCGGATCGGAGTCGAGCGCGCGGGCTCATACGTGCGCGCGGGCGCGGGGCAGGTGCCGGCGCAAAGCGAGATCCGCGTGCTCGAGGTTTCAGGCGGAAAGACGCCGATTGCACTGCTCGAGCTCAGACCTCTCACAGGGCGGACGCACCAGTTGCGCGTCCAGTGTGCGAAGCGGCATTTGCCAATCATCGGCGATGCGACCTACGGCGACTTCAGGCGCAACCGCGATTTTGCGAAGGCGACCGGGCTGAAACGGTTGTTTCTACACTCGGTGGAGACCCGGCTCGAATACAGCCGGGGAGGGCGCAAGGTGGCGTTTCAGGCGACGGCGCCGCTGCCGGAGGAGTTCGGGCGAGCGATGGCGTTGTAGTGCTTCGAAAGGCTTCCGCGCCCCTCGGCGAGGTCGCGCTACCTTCGATCCTGAATTCGGAATGTCGCAGACTGCGATTCCGAGGTAGCGCGCCTCTCGCCGAGAGGCGCGTCGGGCATCCTTCGCCCCCGGACATCCGAGTTGCCATGAGGTCAGTTCGCCGCACCATCGCCAGTTCGCATGATCCTTCCAAAGGCCAAAGAGTTCACTGACGACCAGTTGCGCGAGGTTACCGAAATCGTTTCCGAGTTTGGCTGCCGCATCCAGCCGATCATCGGCGCGATGCGGTCCATCTACGCGATCGTCGGCGACGAGCGCGACGAGTTGATGATCAACCGGCTCGAGGGCCTGCCCTACGTCGACCGGATCGACAGGATCCAGTCGCCATTTCGGCTCATGGACCGCCGGTCCGATCTCGCGACGGGGAGTCTCACGCTCGGCGGCGTGACCCTGGGCACGCAGCTCTTTGTCATCGCAGGCCAGTGCACAATCGATCCAAAGAATCCCAACTACTTCTACGAGACCGCACAGGCGGTGAAGGAGGCCGGCGGGCACATGTTGCGCGGCGGTGTCTGGAAGCCGCGGACGAATCCCTACTCGTTCCAGGGCGACGTGAAGTCGCTCGACATCCTGATGGAAGGTTCGCGCCGCACGGGCCTGCCGGTCGACACCGAGGTGATGGAGGAGGAGCACATCAAGCTCGCACTCGATGCCGGGGTGACCGTGCTTCAAGTTGGCGCGCGCAACGCGCTCAACTACTCACTCCTGCGCGCGATCGGCAAGGCGCTCGGCAAGCGGCCGGACCGCGCGGTGTTGCTCAAGCGCAGCATCCACATGGGATCATTGAACGAGTTCATCTCCGCCGCCGAATACATCGCAGCTTTTGGCAACCCGAACATTCTTCTTTGCCCTCGCGGCACCACGCCGACTCTCGATGGCTATCGCAATCACCCGGACGAGAGCATCACGCCGCTGTTGAAGGAAAAGACTTGGGCGGCGGTCGTCGTCGATCCGTCGCACTCCGTCGGCAAGGCCACTTACGTGCGCGATGCGGCGCTGGCCGCGATCGCCTACGGTGCCGACGGGCTGTGCATTGAGTCGCACGTGAGCCCCTCGCATGGCATCGGCGATGATCCGAAACAGGCGGTCACCCCTGATGTCCTCGCGTCAATCATCCGCAAGGGCAGGGCGATGTGGGAACTTGTGCGGGGCTGAGAGGCGAGTGCGAAACTGGGACTTTGTTGCGCAGGTTTCTCGCATGTTCGATTTGCGGGGCACCCTCGCGACAGCGTCTTGGAGTGTCCCGGCGCGCCGGGATGCCGCTTTCTCATCTGCGCGCGCATGCGATTGTCCCCTCAAAAAGCGCCAGGGGACTGGCGCACTCCAAGGCCTGCGGCGCTGAAGGAAGGACGCGAGGGCCAACGGGTGTGATTACGAAGCGCGCGAGACGGAGCTTGCTGCCGGAAAAGGGTTTGACAGGGGCGACGTGCCCCGATGCTCTCCACCTTTTACCATGAAAGTTGTGTCTTCTCTCAAGTCCGCGAAGCGTCGCCATCCTGACTGCCAGGTGGTCCGCCGAAAGGGCAAACTCTACGTCATCTGCAAGACTGACCCGCGTTACAAGGCGCGTCAGGGTTGATATTTACACCATTTCGCCGTGAAAACCGAAGGCCATCCCGCCCTTAACAACGTTTGTTTCATCGACGTCTCGACCGGTCGCAAATTCTTCACCAAGTCGACCCTCAAGTCGGCCCGCAAGGAGAAGATCGATGGCGAGGAGTTCCACATCATCCTGCGTGATGTGACTTCCGACTCGCATCCCGCCTACACCGGCGAGAAGCGCATCGTCGACGCGGCCGGCCGCGTCGAGAAATTCACGTCGAAGTTCAAGCGCGCAAAGCCCGCGAAGTAAGCGGTCGCACAGTCCAATTGCGAAGAAGCCCTCCCGATCCGGGAGGGCTTCTTCATTTCAGAATTTCGAACGGCGGTGAACGCGTGGCTTTGGACTAGAACCGCGTCGTGAAGCCAAGGCGAACGCCGGCGCCACTCTCGAGGTTCATCTTCGCCACGCGCTCGCCGGAGCGCAGTTCCACGTCGCCAGCGACTGCCTCGTAGGAGGCACCTGCGAAAAATCCCGATCGCTCTGTGAGCCAGTATTGTGCTTCAACCGCAGCGTAGCCGCCGACCATGGCCCAGGAATCCGTGTTCGTCTGGTCTGTAGCAGTAAGTTCCCCTGCCTCGTCTGGAAGAATGAAACGCTCATCAAACCGCATGAAAGCCCCGACGACCTTGCCTGAGACCCCACCGCTCGCTCGCACTGTGAATCGAGTGCCGAGCGGCATTTCGACCCACGAGCCCAAACGAGCGCTGAAATAGGCGCCTTTCACCTGCCAGAAGCCGCTGATCTGGGCGCCTGACACGATCGTCTCATCAATCCGCTCGACCGGCAAATCTGAGATGAGGACGGAAACATCGGTCGAAACAGTCGAGACCGAGCCATCAGGGTTGGTGACGATGTCGAGGGAGATGTCAGGTGCTTCATACGGCGCCTCTGGCGCAGCGGCACCGAGCAGCGAGTAGAAATCAGTCAATTCGCGAACGGACGCGGAGATGTCGCCAGTCGTCTTCGCATTGATGTCGCTCAGGCCGATACCGGCCTGCACGCCCCATTTGATTTTTTTGCCGCCGATTCTCCGCGACAATTCAATGTCGAACCCGGGATTGTATCCCGACTCGGCCCTCACCACCGAGCCATCGGAGGACGTGCTGAACGCGGTCATGTAGATTCCACTCCCATCCTCGGCGATCTGGTCCTCCGAAGCGAAAGCCCAGGAGTTCGTCTTTCCATCAGGTGGAATCGGTTGGTTGTTGAGATCGGTCCGCGCATCGGGGCCGACACCTCCGTTACTGTAGATCCGCAGTTCGTTTGATGCCGGACTATCGTCTGGCATTGACGGGTTCGCAATTGCACCGACGCCAGCGAATTCAACCTTGGTGCCGCCGGAGATCCGCACACCGACAGAAAGGAGATTCGAGGGGAACATGAGCTCGTAGTTCGGCAAACGCCCGAATCCGGCACGCTGCGCCGCCAACTCTTCCTCGTCCTGCACCTTGCTCGAAGCAGGCTTCGTATCGGACGGTCCGCTTTCGTCGGTTGGGGCGCCGGTGCCCTGAGCACCCGCGGTGGATGCGATCAGAAATGCGGCGAGTAAGGCGAAGAGGAAACGGCGCGAACTTGATTTTGGCATTGGGTATTTGGTGGCGGGCTCCCCGCGTTGACCGCGAGAACCGGCGCCAGTTCGAAGAAAGTTGCTTTTATGCGCCGTGTGCAAGCCCGCATCTTCGGATTGCCCGGGGAGGCACTTCGAACACTGCGATCAGTGGCGCGTCCTTTGCGTTGTTGAGTGCGCCGAGGAGGAAACAAGGGCATGCGCAATTGCCGCCGGAACGGATCGGGCGAAGGCAGGTCTATCGCCACACTTGGATTCCCGCCGGCGCATGCCTGCGCTGCGAAGATTTCACTTGTTGTAACAGTGATTTGCTACCTAACGTCACCCTCTGCCCTCGCTTCCCTTCATGACTTTCAAAGCCCGTCCGTCGCGCACCCCAGCAGCTGGTTCCCACTCGGTGAAAACCCCCGGCTCCGCGCGATACTTCGCGGCACGGTTTTCGGCGATGCACAGGGCGCTGGCGCGACTTGTTCTTGTGATCGGATTGGCGGCCTCAATCGCTCCGGCTCACGCGGTGACCCCAAGCTCGGAGGACGGGTTTGCGCCGCGGGCAAACGCTCAGGTGGTCGCTTCGGCGATTGATTCGGTCGGCCGGATTATCGTCGGCGGCTACTTCACCGAGTTGCAGACGTCCGGCGTGAACGATCCATTCGCAGTCGGGCGACTCGCGCGCATCAATCTCGACGGCTCAATCGACACTACATTCCTGCCCAGCGCGAACGGTCCGGTGACGGCGATTCTTCTCGAGCCGGACGGGAAGATCGTGATCGGCGGCTACTTCACGTCCGTCAATTCAGGCAGCACGACTGTCGCCCGGAACAGGGTCGCACGTTTCAATGCCGACGGCACAGTCGATCCGTCCTTCGATCCAAACGTCGGCGGATCGGCTCCCTCGCTTGTCCACGTCGCCGCGCTGGCGCGGGACTCGAACGGTCGCATCCTCATCGGCGGCGAGTTCACGACGATCGCCCCCAACGCGGGCGCCGAACAAGGACGCCTGCGCATCGCACGCTTTAATAGCAACGGGTCGTTCGACTCCACTTTCAATCCCGGCTTCAACAACGTCGTAAAGGCAATCGCTGTCCACCCGGGCGGGGAAATAATCGTCGCGGGCGGCTTCACGACTGCCACTTCGACGGGAGACCCGACGGTTGTGGCGCGAGGCCGCATCGCGCGACTCACTTCCGCCGGAGCGCTGACAAGCTACAACCCGAACGCCAACAATCTGGTGACGGCACTGGCTTTCCAGATTGATGGCAAAATGATCGCGGTTGGGAATTTCACGAGTCTACAGCCGACCGGAGCCACTGCCGCGCTGACGCACAGCCGGATCGTCCGCATCAACAACGACGGCACCACGGATGAAGCATTCAAGGCAGGCCTCAATTCCGACGCACTTGCTGTCGCCGTGACGCCGGACGGAAGGATCGTGGTCAGCGGAGTGTTCCGCGGCGCATTCTCGACAGGGCAAACTGCCGCCTCACGTGCCGACTATATTGCCCGGTTTGCAGCCGACGGCACGCTCGACACGACCTTCTTCCCGGGGCCGAGCTATACAGTCAGCACCTTTGCACTTCAGGCCGATGGGAAGGTTTTCGTGGGCGGTTCCTTCACCGATTTCTTTCCTGCGGGCAATGTCAGCGGAATCGGCCGGCGTTTCCTGGCGCGCCTGAATGAGGACGGCTCGCTCGACACGTCGCTCGATCCCAGCGTCAGTGGCGGCATCAGCGTGATCACCGAGCAGGAAGACGGACGTATCCTACTTGGCGGCTCATTCTCGAGCATCGCCGGTATCACCCGGAGAAACGTCGCCCGCATTTCCGCAGACGGGGTGGTAGACCCGGTGTTCAATCCAACCACGAACGGATTGGTGAGCGCCCTGGCCGAACAGGCTGACAAGAAGGTGCTCATCGGCGGCTCGTTCAACCGACTCACTCCGAACGGCGCCACCACGGCGGTCACGAGAAACAACATCGCCCGGGTCAACGAGACCGGAATGATCGACGAGGATTTCGATCCGAATCCGAACGGGGCCGTGAGTGCGATCGCCGTCCAGTCGGACAACAAAATACTCATCGCGGGCAATTTCACAGCCCTGACGCCCAAGGGCGCCACCGAAGCCGTCGCACGCACAGTGCTCGCGCGTCTGGAAGCTAGCGGCGGCGTTGACACCAGTTTCACCACTTCCGCCAACGGCCTAATCACATCGATAGTCGTCGAGCCGGATGGCAAGATACTCATCGCCGGAAGTTTCTCGTCCGTCACCGTTGGCACGACGTCGTTTACCGCAGGTGGCCTCGCGCGCCTCAACGCCGACGGGACATTCGTGAGCGGGTTCTCGCCGAATACGAACAACACGGTTTCGACTGTGCAGCTCTACGGCGACGGAAAGATACTGATCGGCGGTGCGTTCACCTCTGTGACGCCATCAGCCGGCCAGGGAACAACGCTCACAACCTATTCGCGCAACAGAATTGCGATGCTCAATGCGGACGGCTCGCTGGTTCAGGCCTTCGACCCGAATGCGAACGATATCGTCAACACGATCGTGCCGCTGGCCGGTGGCGACATTCTCGTCGGTGGCAGATTCTTGGCTTTTGCGCCCAACGGGGCGACGGAAGTGACCGTGCGCAGGGGCATGGCAAGAATCAAGGCGGACGGCACCATCGACACCTCATACGAGCCGAATCCTAGCAGCCAGATCGTCGCCATGATTGTCCAGTCCTCGGGCGACGCGGTGGTTTCCGGACCGTTCACGGGATTTCGTCCGACTGGATCGGTGGCCGTGCAACTCACCGGCGGTCTCGCAAGGATCAAGGCAGACGGATCGGTCGACTCCAGCTTCAAGACGGAGGTTGGAGGAGCCACCGGGGACGTTCGCACACTCGCGTATCGAACGGATGGCACGGTGTTCGTCGGCGGAGCGTTCACATCGATCGCCGGATCGACGTCGCGCAACTTGATCCGGATGAGATCCGAGGGACTTCCGGACAATCAATTCAACCCGAATGCCGACGGGCCGGTCGAGGCCGTTGTTCCGCGCACGCTCGCCGACGACAACACGGTGCTTAACCACCGGATCGGCTGGCTCACCAAGGACGGCAGTCTGCGTTCGGGCCTGCAAATCGATCCCGACCTGCAAATCGACGGTTCGATCGAGGCCGTCGCTGTGCAGGGTGCCGGAAACATCCTCGTTGGCGGCTCGTTTACCGCCACGGTCGGGGACCACGTCATCACGAATCTGGCCCGCTTCCTTCCGAATGGATCGCTCGATACGACGTTCAAGCCAGGTCCCGACGGCATCGTCTACGACATTCAGGTGAAAGGAGACCGGATCCTGATTGTCGGCTCGTTCACCCATGTCGGCTCGATTACCCGGAACCGGGTCGCGCTCCTGGACCCGACCGGTGCTCTCAGTGGCACGTTTAATCCAAATGCAAACGCCGTCGTGCTCGGGGCTGCGTTCCAGCCAGACGACAAGATACTGATCGGTGGGCAGTTCACCACGCTCGCGCCAGGCAACGCAACAGCCGTGAACGTGAATCGAATAGCGCGTCTCAACGCCGACGGTTCGCTCGACACGCCCTTCAATCCGAATGCAAACGCCGACGTCGCCACCATCGCCATCCAGCCAGGAACCACGGCGACCGATTTCAAGATAGTGATCGGCGGATCATTCACCGCCCTGCAACCGAACGGTGCGACGACATCCACCACTCGAAACGCCATGGCGCGCCTTAATGCCGACGGCTCGCTCGACACCGTGTTCGATCCGAAGCCCAACGGCGCTGTGGTCGTCATCAAGAGGGATTCCGACGGATTGTTCGTGGTCGGAGGTCAGTTCTCGACTTTTCAGCCGAACGGCGCCGCGGCAACCACCGCGCGCAACAATATCGCCCGGGTCAACACGGATGGCACTCTCGACACCGGTTTCAATCCGAACGCCAATGGCCCGGTCCTCGACATCGATTTCCAATCTGATGAGAGGCTTATCATCGGCGGCGTGTTCAGCACTATCGGCGACGTCGTGCGAAGCCGGATTGCGCGACTTAACACCGACGGCACGCTCGATACCACGTTCAATCCGAACGCCGGCGGGGCCGTGGGATCCGTGGTCGTTTTGGATAGCGACCCAAACAAGGACGACATCATCGCCGCGGGATCGTTCTCGTCGTTCCGGGTCGGCGGCGTGGTCCTCGCCGGTGGCGCATTCCAGAACATTGGCAACGCGAACATTCCTTTCCTCGCCCTCCTGAGCACGGACGGCACGCCGATCTCCGGGGGAGCACCTGTTGTAAACGGAACCGTCCGCGCCCTCGCACTTGATGGGGATGGAAGGGTCGTCGTGGCCGGTGACTTCACCACGGTGGATGGAGTCGCGCACGCGCACGTCGCCCGGATCAATGCGGACGACACTCTCGATGCAAACTTCAATGCCTCTGCCAATGGAAACGTGCACGCGCTGGCGTTGCAGGCCGACGACAAGATTCTTATCGGCGGCTCCTTCACGACTGCGGGGACTGGATCACGCGTGAACCTCGCGCGATTGAACTCCGATGGCACGCTGGACGCTGCGTTCACCGCCGACGCCAATGAGTTGGTCACGGCGATCACGGTGCAAGGAGACGGACGGATTCTTGTGGGCGGCAGCTTCACCACGCTTGCCGGCTCGAACGTCGCAAACATCGGGCGCCTCAACACAAGTGGAGCGATCGACGGTTCCTTCGCGCCTGTTGTGAACGGCGCGGTAAGCTCCATCGCAGTGCAGACTGACGGCTCTGTTTTGATTGGCGGCGCATTCACGCAGGTCAACGGCACTGCCCGTAACGGCATCGCGAAGCTATCGCCGACGGGCGCCCTGGATTCTGGCTACGACCCGCAGTCCAACGGACCGGTAAGCGCGCTCCTGCTCGCTCAAGACGGAAAACTGATCGTCGGTGGCACTTTTTCGCAGATCGGAGGCAGGTCACGTTACTTGATCGCGCGGCTGAGCCCGTCGGTTCAGGCGAAAATCTCCCTGACTGTCGGAGCGGACAATGAATCCATCGAGTGGCTGCGGTCGGATTCCAGTCCCGAGATTCTGGCGGCAACATTCGAGGTTCAAGAGGACGGCACTTGGGGTTCACCAATCGATGGCACCCGGTTTGCCTCCGGTGGAGTTCCAGGATGGCGCGCCTCAGTGGCGGGTCCATTCACACAGAACAAGCTGCTCTACATCCGCGCGCGCGGCATTGTCGCCAGCAACCGTGGCGGTTCCGTCAGCTTCATTGAGACGGTGAGGGCGGTCTACATCCCAAGTTCGGGCGGCGGCTCCGAAGAGCCGCCAGGCGTGCCGTCACGCCCGGCGAACTTCCTCGTCGAAACCTACCTGAGCGCGCACCCGGAGTTGGCTAATGCGCTCTACGGACAACCCGACCGGCTCGATCTGGCTTGGGTCCATTACTGGACTCACTCGAGCGCCTCCGACACCGAGCAGATCTTTTTGCCACCTGCGGGTGAGGCCTCG